>DASVSV010000457.1:0-17344 GCA_036387915.1 Thermoanaerobaculia bacterium
ATCCTGACCCCCCGGTACTTCGACTCGCTGCACCTTGTCCGACTCGCCGCAAAGGCATAACCATCCGAACCGCCGTGTGCGGACCCGCATGCACGGTGGTGTGGGAGGGGGTGCGCCGCGAGGCGCCCTCCTATCCCGATCTTTAAGCAAGAACGCTGTCGATGCTCGCGGGCATCGTTCCTGACGCCAGAAGTGCGGAAACGTAGGGCGCGGCTTCAGCCCGCCTCCCCCGGGGGTGGGCGGGCTGAAGCCACGCCCTACGTTTGGCAGCCGTGCCGTGCCGCCGCATGCTCGCTGGCTGTGGACGCGCCGTTCCGTTCGTTAGCGGTGTGCGTGTGTCCTGCTAGTCGCTGAGCACTTGCACTTCGGGGATGTTCCGGTACTTTTCCGCGAAATCGAGCCCGTAGCCGATCACGAACTGCGGGTCGATCGAGAACCCGACGTAGTCCGGGACGAACGGCACCTTGCGCGCCTTCGGCTTGTCGAGGAACGAGGCCGTCTTCACCTTCGCGGCGCCGCGGCTCTCGATGTAGTTGTTCACCTCGCGGATCGAGAGGCCGCTGTCGATGATGTCCTCGACGATCAGCACCGACTTGCCGCGCATGTCGAGCTGCGGCTCCTTGAGGATCGTCACCACTCCGGACGAGTACTTCTGGTTGCCGTAGCTCGAGATCTGGATGAAATCGAGCGCGACGTCCATGGTCATCTGACGGACCAGGTCCGCGCAGAAAAACATCGCCCCTTTGAGGACGCAGAGCGCGATGAGGTCGGAGCCCTGAAACTCGGCGCTGATCTCTTTCGCCATCTCGGCGACACGCGTTTCGATCTGATCGCGGCTGATTAACGTCGTCTGTGCCATTCGTGCCGGATCATAGCATCCGGAGTTTGACGTGACGGCCGTGGAACTGAGTGCGTTGCATGGGCGCTACTCCACTTCCTCTTCGCCCGGTCGTAGCTTTTTATCCCGCGTCTACGCGCGGGATAAACTGCGATCGGCATGAAGACCTACCGCTTCCTCCACAACGGCCGCATCGCTGAGTCGAATGAGCTCCCCGAGGGCGTGACGCTGCTCCCGCCTTCGACGCCGACGAAGATCGTTTGCGTGGGACGCAACTACGCCGAGCACGCGAAGGAGTTCGGGAACGAGGCGCCGAGCGAGCCGATGTTGTTCCTGAAGCCACCCAGCGCATTGCTCGCGCCGGGTGGGACCATCGTTCGTCCCGCGGTGTCGCAGCGCGTCGACTTTGAAGGGGAGCTGGCCATCGTCATCGGGCGCGAGGCGAAGAACGTCAGCGCGGCGCGGTGGCGAGATTACGTGCGCGGCTTCGCGTGCGCGAACGACGTCACCGCGCGCGATCTGCAGAAACGCGACGGGCAGTTCACGCGCGGGAAAGGGTTCGACACCTTCTGCCCGCTCGGGCCGTGCCTCGAGGACGACCTCGACGTCGCCGACGTGCGCGTCGTGACGCGGGTAAACGGCGAGGTGCGCCAGGACGGACGCACGTCGCAGATGATGTTCCCGCCGCCGTTCCTCCTCGAGTTCATCACCGCCATCATGACCCTCGTTCCCGGCGACGTGATCCTCACCGGCACTCCTTCCGGCGTCGGCCCGCTCAGCGCGGGGGAGACCGTGGAGGTCGAGATCGAGGGCATCGGCGTGCTGCGCAATGTCGTTGCGTGACGCGCTCGTTCGTCGTTTCCCGGCGCTGACCAGGCTCGGCGCCGATGCGTACGTCGTCGGCGGCGCGATCCGCGATCTGCTTCTCGGCCGCGAGCCGGCCGACGTCGACGTCGCCTGCATCGCCCCCCGGGCCGCGGCGAAGAAACTCTCCGGCCGCGTGATCCAGCTCGGCGCCGCCGAGCTCACCGCGTACCGGGTCGTGCTCCCGAATCACGTCTACGACTTTGCGGAGCTGCTCGGCCACGACATCGGCGTCGATCTCGCGCGGCGCGACTTCACCGTCAACGCCATGGCCGTCGAGCTCGCAACCGGCGCGCTGCTCGATCCGCACGGCGGGCAGCGCGATCTCGATGCACGCATGGTGCGGATGGTGCGCGCGTCGAACTTCGACGACGATCCGCTGCGCATGCTGAAGGGCGTGCGGATGTCCGTGAAGTACGACTTCGAGCTCGACACCGAAACACTCGACGCCATCCGCGCCCGCGCGTGGCGGATCACCGAGGTCGCGCGCGAGCGGATTACGTACGAGCTGTCGGTGATCTTCAGCGCGAATCGCTTCCGCCGCGCCGTCGGCCTCCTCCGCGCGACAGGCCTCGACGCCCCCCTGGGACTGCGCACGCGAGACTTTCACGCGGACGACGTCACGCTCACCGGCGCGTACGCGCTCCTCGTCGACGACGCTCCGCGCGACGCGCTCGCGCTGCGCCGCCTGATCGACGAGCACGACCGCATCGCGCTCTATGACGCCGGCGAGTCGATCGCGCGGCAGCTGCCCGCCGTCCTGCGAGCCCTCGGCCGGGACGACGCGCTGGACTGGCCGGACTTTGAAACGCGGGCGCTGCTGACGGGCGACGAGATCGGCGCGCTGGCCGATCTCGGTCCGGGAAAAGAGATGGGCGCCCTCAAGCGCGCGCTGCTCGAGGCGCAGATCCGGGGCGAGGTGAAGACGCGCGAGGAAGCGGAAGCGTTCGTTACTGCGTCAGCGTGACGTCCACTTCGCCGGTCGTGACGTGCACATTCACGTGAGTCTTTCCCTTCGCATTGAAGTAATGCGTTCGTCCGGGAAAGAGTCCTTCCTTCGTGGTGACTTCGGTTCCGACGTTCGCGCGCACCTCGCCGATGCGGCAGGAGGCGTTCATCTCGCGGACCTTCGATCGCGGCACGCGCACGTCGACTTCACCGGCGCGGAGATCCACGTCCACGTCGCCGAAATCGCCGGCCACGTCCACTTCGCCGGCGGTCGTGTCGAACTCGATGTCGACGCCGGGCGGCAGGTCGAGGCGGAGGTCGATGCCGGTGAACTTCTGCGCGCGCCATGAATCGGCGTTGCGGCCGAACTTCCGGCGCACGATGGCCTCGGCGCCGTTGACGTAAACCTCGACCGAGGTGTCGTTGACGACTTTCTGGGCCCAGATGCGCTCGGACTGGCTGTCGTAGTCGCGGGAGGCGATGCCGGAGAGGGCGATGCGGTCGGCCGAGCCGTTGCGGATCGTGAAGCTGCCGGCGGGGATGTCGATCAGCACGCGCCGCACCTGGCCGCTGGGGACGACGGACTGGAACTTGTGCTCGACGTCCTGGTCGGCCCTGGCGGAGAAGCCGGCCATGGAGGAGGCGAGGAGCGCTGCCGCGAGAACGATGGGGTTTCGCATATCCCTAACTACGCGTCGCCGGAGGATGGGGTTGCAAAAAAGAGAGGCCGGCTTACGCCGGCCTCTCGTACGACTCCCCAAAGATTCGGTGATGATGCTTACTTCTTCTTCGACGACTTCTTGCTGCTGCCGCCGCTGGACTTCTTGGAGGAAGACGCCTTGGAACCGCCCTTCTTCGCTGCCATCAGTGCTCACCACCTTTCATGCCTTACGGGACCTCCCGGTCGCGCTTCTTGGCATAACGCGCCGGATCGCTCCGGCAAACTTGGATGCGGGGAAGACCGGGGAGGGAATCGGGGAGAGACCGGCTCTGACGACCTGCGACGGGACTGAATCATTCATCCAGCTGGCGATCATCATTTGCTAATGGAAAAATAGGATCGTTAATGAATATTGTCAAGGCATTTGTTTATGAAAATCGTAATTCACACCCGACGTTCCACGTTGTTCCACGGTTTTCGATGCGCCGAAGCCGCGTTTCAACGTGAAGCAGCGTCGCGAACGAGCTCCGACATCGCGCTCGCGCCGCGTTCCCATCGCCACGCCGCTGCACGTTCGGGGCCTTGCGCGCGCAGCTCGCGGCGCAGCGACGCGTCGCGCACGACGCGCGTCAGCGCGTCGCGCAACGCGTCGCGATCGCCGGGCGCGATCAGCAGCGCCGCGCCTTCGGCGTAGTCCGCGATGGCACCGGTGCGCGTCGCGATCACCGGCGCGCCGCAGGCCATGGCCTCGAGCGGCGGGATGCCGAAGCCCTCGTAGCGCGACGGATACGCGAAGACGAGCGCGCGGCGATAGAGCTCGCGCAACCGCTCGCGCGGAACGTAGCCGGTCAACTCGACGCCGTCGCGCTCTTCGACGCGCGTGCCCCAGCCCGCGCCGCCGCACAGTACGAGCCGCGGCCGCGGAGGCGGCAGCACGCGCCACGCGTCGACGAGATCCTCCACGCCCTTGCGCGGCTCCAGCGTGCCGGCGAAGAGGATGTAGTCCTCTTCCTCGCCGCCCGGCGTGAAGAACTCGTCGACGCCGTTCGGCACCAGCTCGATCTTCGACGCCGCCACGCCGAACCCGCGCATCGCCTCGTCCGCGACGACGCGCGAGACGCACGCCACGCGCGTGGCCAGCTCCAGGCTCGCGCCGATGAAGAGGTTGAACGAGAGCACCGTCTTCAGCCGGTGCCGCAGCGGCATGGTGATGGAGGTGAAGTCGTGCAGCGTGACCACCGACGGCTTCCGCCACGCCAGCGGCAACGTCCCGTGCGGCCCCCACAGCACGTCCGCGTCCATCCTCGCCAGCTTCGTCTGCTGCCACAGCACGCCCAGCGGCGAACGGTCCACACGGAAGCGCAGCTCCTCGATGCCGTGACGATCGCCGATCTCCGCATGCGAGGCGATGGTGATGTCGAACGGAAGACGCCGCGCGACCTCGGCCGTATGCACGCCGATGCCGGTACGGTTGCCGACCAGGGGCCGGCCGTCGATGAGCAGTCTCATAGGTGCATAGTCTCAGAGTCTCACAGGGAAGGCGGCCTATGAGCCTATGAGCCTATGAGCCTATGAGGCTATGAGCGTCAACGCTCCGCTGCGCGTCGCAGAACGTCGAGCGTGCGTGCCGCCGCCACGTCCCAGCGGAAACGCGCCGCCTGCGCGCGGCCGCGCGCGGCGAGGTCGGCGCGGAGCGCCGCGTCGTCGAGGACGCGCGTGAGTTGCGATGCCAGGCCGGCCACGTCGCGCGGCTCGAAAAACAAAGCCGCGTCGCCGCCGATCTCCGGGAGCGACGACGAGCGCGCGGCGATCGAGGGGACGCCGCGCGCCATGGCCTCGAGCAGGGGGAAGCCGAAGCCTTCGTAGATCGACGGGAACACGAACGCTTCCGCGCGCTCGTACACCGTGGCCAGTTGCGGCGCGCGCAGATAGTCGAGGTGGACGATGCCCCGTCCGCGCAGGCGCGGGACCAGCGACTCCGCCTTCCATCCCACCTTGCCGACGACGACCAGCGAGCCGTGGTACGTGCCGGAGTCGCGCAGGCGCTCGTACGCGTCGATGAGCGTGCCGAGGTCCTTGCGCGGCTCGATCGTGCTGACGAAGAGGATGTAGCGCGCGGGCAGTCCGTCCAACGGCTCCGCGGTGGCGGGCGTGCCGAGGCCGGAGTGGATGGCGAAGGCGCGGGCGGGATCGACGTCGTAGTAGCGGAGCAGATCGCGGCGCGTCGACTCGGAGACGCAGACGATCGCGTCGGCCGCGGCCACCTCGCGCAGCATCTGCCGGTCGAGGTTCTCCAGCGTCTCCTTCTGCAGCAGCTCCGGGAAGCGCTTGAACGTCAGGTCGTGGATCGTGATCACGCGCCGCCGCGCCACCGCCGCGTGCAGGCGGGGCAGAAAGTAGTTCGCGGCAAAGTAGACGTCGCAGTCGGCGAACGACATCCAGGCCACGTACGCGCCGGCGGTCATCGGACGCGCGAGCCGCGAGAGCTCCATGCCGCGCAGGTCGAACGTGCAGAGGTGCGCGTTCGCCGGTACGTCGGCGTGCAGGTGCGGCCCGTCGTCGGTCACGCGTGCGTCGCCGAAGAGATAGAGCTCCACGTCCTCGACCTTCGCCAGCTCGTGCAGCAGGTAATAGAGGTACCAGCCCACGCCGGTCAGCGGCTCGTAGAACGGCCGGATGTCGACGCCGATGCGCAGTTTCCGCTCGCGATGCGCGGCCGAGCGCCACGCGCGGGCGGCGCGATCGGCCAGCGCATGGCGTAGAGTGTGAAAAACGACCGACGCGGTCGGCAGGAGCGGCATCGGCGCGCGATTGTAATGCGGACCTTCATCATCATCCTGTGCATCCTCGCGGCCGCGGTCGTCGCGATCGGCGTCTATCTCGCCGTCACGACGCCGAAAGAGGCAGCCGCGCTGACCTTCCCGCTGACGGCGGCGCAGCAGCAGTTGCTCGCGCACGTGCCGGCGGATGCCGAGGCGTATGGACTGGTGCCGGCGCCGGTGGTGCTGATGCGCGAGCTGCTCGAGAACCCGGTCACGCGCGACGCGGTGACGAATTGGACCGACGAGCATCCGCTGCCGCCGGCGGCGATGCTCGGACGCGCCGACGCCGCGGTGTGGCGCGTCGGCAAGACCACCAGCTACGCCGTGCGCTTCGATCCGGTGCGCGCGCTCATCGTCCGCACCTGGACCATGTTCTCCACCGTCGACGCGCATTGGGCGGGCCGCACGCTGGTCGTGAACTGCGCCGATTGCACCGCCGGCAGTCCGCCGCCTGAAATCTCGGCGACGCAGGGATTGCCCGATGCTGACGCCTTCATCGTCCAGCGCAAAGACTCGCGCGGCGCGTTCCCTCCGATTGGACGGCCGGCGTTGACGGCGATAAGCATCGACGCGAAAGCGATCGAGCTCACTTCGCGTGCGGCGGCGAAGGTGGGGGAGGTGGCCGCGTTGCAGCCCGTCCTCCGTTCCGACCTGCCTCGTTCGGCAATGCTCGCCGTCGCCTTCACCGATCCCCCGCGACTCCTCGGCGATTTCGACCGGCTCGTGGCGACGGACATCGACGCGCTGGTCGGCGACGGCGGCACGATCGCGTTGTACAAAGTCGACACCGGGACGCTGCTTCCGCGGCCGTTCGCGGCGATCGTGGTGCCGGCCAACGACGCCAGTCGCGCCGCGGTGGCCAAGTACCGCGACATGCTGGACATGGTCGGGCAGTCGGTCGAGTCGAACGGGCAACTGGTCGTCTCCTTCGACCGCAACACCGCCGGCCTGTATATAAAGGATGGGCGCGCGCCGTCGCCCTGGCCGGCGAACCGCTGGGCCTTGCGAATGGATCCGGCCCGCCTGCTCCCCGTGCTCCGCAAAATCGGCGACAACCCGGCCTTGCGCTTTGCCACCCCGCGCATTCATCGCGGCGCGCGCGACCTGCGTCGCTGGATGGGTGCGCTCGAGCACGCCGAGAGCGTCGAAGCGGCAGCGTCCGTCAACGGCGGCTTCGAAGAGTTGCGCGTGCGCGTTGCATCGAAATAGATTTGTAGATACACCGGGTTACGGGGTCATCTGTTGGCACGCCTCTGGTGTGCACACTCCCCCCGAATGAGCTCCATGCGCAACGAATTCATCGACTTCAAGACCATCGACGAGCACGGGCCGCAGTCGTACGAGGCCACGTACGAAGTCGGTGTGAACGAGCTCGAACGCGATGAACTGGCCAGCGTCGGCACCGCCACGATCTCCACGAACGTGAAGGAAGGGGACCTGGCGGATGAATACGTGGCCGACGGAACGGTCAGCTTCACCGCCGATCTGACCTGCTCGCGCTGCGCGGAGCCGTACCCGATTGCCAACACTTCCACCTTTCACGTAAGATTTCGCCCTCGTCCTCTGGCCTCCCGGGAAAACGAGGAGGTCGAGATCACCGACAAGGAAGAGCTCGACGTCGAGTTTTACACGGAGCGGACCGTTCCGCTTCGTCATCTGGCCCTCGAGCAGATTCAGCTCTCGATCCCGATGAAGCCATTGTGCGACGAGAGCTGTCTCGGTCTCTGCCCCACGTGCGGCGTCAACCGCACACGCGAGCAATGCTCGTGCGAGACCTCGATCGTCGACGACCGGTGGGGAGCGCTGAAAGACTTTCGCGAAGAGCTGTCGAAGAAGAAAGACGTTTAATGTCGGCGGGCTCCAGCCCGTCCGAAGAAATCGGCGGGCTGAAAGCCCGCCAATACATCAAGGAGCTTCACCATGCCGAATCCCAAACGCCGCCATTCGAAGGCGAGAACCCGCAAGCGCCGCGCGCACGACTTCCTCAAGCTGAAGTCGCTCTCGACCTGCCCGCAGTGCCACGAGGCCAAGGAACCGCACCGCGTCTGCCCGAAGTGCGGGTTCTACAAAGGCCGCGAAGTCATCGCCAAGGACGTTCTCTAGTTCTCAGGTGATGACGGCCGGCGGCTGCAGGATTGCGCTCGATGCCATGGGAGGCGACCACGCCCCCGCGGCCATTGTGCAGGGCGCACTACTCGCCTCCGAGGCATATCCGAACGTCGAGATCATGCTCGTCGGGCGTGAGGAAGTGCTGCGCGAAACGCTCGGTGGCTCCGTGCCGCCACGCTTCGTCATCGTCGACGCACGCGAAGTCGTCGACATGACCGACAACGCGCTGGCGCCCCTGCGGCGCAAGCGCAACTCGTCCATTCGTGTGTGCGCGAACCTCGTGGCCGAGGGGAAGGCCGACGCCATCGTCTCCGCGGGCCACACCGGCGCCGCCATGACCTCGGCATACAAGGTCCTCGGCACGATCGACGGCGTGAGCCGTCCCGCGCTGGCTGCCGTCGTGCCGAGCCAGAACAAAGGCGGGCACACGGTGCTGCTCGACGTCGGCGCGAACATCGACGCCAAGTCGGCCAACCTGCGCGAGTTCGCGGTCATGGGCCACTTCTACGCGCAGATGATCTTCGGGATCGCCGAGCCGCGCGTCGGCCTGATGTCGATCGGCGAAGAAGAAGGAAAAGGGAACGAGCTCACGAAAGAGACGTTCCGCGTGCTGAAAGAGACGGGGCTGAACTTCGTCGGCAACGCCGAGGGACGCGACGTCTTCAACGGCAACATGGACGTGATCGTTTGCGACGGCTTCATCGGCAACGTCGTCCTGAAGGCGGCCGAGTCGCTCGCGGAGATGATGAGCAAGCTCATTCGCGAGGAGCTGACGCGGTCCACCACGCGCAAGATCGGCGCGCTCCTCGCCAAACGCGCGTTCGACGACGTGAAGAAGCGCACCGACTACGCCGAATACGGCGGCGCCCCGCTCCTCGGCGTCAACGGCGGCTGCATCATCTCGCACGGCCGCTCCAGCGCGAACGCGATCAAGAACGCCATCCGCGTAGCCCGCGACTTCGCCATGAACCGGATCGACACCAAGATCCGCGAGAAGATCAGCGACCTGCATACGCGCGAGCACCAGTCGCAGATCCTGGCGCAGTAACGGGTTAGTTGCTGGTTCCTGGTTTCTAGTTGCTAGTGCCTTTGCGCGCTGAAGCACCAGCAACCAGTAACCAGTTCTACAAAGTAGAACCAGCAACCAACACGGCCGACGCTCCACTTCGATATCATCCGCGCCGCCATGGAACACAACACCGCATTCGTCTTCCCCGGACAGGGAAGCCAGTCCACCGGTATGGGCAAAGACGTGGCCGAGGCGTATCCGGCCGCGCGCCGGGTCTTCGAGGAGATCGACGATGCCCTCGGCTTCTCGATCTCGGAGCTCTGCTTCAACGGTCCCGACGACCAGCTCAGGCTCACCGAGAACACGCAGCCCGCCATCCTGGCCGTTTCTGCCGCGCTGCACGCGGTGCTCGAGGAGCACGGCGCCACGCGGCGCGATCTCGTGGCCGGTCACTCCCTCGGCGAGTACAGCGCCATCGTCAGCGTCGGCGGCCTGACCGCGCCGGAAGCGGCGAAGCTCGTCCGCGCCCGCGGGAAGTTCATGCAGGAGGCCGTGCCGGTCGGCACCGGCGGCATGGCCGCGCTCATCGGTCCGACGGTCGAAGAAGCGCAGGCCATCTGCGACGAAGCGGCCGAGGGCGACGTGGTTTCCGTGGCCAACATCAACGCGCCGGGACAGATCGTCATCGCCGGCACGAAGGGCGGCATCGAGCGCGCCATCGCCGTCGCCAAAGCGCGCGGCGTGCGTCGCGCGCTGCCGATCCCCGTCTCCGCGCCGTTCCACTGCGAGCTCATGACGCCGGCCGCGGAGCGGCTCGCGCCGCTGCTCGACGAGGCGCCGTTCAAGGACCTCTGGGTCGCGCTCGTGTCGAACGTCGACGCGTCGCCGATCGGCACCGCCACCGCGGTGCGCAACGCGCTGCTGCGGCAGGTCGCGTCGCCGGTGCGCTGGGTGGAGTCGGTGGAGAAAATGGTTGCGATGGGAGTGAAGCGCATCGTCGAGGTCGGGCCGGGCAGCGTGCTCACGGGCCTCGTCAAACGCATCGACCCATCGGTCGAGCTGGTGAACGTGTCCGACGTGCCGTCGCTGGAGGCTTTTCTCAATGCGCATTGACCTGACCGGGAAAACCGCACTCGTCACCGGCGCCTCGCGCGGCATCGGCGAAGCCATCGCCCGCCGCCTCGGCGAATCGGGCGCGCACGTGCTCGTCGCCGCGCGCTCGCTCGACCGCGTGAACGCCATCGCCGCGGAGATCGGCAACGCCACCGGCGTGGAGCTCGACATCTCCGCCGCCGACGTGCGCGACCGCATCACCGCGCTGCTGAAAGAGCGGCCCATCGACATCCTGGTCAACAACGCCGGGATCACCGAGGACGACCTCTTCATCCGCATGAAAGCGGAGGCGTGGACGAACGTGCTGCGCACGAACCTCGACTCCGCGTTTCACATCACCCAGGAAGTGGTGAAGAAGATGATCCGCACCCGCTGGGGCCGCGTGATCAACATCTCCTCGATCGTCGGCCTGATGGGCAACGCCGGCCAGGTGAACTACGCGTCGTCGAAAGCGGCGCTGATCGGCTTCACGAAATCGCTGGCGCTGGAGATCGGCTCGCGCAACGTCACCGTCAACGCCATCGCCCCCGGCTACATCCAGACCGCCATGACCGACGCCCTCGGCGACGACGCCCGCGGCAAGCTCACCGAGCGCATCGCCCTCAAACGCCTCGGCACCCCCGACGACATCGCCCACTCGGTCGTGTTCCTCGCCAGCGAACAGGCCAGCTACATCACGGGCACGGTGCTGAACGTCAGCGGCGGTTTGTACACGTAACTTCACGTTTTACGTCTGTCATCCCGAGCGTCGAGTCGAGGGACTTGGGTGGGAGGGGACGCGCTTCACGTGCAATGGACGCGCATCGCGCCCCCGCCCGCTCAGGTCCCTCGACTCACGCTCGGGATGACAGCGTTGATCGCTAAAACTTCAGGTCGCGCAGATGGAACGGTGAGTGCCCGCGCGCGAACGCCGGCGCCCAGACCACGCACACCCCGCCCGCCCCCTCCCAGCGGTGCGCGCCGGCCGCGAGCTCGCGCGGGGCGCGGTGCGGCGTGCCGTCGAGCGTGCCCGCCGCCACGCCCGCGGCGTCGAGCACGACGTACGGACCGGGCACGCCGATCGTGAACGAGCCGTCCGGCTTCACCCACTGGCCGGCGGCGCGCAGGCGCCCGAGGTTGACGAAGTGGTCGCTGAGCCAGGCGCGGGCGGCGGGGGGCCACATCGGACCGTCGGCCTGCGCGATGTACGTCCGCTTGCGGACGACGTCCTGCGCCACCGTGTCCGGGATGATCCCGCGCGCGATCTGCGACCGCGTGATCAACTCGAACGCGTAGTAGAACGGGCGGTGGCGGTAGATCAACTCACCTTTGAGATCGATGACCAGCTCGCCGGGGCGGGTCAGACGCAACGCCTGATCGAGCATCGTGGTATGCCACGCCGTTTTGTTCTCGAACCGATCGGCGTAATACCAGAGCGAAGCGATCGACAACGCAACCACCGTCGCCGTCACGGCCAGCGAGTGCCGCGCAAGAAACACCGCCAGAAACATCGCCCCGAGCGGCATCAGCGCCAGAAAGTCACGCGGCGAGATCAGGATCCAGAACCCGAACAGCGTGACCGTGTAAACGCCGATCACCAGCGCAAAGAAATAAGCCCACGCATTCCGCACATCGCGCTTCCGCCACGCCCCCCACACCAATGCCCCGAACGTGAACGGAAACAGCGCCCGCGCGAACCACAAGTGGTCCCGCGTCTTCGCCAGGTTCCCGTTGAACGTGAAGTTGCAATACAGCAACGCGTCCCACGCCCCCGCCGACACAAAGAAAAACGCCAGCACACCCGGCACGATCAGAAATCCGAGAAGCGCGACCAACGTAGGGCGCGGCTTCAGCCCGCCCCCCCCGCGGGTGGGCGGCAACCCCCGCCGAAACCACCACGTCAACGTTCCGGCAATCGCCAGCGTGATCAACAACAGCGTCGTCTTCATCGAAGTCGCGAACGCGCATCCGAGCAGCAGCCCAACGACGAAGGCAGGCCAGCGCCGCACGATGCCCACCAGCGCAAGCATCCAGAACGCCACCCAAAGATTGTCCGTACGCAGCTCGAGCGACTTTAAAAAGAACGGCGGAAAGAGCGCCAGCAGCAGCACCGCCCACGCCGCCACCCGCGCGTCGAACACCCGTTTGGCGACGTCATACGTCGCCCAGAGCACGATCGCGAACAGCGCCAGCATCGGCACGCGCATCCAGAGCAGGATGTCCGAGCGCTCGCCGAACATCCCCAGCCACGGCGCCATCAGTATGTGAAACAGCGGCGCGTGATTGTCGAAGTAGTCGCGGTACTGGACCATCCCCGCCGTCCACCCCCACGCCACGTGCGCGTGATGCTGCTCGTCGGCGTCGAAGCGGTAGCGGAAGAAAGCCAGCGCGCGGAGGACGGCCGCGGCGGCCGCGGTCGTCCAGAAGAAAATGCGTTCCCTCGTCACTTCGCCGTCGTCTTCTTCGGCGTCTTCCCCGGCGTCTTCTTCTCCAGGCCTTCGAGGCGGCGCTGGGCCAGCTCGGCCACCGACGCGCGGCCGTCATCCTTGCCGACTTTGCGGTACGCGGTGATTGCGTAGTCGTCGACGCCGTAGTTCTCGGCGATGCGGCCGAGGACGTACCAGTCGGCGTCGCGGAGGGAGTTGCGGTTCGACGCGTCGATCGCCGCCAGCAGCGCGGTACGTGCTTCTACGCTGCGGCCGGTCTCGGCGTAGAGCGCGGCCAGCTCGGGCAGCGCTCCTTGTTTGGTCTCGCCCTTCTCCGCTTTTCCCTGCGACGCCTGCCGGGCGTGCTCGATGGCGCGGTCGAGCTGCTGCCCGGTGAAGAGTGCGATCCACGCCGCGCGCGAAAAATCGTCGCGCTTCGGACGCAGCTCGTCGACGATCTTCGTCGCGTACTGCTGCGCGGTGGCGTAATCGCCCGCCGCGGCCGCCGCCATCGCCAGCGTGCGCATGGCATCGCGATCGTTCGGGATCCGCTCCAGCCGCTGATTGGCGAGCGCCTTGGTCTCGTCCGTCTTCTTGTTCGCCAGCAGCGCGATGGTGTGCTTTGCGAAAGCGGTCGGAGAATCGGCGTGGGCCGCGTAGAGGCGCGAGGTGACCTCGAGCATCCGCGGCCAGTCCCTGCGATCCTGATAAGCGGCGATCAGTGCCAGGTCGATGGCAGCCCTGGCCTGGTCGGTCGCTGCCGTTTCGCGCGCCTTGACCAGAATCGGCTCGCTCTCCTTCGACAGGTACGCCTTGACCACGAGCGACGCCGCGGCGACCCGCAGCTCCTCGGCCGTGGCGGTGGTCTTCGACTTCGGCCAGAGCGCGGCGAAGGGCACGCCTTCCAGCGGGTCGTCGCTGGTGCCGCCCTTCACGTCCTCGCGCGTCCAGTTGAGCCACTTGCGCGCCGCCTCCAGCTCCCCGTTGGCGACCATGGCCAGCACGGTGTGGCCGTTCGCCTCTTCGCCGTTCGTCACGCCGCGCACCATCCAGCGGCCGTTCTCGCGGCGCACGTAGAGCGCCAGCTCGTCCTCGCCCGTCGCCACGCCGCGGACGCGCATGCGCAGACGGTAGCCGGTCTGCTCGTCGCCTTCCTGCTGCACTTCGAGCAGCGACGCCATCAGGTCGCCGAACACCGCCGGCGTGAGGTTCTCCGGCGGCCGGAAGTTCATCTCCTTGAGCTCGCGCATCGCGTCGGAGCCCTCGCCGAGATATTCGGGCGGGAACATCGCCGCGATGGCCGCGGTGTCGTTGTTCAGCAGCGCGCGGAAGAACTGGTGCCAGACCGCGCGTGGCCCCTCCTCGGCCGGCAGCTCCTCGGCGCGCCGGAGCTTCTTGATCATGTCGATGGACTGCCGCTGCTCCGCCGCCGCCGGTGTGCCCTGCGTGGCGAGGTCCATCAGCGCGGCGGCCTGCGGGTAGTGGCGCGTCTGCATCAGCGTCTGTGCGACGGCGTTCGCGTGCGAGCGCTTGGTCTGCTGGCTGAACGCGCCGAGCTCGCGGATCGCGGCGTCTACGCCGTCGAGGGCCGCGGTGGCGATGAGCTTCGCGTATTCGCGCTGCGTCTCTTCGAGGCGCGGCGCGAGCGCGCGGACGTCGTCGAAGCGGCCCAGATGCGAGTAGAGCACGGTCAGCTCGGGGAGCATCGGCTCGCCTTCGGCGCCGAGGTCTTTGGCCATGGCCTCGGTCTCGGCAACCGCTTCGAGGAGCTTCGCGCCGCGGCCGAAGCGGAACCCGTCCTCACCATACGTGAGCGTGTTCTGCAGCGACCAGCGGATGTTGTAGTCGTCCGGGTCGAGCTCCTTGGCCTTGCGGAACGCGGCGATCGCGCCGGCCAGGTCGAAGCCCTTGCGATACGCGCGCCCCAACGAGTCGTGGAGCAGGATGCGCCCGTGCATCTTGTGCGCGGCGGCGTTCTTCGGCTCGAGGGCGATGGCGCGGCGGATCTCGTCGCGGGCCGCGTCGCCGAGGCCGGCCGTGAGGAGGGTCCGTGCGGTCTCGATGTGATGCTGCGCTTCCTTCGGATGCAGCGCCACCAGACGGCGGTACTCGTCCAGTGCGCCGCGGACGTCGCCCGCGTTCAGCTTGGTCTGGCCGGTCTGCTCGAAACCGATGTAGAGCATGTTCTCGGTGACGAACTTCGTGAAGGCGACGCGCGTCTCCTCGAACTCGGCCGGCGTGATGCGGCGCTTGCCGCTGTCGAAGCGGAACGTCGCCACGACCACGTTGCCGGCGTCGGTGCGCAGCTCCTGCGAGAAGGTCGTGGTGCCGAGCTTCTTCGTCTCGTTCGGCGGAAGCGTGCGCGGCGCGTAGCCGAGCGGCGGGACGATGCGGTAGACCCATTCGCGAACGCCGGGCTGCGGAAAGAGAAAGTCCCAGGTGCGCTTCTTCGGCGCGTCGTCGGCGCTCTCGCCCGGCGTCACGTCCTTCCAGTCGCGCAGCACGTTCGGGATGTGCTGCGGGAGCGCGGTGAGGTTGATCGCCACCGTCGCTTCTCCGTCGCCGACCATGCCGCTCCGCGACTCCGGCACTTCGACCGTCAGCTGGAACGGCCTGGTCAGGTCGTTCGCGTCGGTTGCTCCGTGACGGGTGATCGTCTTTGCGACATACGCGGACTTTGCGTACTCCTCCATCTGCTCGCGCAGCTTCTTCGGGTCGAAGCCGGTCACCCAGCGGCGCAGCGAGGCCTCGGAGCTGGCGCTCGGCTCGGTCACTTCCACCACCCGCGCCTTCCCTTCCTCGGGCAGGTGGAACGTGCGCAGCTCGCGATAGACGTGGGCCGTCGATTCCCGCTCCGGCGTGCGCGTGAGCGTGGTCGTCTCCGGCTTCGCGATCAGGGCCATGCGTCCCTGGTCGAGCAGCGGCAGCTCGCCGGCGCGTGCGAAGACGTCGGTGGGGTCGACCCAGATCGCCGGCTCCCCCTCGACCATGACGATGGCGTGATTGAAGTAGCTCATGCCGGGCAGCTCGGGCAGCACGTCGAAGCCGGTGCCGGCGTTGACCAGTGCGACGTGCGCGGGGAAGCCGGCCACGCGCAGCATGGCCACGAGCATGGCCGCCTTGTCCTTGCAGTCGCCGTACTTGTTCGCCAGCACCTGCTTCGGCGTGCGCGGCACGATCGAGCCTTCGCCGATCTCGACGCCCGCGTAGCGGATGTCTTTCTGAATCGCGGCGAGCAGTTTCGCCACGACCTCGCTTCGGTCGGTCGAATTGCCGATGGCGGCTTTCACGCGCTTCTCCAGATCGCTGTCCGCGATCTGTTTGTCGACGATGGCCGAGTAGCTCGTGGCGATGTCCTGCCACGACTTGCCGGTGGAGAAGGCGAGGTAGCCCCGCGTGGCGACGTCGTACGGAATGTACTCGTCCTCTTCGCGGACGCCTTCGATGCGGCCGGCCTCGTAGATCGTGCGGCGGCGGCCGTCTTTCTCTTCGACGCGCGGCGTGAGGCCGGTCTTGTTGACGACGCGCGGCTCGAACGTCAGCGGCGCGTCGAGGATCACGCGCGTGCGCTCGTACGGCGTGTAGCCGCCGAACTGATAGTGCACGGCCGTGCCCGCGCCGGGCACCGGGTTGCGGCTGGTGCGCGTGATGACGTACTCGATGATCGAGCCGGTGGCCACGGCGGGGAGCGGCGCGCGGAGGATCCGTCCGTCGCTGAAGATGTCCGTCTCTTCGCCGGCCGGCACTTCGACGACGGCGCTCTGGTCGAGCGGATGCACCGTGCCGTCGCGGGTGACCACGCGCGCTTCGATCGACGGACGCTCGCTGTGCCACGGCGCCCACCCGGCCCGCACTTCGCTCGCCCACTCCACGCCGGCCTCGGTGACGACGCGCATCATGATCCGCTCGCGGCTGCGCGTGCCGCCCTCCGCGTCGATGACGTACTCCGCTTCGTCGAGCAGCATGACCACCGAGTAGTCGTTCGCTTCGGTGCGCTCGGCCGCCGCGACCAGCGCCTTTGGCTCGGCCGTGAACGCGGCCGCGTCCCACGGATTCTGCTGTTGCGCCAGCAGGGGCAGAGAAAGAGAAAGAGCGAGCGCGATGAGCGCGCTGCGGCGCGTGCCGGTAGTCATGTTCGGGATCTCCTGGAGGTTTGGACGCGGCAGTGTACCGGAAGTCGCCGGCATGCCTTGGCGCGCCCTGAGGGATTCGAACCCCCGACCCGCGGTTCCGAAGACCGCTGCTCTATCCACTGAGCTAAGGGCGCGCGCGCCCCGAATCCTACTCCTGTCGTGCCCCATCTGCCTCCGCGGCGGCAACGTGACACGACAGTGCTCGACAGGCCGAGGCCGCGTGAATAGAATGCGCCCCCGCGCTGTTAGCGGCATTTCCAGGCCGTTGTAGCTCAGTTGGTAGAGCAGCTGATTCGTAATCAGCAGGTCAGCGGTTCAAATCCGCTCAACGGCTCCAGACTCTCCACCCACCCACGCCGGCCGAAAGGCCGGCGTCGCTGTTTATGGCGTACCGTGGCCCGACTTTCTGCTTGTCATCCCGAGCGTGAGTCGAGGGACCCGG
>DASVSV010000458.1:0-4648 GCA_036387915.1 Thermoanaerobaculia bacterium
CAACGCCATCGCCGTCGACCGCGGACTCCTCGACCCCGCCGAGGCCACGCGCATCGAGCAGACCATCCTCAAGTACGAGCCAACGCCGCTCCCCAGACTGGACCGCACCGAAGTCTTCGCCGCCACAGAGCACGACAAGAAGAACACCGGCACCTCCCGAGTCATGGTCTTCCCCCGCCGGGTAGGGGAGTGCGTCGTGGTCGGCGACGTGACCGCCGAGGAAGTGCTCCGCGGAATCGACGCGGTGCTCTGACCTGTGGCTATGGAGTGCGGCAGCGCATTTGGTTCTGGCTGCCGCTTTCCAATTCGGGTGCGGTCACGCGCTGCGGCTGGCAAATAGGAAAGCGGCAGCCAGAAGCAGAAGCGCTGCCGCACTCCATAACGGAGACGCTTCGCGTATGGAGTACTTAGTGTGCTCGAGCAGAATATTGTTATGCACGGCCAGATCTTGGCCGGCAAGCTGGGTGACACCACGCCCAACTCAACGCTGCAGCCGCCGCCAAGCCGCACCGCGTGAGTCGTAGTTTGCTACTGTGTCGCGTGCGGATTGGTGCGGCTGAGCGTCGGGTCGTTGGGCGTCACAAAGCAGATCGCACTCTCGCGACGCGGACGCGCATTCCCCCGCGACTCGAAAGACTCGTCGCGTATACGACCATCGCACGGGAATTGGCCCATTCTCGTTCCGGGCGAATCAGTACAGAGAAGTGCTCACGAATCTTCTGTTTGGTCGTGGCAGCTGACACTTGACTGTCGCACCGGACGCGGGCTCGCACGGTGAACTCGATCGCGTGCGTAGCACGCCGAAAGACAATAGCCCCCGGCTTCCAGCCGGGGGGATAGGTGTGTTTTTGGTACCAGCCCGTGTCGCGGGCGACAGATCACCTGTGGCGTGATCTGTCGCCCGCTACGCGGGCTGGAGAACTGGGCGTTGCGTTCCCCCGGCTGAAAGCCGGGGGCTATTGTCTTTTTGCGTGCTACGCACGCGTTGATCCGCGCTCAACTGAAGACGGTTGCGGTCACGCCAACAAGCGCCGCCGGTCGCACCGGCCCGCCGGAGGCCTATCGCGACAGCGATGCGGTATGAGCCGAGACGGTGACGAACGCGGCACACTCGCGGTTGCACCGGACGCGAACCGCTGCTCTACTGGCGTTCGAATTCTCATGATCAACGCCAGGGATCATTACGTTGCGTGGGCTGGACTCGTGACCGAACTGGACGAGGCGCGAGACCATCTCGAACAACTCATCAACCACATGACTCGTGACGGGGCGATCGACGAAGACGACTTCGCCGTCGAGCTTGGACACGTCTACGCTCACCTGAATCGCGCATGGCATTCGCGGAACCAGAGCGACGAGATCCGTGACGACCTTTGGGAGGCATTCAGCCAGTTCCCGAAGGACCTCCTCCCGGTCGGCTGACGCCCGCCTCGCGGTGCCGCGCGGCCGGCATCCTCGAATCGCCCAGGAATGCGGCTTCACTGCTCTCCGCGATCTATACTTTCGCCGTCGAGACCGCCTTCGTATTGGCTCTCTCATCGAGCTTCATCCGCACAGCAGGTGACCATGGCGATAATTTTCGGGTTGGACACGTCGGCTGTCCGGCGAAGCTCGCAGCAGACGATCACGCAACTCCGACAAATGCGGAACGAAGACATCCGTTCGACCCGCTACTCGTCCGGCGCCGCCTTGCGCAACGCGACGTCGAAGTTCTGGACGACGGTCATCGGTTCGCGCATCGGCTCGGGACCACGTTGCGCGGCCGCGATGATGCGTTGTCCGTCCGCGCTCACGTCCCACGGTACGACCCCTGAGGAGACGCGCACCCGGAACAGCGGCACCGGCTTGCCGATGTCCGGCGTCGCGCCGAGGTCGACCGGCACCGCCATCACGGTCTGGGTCGACGGCTGGATGAAGAAGAGCTCTCGTCCGTCACCGCGCCAGCGGGGAGTGAGCCCGCCGTTCTGCGAGACCGTCCACTTTGCGCCGGTCGGCGGAAAGGGGGCGACGTAAATCTCCGGCTGCCCGGACTCGTTCGACTGAAACGCGATCCACTTGCCGTCGGGCGACATCTTCGCCGACGACTCCATGAACTGCGTCGCCGCGTAAGGGTGGGACTTTCCGTCCGCGACCGTGACGTAGCGGATGTCGGTGCCGGACGCGAGACCGAGGGCGTCGTAGAAGATGATCCTCCCGTCCGGAGACCAGCTGGTCGCGATCTTGTCCATCTCGGAACGGGCCGCGGGTCGCTCTGTGCCCGTGGCAACGTCGCGGACGTAGATGTCGAGGTGACCTGGTCGCCGCGACGAGAACGCGACGCTCCGCCCGTCGCGTGACCAGACCGGCCAGATGTCGTACTCGCCGGCCGTGAGCCGCGTCCTCACGCCGCGATTCCTGTCGTAAATCCAGACGCTGCTCCCGGCCGTGCTCGCGCTCGCGGCGATGCCGTTGTCATCGGGGGAGAGGGAGAGGCTCGAGTACGGCTGCGGAGTGCCGACAACGCCGAGCTCTTTCCCGGTCCGGTCGTACCACACCAGCTGCGTCTCCTCCTCCAGCTTCCCGGTTTGATACAGCAGCGTCCCCGACGAGGAGACGGTGAAGTGGCTGCGCGTGAGGGGCGCGAACATGCTGATGCCCCGCTCGCTCAGCACGACCGGATCGCCGCGGAGCTCGAGTGCCTCGGCGTCGAACCGCTGCGCGATCAGCGCCCCCTGCCGGACGGTGAGCAGGAAGCCGTCGTAATACAGCGGCTGTGACGTCCCGGGTGCGATCGGGCGCTGCATGGTTCCGGAGAGGTTGCCGACGGCGATGCGGGTGCGAATGCTTTCGGCCCCGGTCGGACTGGCTACGTAGAGGAAGTGCTTTCCGTCCGGCAGAAAGCGCGGCCAGCGGTGGCTGACTTCCGAGCCCTTGACCAGCCGCGTCACGGCGACCGGTGTCCCGCCGGAAGCGGCCACGCGCATGATCGGCGTGTAGCGGCCGGCGAACAGGATCGTGTCGCCGCTCCACGACCCGCCGCGTGCGGACGGGGCGTCGCAGATCACGGTCGGCGGACCGCCGGCGATGCCGACTTTCTTCAACTTGCCGTCGGCGAAGAACGCGATCTGCCGTCCGTCCGGAGACCAGAACGGATACGAGCCGTTTTCCGCGCCGGCGAGCGGGCGAGCGGCCGTCGAGTCGAGAGCGCGAATCCACAGTTGTTGTTCCGCGGCCGGCGCGGCCCCCGAGCTCGTGCCGAAGACAATCTGCGTGCCGTCGGGCGACAACTCCGGCGGTGCATTGTTCGCCAGCGCCAACGAGCTCGGCGGAACGATCGAAGTGCGGACGACTCTCCGTTCCGGTCTTCGGAACCGCTCCTGGACGAACAGCGAAACCGCGACGACCGCCATAATCGCGAACAGCACACCTGCGACGGCGATGGGTGCGACGCGTCTCGTGGATCGCGTGGCCGCGGCCGGTTCCCCTTCCCGAATCCACTGCAGTGCCAGCCGCACGTCGTGAACGCTCTGAAACCGCTCGTCCGGCTCTTTCTGGAGACACGTGCGAATGATGCGGTCCAGAGCCGGCGGCGATTCCGGCTGGCTCTCCCGGATCGAAGGCGGCTGCGTCGTCAGAATCGCGGCGATGAGACTGGCCTTCGACCGCGCCGGAAAGGCAGGGTGAGCGGTGGCCATCTCGTAGAGCAGAGCACCGAGGGCAAAAATGTCGGTTCTCGCGTCGACGTCGCGTCCTTCGAGTTGCTCGGGTGCCATGTACTGGAACGTCCCGACGATCGTCCCTTCCTCGGTCAGCGTCTTCTTCTCCGTCGTCACCGACGGGGAGATCGGACCGGCGATGCCGGCTTCCTTGGCCAGTCCAAAATCGAGCAGCTTCGCGCCCCCGCGCGTGAGCATGACGTTGCCGGGCTTGAGATCGCGATGAACGATGGCCGCCTTGTGGGCACGCTCGAGTGCATCGGCGATCTCGATGCCGTAGCGGAGAACCTGATCCACCGGCAGCGGACCTCTCTCGAGCCGTTCGGCCAGCGTCTCTCCCTCGAGGTACTCCATGACGAGGTAATCGACGCCGTCCTCACTTCCAACGTCGTAGAGCGTGCAGATGTGCGGATGCGCAAACTGCGAGATGGTTTTTGCCTCGCGCTCGAAGCGGAGCTTCACTTCCGCGTTCCTGGCGAACTCCGAGGGGAGCACCTTGACGGCGACGCTCCGGTCGAGGCGGGTGTCGCGGGCCTTGAAAACCTCGCCCATGCCGCCTGCGCCGACGCGCGAGACGATCTCGTAAGGGCCAAGACGCTTACCGGGGCCGAGCATGCGTTCGGAGCTGCCGATTATGCCTGATCGGACTGGTGTCGATGTGGTACCGCAGGGCGGGGCCGCCCTGCGGTACCTGATGAACGTGCCGGTTGCGCGTGCTGTTGGCCGCTCAATACTTGACGTTGCAGCCGTACGGCTGGCTGGTCGGTACGCTCACCGGCTTGCCTGCCAGGGCCTCCTGGAGCGCGATGTCGACGTGCGGGCGGGCCGTCTTCAGGTCGGACTCACGCGTGGAGTTTTTGTCGTCGATGCCGCCCATGTAGACGATGTTGCCCTGCGGATTGATTACGAACATGTGCGGAGTGGTGCGTGCGTCGTAGGCCCTGCCGACGGTG
>DASVSV010000459.1:0-6204 GCA_036387915.1 Thermoanaerobaculia bacterium
GTCATCCCGAGCGTGAGTCGAGGGACCTGGGTGGGCGGGGGCACGAGTAACGTGCATTGCATGAGCAGCGCGCCCCCACACGCCCCAGGTCCCTCGACTCGACGCTCGGGATGACCGCAGGTTGCTGGGCTAAAGGCACCAGCAACTAGCAACCAGCAACCAGTTCAACCCCGTTTTACGCCTTCCACTTGATGCCGCAGCCGAAGGCGCGCGTGTCCGTGGTCACCGGGTCGCGGCCGTTGACCAGGGCGCCGAGGGCGTCGGTGAGGCCGGTCGTCTTGCGTTCGTCGGGCTTGGCCGAATCGTCGACGTAGCCGCGGTAGCGCACCTTGCCGTTGCCGTCGATGACGAAGACGTGCGGGGTCACGCGGGCGCCGTAGGCGCGCGCGATCGTGCTGTCTCCGTCCTTGAGGTACGGGAACGGATACTCCTTCTCGACGGCGCGCGCCTTCATGGCCGGCAGCGCTTCCTCCGGATACTGCGCTTCGTCGTTGGGATCGATGGCGTAGAACTTCACGCCCTGCTGGCCGAACTTGCGGGCGATCTCGATGATGCGCGGCTCGAAGGCCTTCGCGTACGGGCACTGATTGCACGTGAAGATGACCACCTTCGTGTTGCCGTCGGCAGGCTTCATCTCGACGGTCTTGCCGTCGACGGCGTTGACGAGCGAGAACGCGGGCGCGTCGGCGCCGATGGCGATCTGCTCCGCGGCAATGGAAAACGCGAACAGCAACAGGGTCAGGATTGCGGCTTTTCTCATCGGTTTCTCCTCAGAATGTCGCGCAGGCGCGCGATGGTTGCGTTTTTGTCGAGACGCCCTTCATGGCGCCAGAGCTCTTTGCCTTTGCGGTCGAAGACGATCGTCACCGGCAGTTCGCCGCTGAACTTGTAGTGCTCGCCGAGGGCGTCGGCGTTGCCGGTGTAATAGAGGTTGGGGAAGGCGATTTTGTACTTTTCCAGGAACGCGTTGACCTTGGCGGGCTTCGTGTCCGGAATCATGTCGTCCAGCGACACGCCGAGCAGCGCGACTTCCGCGCCGAACGTCTCGTCGATCGCGCGCAGGTCGGGCATCTCCGCCACACACGGCGCGCACCACGTCGCCCAGAGATTGACCACGCGCACCTTCGCCGCCGCCGGCCACTGCTTCTCGATGGCCGCGGGCTCCTTCACCGGTTTGACGTCGGCGGCGAGGAGGCTCAACGCGAAAAGGGCGCTAAGGAATGTAGCCGCGAATCGTGCGTACTCTGGCATCGGGCCGGTCCACCTTCACTTCGATCGTGCGGTACTTCGTGTCCTTCTTGTCGCTCTCGGTGTGATAGCTGAGCAGGTATTGCGAGCGGAGGTCTTTCTCGAGCTGCGCGTAGGCGCCGTCGAGCTGCTTCACGTTGCGGACAAAGTACGCCACGCCGCCCGTCTCCGCGGCCAGGTTCTTCATCGCGCTGTCGCTGAGACCGAAGCCGATGCCGATGAAGTAGAGCGGCACCCGCGACGCGCGCGCATACCCCAGCATGTCGTCGTACGAGAGGCGCGAGGACGTGTCGGTGCCGTCGGTGATGATCACCAGCGCCTTGCGTCCCTGCACGTTGCGAAAGCGGTAGAGGCCCGTGATGATCGCGTCGTAGAGCGCGGTCGAACCGCTGGCCTTTCCGATCGCGTTCACCTGAGCCTCGAGCGTCCCCACCTCGGAAACGAACGGCGCGTTCTTCGACGGATCGCCCGCGAAGGCGCCGACGAAGGCGCGGTCGTTTTTCTTGATGATGCGGCGGAAGAAGCCGATGGCTGCTTCCTTCGCTCCCTCCATCCGCTCTTCCATGCTGCCCGACTGGTCGAGCAGCACACCGACGGAGATCGGCAGGTTCGCGGCGAAATTGAAGCTGGAGATCTTCATCGGCTTCGCGTTCTCGAAGACCGAGAAGTTCTTCTGCTCGAGGTTCGAGACCGGGTTGCCGGAGCCGTCGCTGACCGACACCGGCAGCTCGACGACGTTCACCTCGACCGTCTCCATGTACCGCTGCCCGTCGAGGAAGAGCAGGTCCGCGGCCTCGAAGCCGGTCTCGTCGATCACCGCCGCGCGCACGAAGTCGATCCCCGCCAGACGCGCCGTCGGCAGGTCGAGCGCGTACGGGGGACGGGCCCACTCGTGCAACTTTTTGTCGCCGGCGAAGAGCTCGACGCTGCGGATGTTCGTCCCCTTCGGGTTCTGCACGCTGAGCTTGAAGTGCGACACGCCGTCGGGCGTCTCGGTGCGGGTGATCTTCACTTCGAGCGGCGTCTCGCGCTCGTTGACCACGAACGCGTCGGCGTCGACGTAGCGGCCGGCGCGGTCGTAGCCGATGACCTTGACCTCGACGCGCTTTGGCAGCTTGCCGAGGTCGAGCTCGACGCGGTACGGCGGCGCGTTGCGGGCGATGACGCGTTTGCCTTCGACCCAGAACTCGACGCGCACGACCGGCGGCAGCACGTCCACGTTGACGATGAACAGGTTCGGCGCAACGTCGCGCTGCGGCGGCCGGATCGTCACCGCGCCCACGGTCTCCGGCATCACCCCTTCCGCGAACACCGCCTCCGCGCCGTCGTTCGCGTCGGCGACGTACGTCCTGCCCGTCTTCACGATCGGGAACGACGCGGTCTGCTTGACGAGCATCAGCGGCGACTGGTCCGCCTCGCCGTCCTGCAGCAGGCGCGCTTCGACGTCGATGGTGCCTTCGGTGAAGGTCTGGATGGTGGAGATGTTCGACGGCCGCTGCTCCGGGATCGGATAGCGGAAGTTGCGCAGCACCTTGCCCTCGCGGAGGAAAGAGCCCTGCAATTCGAGGCGGACGTCGCCCGCTTCGAGCGGCTGCGTAAAGCGGAAGGTGACGCGCGTGACCACGCCCTGCTCGTTGTCGCCGAGCGGCTCGAGGAGGATGGTCAACCGATCCTGCTGCGCTTCC
Organism: Thermoanaerobaculia bacterium; assembly: GCA_036387915.1. Lineage (GTDB taxonomy): Bacteria > Acidobacteriota > Thermoanaerobaculia > Gp7-AA8 > Gp7-AA8 > QHVT01. The sequence goes on from DASVSV010000459.1 coordinate 2,934, forward strand.
TGCGCCGACATGCCCAGCGACAGGGCGGCGGCGAGAATGCAGAGAAGTAGCGCAGCAAAGGGCTTTCGCATGGCGAGGAGAACGAGGATACGGGCCCGGGATTCCGCGACCGGTTTCAAAACGCCAACACGTAGCGCGGCGTATAGGCTTAGTGCGAATGAAGATCGCCGCCATCACCGGTTTCTCCGGCGCGGGCAAAACGACGCTGCTCGTGCAGCTCATCGCGCGCTACGTCGCGGACGGACTGCGCGTCGGCGCGATCAAGCACACGCACCATCACCTCAATGAAGAGAATCGAGGCGATACCGCCAAGTTTCGCGCGGCGGGAGCGGAGCCGGTGATCCTCGCCGGACCAGGTGAGGCGGTGATCTTCCGCACGGGCGGCACCGAGCGCGTGTACTACGCGCAGCCCCGCGACCTGCTCGCGCACTTCGATCATGACCTCGTGCTGGTCGAGGGATTCCGCGAGCTGGGCGACTGGCCGCAGGTCGGCATCAGCGCAGCCGCACGTCCCACTGTCGAGGAGCTCGCTTTGAATCTCGATAGAATCTGGCGCTCATGATTGCGGCCCCTTCTGATCGGCACGATCGGCGTTACAGGGCTGTGCTTTTCGATCTCGATGGCACGCTCGTCGACTCCTACACGGCGCTGACCGAGGCGGTCAATCACGCGCGGCGGCGCGAGGGGCTGGAGGATCTGAACGCGGAGCGCATTCGCGGCCTGGTCGGCCACGGCGTGGAGAAACTGCTGCAGCGCGCGTTCGACCGCACCGAGATCGAGCGGCACACCGTGCAGGCATTCGAGTCACGCTACGACGAAGTCTGCTGCCAGGAGTCGCGCGTGCTGGCCGACGTCGAGTCGACGCTGGCCGACCTCGACGCGCGCGGCATCGGCATGGCCGTCTGCACCAACAAGCCGACCTTCTTCTCGAAGAAAATCCTCGATTTCCTGAAGCTCTCGCGTTACTTCCGCGCCATCGTCGGCCCCGATCTCGCCGGGGCGCGCAAGCCGGAGGCGCGGCATCTGCTGGTGACGCTGGAGTCGGTCCAGTGCGCGCCGCACGAGACCTTGTTCGTCGGCGACATGCCGATCGACGTGCGCGCGGCGCGCAACAGCGGCGTGGACGTCGCCGTGGTCGCGACCGGTTCGTCGACGCGCGAAGAGCTCGTCGCCGCGCAGCCCGATCACTTCCTGGAACGCTTTTCGGATCTGGTGAAGCTGGTCTGATGCGCGCGAAATACCGGTTCGTCTTCTTCGACGTCGACTCGACGCTCGTCACCGTCGAGGGGATCGACGTCCTGGCCGCCGGCAATCCGGAGATCGTGCGCCTCACGGAAGCGGCCATGAACGGCGAGATCGCGCTGGACGAGGTGTACGGCCGCCGTCTCGAGCTGATCCGGCCCACGCTCGCCGACGTGCAGCACCTCGGCACGACCTACACGCAATCGCTCGTCGACGGCGCGGAGGAAACGATCGCCACGTTGCGCGACGCCGGCGTCGACGTGCACCTCGTCACCGCCGGCATCGCCCAGGCCATCGCGCCGCTCGCGGAGAAACTCGGCATCGCCCCGCGGGCGGTGCACGCGGTGCCGCTGCAGTTCGACGAGGCCGGCAATTACCAAGATTTCGACCGCCGCTCGCTGCTCGCGCGGCGGGGCGGAAAAGAGCTGGTCGTGCGCTCCATCCTCACGCGGGCCAAAGGGAAAGCGGCGTTCGTCGGCGACGGCGTCTCGGATCTCGAGGCCAAGCCGGTGGTCGACCTCTTCGTCGGCTTCGGAGGGGTTTGCGTGCGCGAGCGGGTGAAGGAGAATGCGGAGGTGTACGTCACCGAGCGGACAATGCGCGCGGTTCTGCCGTACCTTCTGGAGCCATGACTGAGACCGCGAAGTACTTCGTCCCCGGCCCCACGTGGGTCCGCCCCGAAATCCTGCAGGAGCTGACGCGGCCGATGATCGGCCACCGCAGCGCCGAGTTCCAGGACCTCTTCCGGCGGATCAACCTCGACCTCAAGGAGCTGTTCGCCACCGGCCAGTCGACGTTCGTCATGACCGCGTCCGGCACCGGCGTGATGCAGGCCGCGCTCGAGAACTGCGTCGCGCGCCGCGTGCTCGTGACGACGTGCGGCGCGTTCTCCGAGCGCTGGTACAACATCGCCGAATCGCTCGGCTACGAGGTCGATCGCCTCGATGCCGGCTGGGGCAAGGCGGTCGATCCGGACGCGCTCGCGGACCACCTCGCGCGCCATCAGCGCGCGCACTACGACGCGGTCACGATCACGCACAACGAGACCTCGACCGGCATCACCAACGACGTCGCCGCGCTGACCGCGGTCGTCCGCGAGGAAGCCCCCGACGCCCTCGTCCTCGTCGACGCGGTCTCCTCCCTCGGCGGCATCCCGGTCGAGTTCGACCGCTGGGGCATCGACGTCTGCATGGCCTCCGTGCAGAAGTGCATCGCCCTGCCGCCCGGCATTACCGTCGTCGCGGTCTCCGATCAGGCGCTGGCCCGCGCGAAGAAACATCCGTATCGCGGGACGTACTTTGACTTCGTCGTGTACAAGGAAAAGGCCGACGGCGACAGCGTGCCGTCGACGCCGTCCGTGCCGCATTTCTACGCGCTGGCCGCGCAGCTCGAGCACATCCTCCGCGGCGAAGGGCTGGCCGCGCGCTTCGAGCGCCACCGCCGCATGCGCGAGGTCACGCAGCAGTGCATCTCCCGCTTCGCGAAGCTTGCATCGGATCCGGCGTTCGCCTCGAATAGCGTCACCGCCATCGCCCCCGTCCTCCCCCCCGACACGATCCGCGCCGAGATGAAAGCACGCGGCTACACCCTCGGCGGCGGCTACGGGATCTGGAAAGACACCACCTTCCGCATCGGCCACATGGGCGACATCCCGGTGCAGGATCTCGAGACGATGCTCGACGCGCTTGCGGACGTGACACGCGCGTAAACCGTTGCCCACAACGCAACGTGTGCCAAACGTAGGACGTGGCTTCAGCCCGTCCAGAGCGTGCAGTTTGCGCGGCGTGCGACGGCGCACGAGGGGGGCGGGCTGAAGCCGCGCCCTACGTTTTCACACGTCACGTCGTCTCCGGCAGGCATCGCGCGTTGGGTGTAGGGAACGCAGAGTGTCCGAACGTAGGACGTGGCTTCAGCCCGTCCAGAGCGTGCGTCTTGCGCGGCGTGCGACGGCGCACGAGGGGGGCGGGCTGAAGCCGCGCCCTACGTTTTCCCCACGTCGCGTCGTCCCGGGCAAGCATCCCGCGTTGGG
>DASVSV010000460.1:0-8523 GCA_036387915.1 Thermoanaerobaculia bacterium
CGCCGCCGGACGTACCGCCCCGCCGGAGGCCTCCCGTGGTTCCCTGTCGGCTAAGGCGACAAGGCTCGGGCAAGCGCCGCGGCCTGGTCGCGGATTTCGGGGATGGCGGTGGACTCCCAGAGGGCGGGGCGGCGGAGGGGGCCGAGGGTGTAGAGGCCTTCAACCGGTTTTCCGTGGGTGTCGAGGAGGCGGCCGTCGTCGGCGGTTTCGACGCCGAGGCGGAGGGGGTCGGGGGTGAGGAGGCCGGCGCGGCGGAGTTGGACGACCAGGGGGAGATCGATGCGCGCGTAGTCGCAGGCGGGGCCGGTGCAGTTGAAGACGCGGGCCACGGTGAGCTTGCCGTCAGGGGCGTACGTGACTTCGATCGAGTTGCCGGCAGTACGCATGTTGACCAGGCGGCCGCGGAGGATCTGCATCTCCGCGTCGACGGCGGGGGCGGCGCGGTGGCGATGCACGTCCCAGAGATTGCGGGCGTGGCGGAGGAACGTCGCGCGCTGCGCGTATGACCAGCTTCGCCAGATTGTGGCCGTGTGGGGGCGGAGACTGTCGATGACCGCGCGCCACTCCGCGCCGGTGGCGATTTCGCGGCGGATCCAGCACATGGCTCCGCGTGGGGATGTGAAATCGGCGGGCCGTGAAGCGAGGGGGCGCGGCGTGTAGGGCGCGTGGCGCTGCGGTGCGCGTCCGTGGCGCGAGAGCGCGTAGACCGTGCCGCGATGGCCGTGATGGCGGAGCGCAATGGCCACGTCCATGGCCGTGAGACTGGTGCCGATGAGCAGCACCGGCGCATCGGGATCGAGGCCGATGGCCGCGCCGTGCGCCCAGGGATCGCGCACGTACTCCGCGGGTGGCGGGCCGTCGAGCGTCAGCGGATCGTAGGGTGGGAGATTGCCGAGGGCCAGGACCACGTTGTGTGCGGCGATAGTGCGGTCGTCGTGGAGATGGATGATCCAGCGATCGCCGTCGCGGAGCATGCCCACCGCCGTCCCGCCGACGCGGGTGATGCGCGACGCGACCTGCTCGTCGTCGAGCAGCTCGGCCAGATAGTCGCCGTAGAGTGCGCGCGGCGCGAACGTGCCGGGTTGCGCGTCGGGATCGCGCTCGCGCAGCCAGCGCAGAAAGTGCTCCGGATCCTCGGGTAACGCGCTCATGCGCGCGGCGGCCACGTTGAGGAGATGTGCGCCGTACGGCGTTCCGTAGGCCAGTCCGCGTGCGGCGCGTGCGCCCGCTTCGATGAGGGCGCCGTGATCGCCGCCGGCGCGTGCGTACTGCACGGCCGTCAGCGTGCCGCTCGCACCGGCGCCGATCACGGCTACGTCGAAAGTCCGGGTCACGCCTTTTTCTTCTTCTTCGGCGGATGCGCGGCTTCGTGGTGCTCGATGAGCTTCTCCGGGGGCGTGGCGGCGATGAACTGCCCGATGGCGTCGAGCGGCAGGTCGTCCAGCTTCTTGAAGAGGAGGCAGGACTTGCCCATGTCCATCTTCTTTCCCGCGCTGGCGAACGCATCCTCGAGCGCCTGGGTCTGCGCGGGATCGGTGTACGCGCTCATCAGATAGAGCGCGTAGTTGTTCTTCTGCGCGGCGAGCGCGACGTAGCCGATCGGCTGTTTGTTGTATGTATCGGGGTAGCGCGAGAGCGGGATCTCGTACGAGAGCATCCCCCAGTTGACGGACTCTTCGTAACCCTTCGGAAGGTTTTTCCGTATCAGCTTACGGACCGTGGCCACGACTTCGCGCCGATCCTCCGGAAGCTCGCTCAGGTATTCGTCGACGGATTTGGCAGCGCTGCGAACCATGGGACGAAGTGTAGCAGCCGTGATGTCAGGAGATTTTCTTCGCAGTTCTCACGGGTGGCCGCGGCTCACGCACGATCACCGGAGTATCCAGCCGAGCCTCGAGATCGCGCAGATGTTCTGCATACCCATCCGGGCCGCCATCCTTTTCGAGCAGACGCGCACGCGTTTCGTGGACTTCTCTCACGATTGGATCTTCGTATGAAGCCATCTCATCTCAAGTGTAAGGAGAACGCTGCAATCACACCAACGAAAAGACCAACGCGAAGCGTCTGGAGTGCGGCAGCGCACGAGCTGCCGCTCTCACTTGCGCCAGCCGCAGCTGGCGCGGGCGGGCGGCGGCGGGAGCAGGAACGCGGATGTTGGCCACGGGGAAGCGGAGGCTGCGGCCTACGCAAGCCAGAGCGGCAGCTCGTGCGCTGCCGCACTCCAGACGCTTCGCGTTCCTCATCCACCCTGCGTCGGCCCGCCGCATGCACGCATACAATACGCCTCGCGCACTCGCGCGTTTCGCCGTAGCAATCACCACAACAAGGAGGGAATCGATGACAGCAGTTCGCACACGACTGTCGATGCTGGCCGCGCTGACGATGTTTGCGGCGCTCAGCGTCGCCGCTCAGGATCTCGCTTCATTCGAGAAGCGGATGCAGGTCCGCACGCTCGACAACGGGTTGACCGTGCTCATGCTCGAGCGCCGCGACGCGCCCGTGTTTTCGTACGCCACGATCGTCAATGCCGGCTCGGCGCAGGAAGTGCCGGGGATCACCGGCCTCGCGCACATGTTCGAGCACATGGCCTTCAAGGGCTCCGACCAGATCGGCTCGAAGGATTGGGCGGCCGAGGAGCGCGCTCTCCGGAAGGTCGAAGAGAACTATCGCGCCTACGAGAGCGCCCGCGGCACGACCAAACCCGACGAGGCCAGGGTCGAGCAGTTGCGCAAGGCGTGGCAGGACTCGATCGCCGAGGCTGACAAGCTGATGGAGAACGACGAGTTCTCCGAGATCGTCGACCGCGCCGGCGGCGTGGGCATGAACGCCTTCACCTCGTCCGACGTCACCGGCTACTTCTTCTCCATGCCCTCGAACCGGTTCGAGCTCTGGGCGTACCTGGAGTCGGAGCGTTTCCGCAGGCCGGTCTTCCGGCAGTTCTACAAAGAGCGCGACGTCGTCTTCGAAGAGCGCCGCATGCGCACCGAGTCGTCGCCGTTCGGCCGTCTCTTCGAGCAGTTCGTCGGCACGGCCTTCATCGCCCATCCGTACGGCTTCGCGACGGTCGGCTGGCCGAGCGACCTGCACGCCTTCTCCGCGACGGACGCCGAGGAGTTCGCGAAAAAGTACTACGTGCCTTCGAACATGGTCGTGGCCATCGTCGGCGACGTGAATCCGGCCGAGGCCTGGCCGATCGTCGAGAAATACTTCGGCCGCCTGCCGAAGGCGCCGGCGCCTCCCGCGCTGCGCACCGTCGAGCCGCCGCAGATCGCCGAGCGCACCGTGACCCTGCGCGAGACCGCGCAGCCGATCTACATGGAGGGCTATCACCGCCCGGCCGCCTCGCATCCCGACAACGCCACGTACGAAGTGATCTCCATGCTCATGTCCAGCGGCCGCACCTCGCGCCTTTACAAGACCCTGGTGCGCGACCAGAAGATCGCCGCCGGCGCCGCCGGCTTCAACGGCTTCCCCGGCGAAAAGTATCCGAACCTCTTCACCTTCTACGCGATCACGACGCCGGGCCACACGCCGGATGACGTGCAGAAGTCCATCCGCGCGGAGATCGAGCGCATCAAGACCGAGGATGTCGCGGCGGAGGAGCTCGCATCGGTCAAGACGCGGGTCAAGGCGGGCCTCATCCGCGGCCTGACCGGCAATTCCAACCTGGCGCTGCAGCTGGCCATCACGCAGACCATGGCCGGCGACTGGCGCGAGCTGTTCCGCGACGTCGAGCGCATCGACAGAGTCACGGCGGCCGACGTCAAGCGCGTCGCCAACGCCACCTTCACCGACGCCAATCGCACCGTCGGCAAGATCGAATCGAAAGGGGCTGCGAAATGAGGAAGACCGCAGCAGTCCTCGCCACCACATTGTTCATCGGCGGCCTGTTCACGGCCGAGAGCGCCCTGGCCCAGGTCAAAGACCATCGTGAGATCAAGACGCCGCCGCTGCGCAGCTTCTCCCTCCCCCAGCCGAAGCGCATTCAGCTCGACAACGGGATGGTCATCTTCATTCAGGAAGACAAAGAGCTTCCGCTGATCCGCGGCAGCGCGACGATCCGCGGCGGCAACCGTGACGTCCCGGCCTCAAAGGCCGGCATGACCGGCATCTACAGCCAGGCCTGGCGCACCGGCGGCACGAAGACCCGCACCGGCGACGAGCTCGATCAGTTCCTCGAGTCGCGCGCGGCCATGGTCGAGACCAGCGGCAGCGTCGACAACACCACCGTTTCGCTGAACGTCCTCAAGGGCGATTTCGACACGGTCTTCCCGATCTGGCTCGACCTCCTGCGCAACCCGGCCTTCCGACAGGAGAAGATCGACCTGGCCAAGACGCAGGCCAACACCGGCATCTCGCGCCGCAACGACGAGCCGGGCAGTATCCTCAACCGCGAGGCCACCCGCCTCGGCTACGGCCCGAACTCCCCGTACGCGCGCCAGGCGGAGTACGCGACCATCGCGGCCATCACCCAGCAGGACCTGGTCGACTTCCACCGGCGCACCGTTCACCCGAACAACATCATCCTGGCGTTCATCGGCGACTTCGACGCCGCGCAGCTCGAGAAGCGCCTGCGCGACACGTTCTCGTCGTGGCAGCGCGGCCCGCAGGTCGCGAAGCCGGATCCCGGCATCACCCAGCCAAAGCCCGGCATCTACTACGTGGCCAAGGAAGACGTGACCCAGGCCAACATCGCCATGGTGCACGCGGCCACCGCCGATCGCAGCAATCCCGATTACCCCGCGCTGCAGGTCATGAACGAGATCTTCAGCGGCGGTTTCTCGGGACGTCTGATGCAGCGTCTCCGTTCCGAGCGCGGCCTGACGTACGGCGTCGGCGGCGGCGTGACTTCGCCGTGGGATTATCCCGGCCTGTTCCGCCTGACGATGGCCACCAAGAGCGAGACCGCCATCGAAGCGGTCGAGGCCCTGCGCGGTGAAGTGACGCGCCTGGTCAACGACCCGGTCACGCCGACCGAGCTCTCGCTGGCCAAGGAGTCGATCCTCAACGCGTACGTCTTCACGATGGACACGCGCGAGAAGGCGCTGACGCAGCGCGTGCAGCTCGAGTTCTACGGCTTCCCCGCCGATTACTTCACGAAGTACCCGTCGCTGATCCAGCAGGTCACCGCCGCCGACGTGCAGCGCGTGGCCAAAAAGTACGTGCAGCCCGATCAGCTGGCGGTGCTCGTGGTCGGCAAGCAGTCCGGGTTCGAGAAGCCCCTCACCTCCCTCGGCCCCGTCACGCCGATCGACATCACCATCCCGTCGGCCGACGCGGCCACCACCGCGGGCGGCAGCAATCCCGCCGGCATGGCGCTCGTGCGCAAGGTGCAGGATTTCGTCGGCGGCAAGGCTGCCATCGACGCCGTCACCGCGGTGCGCCAGACCGCATCGCGGAACATGGTCACGCCGCAGGGTCCGATGTCGGCGGAGACGGTGACGCTGCTTCGTTATCCCGATTCGCTGCGTCAGGAGATGACGCTGTCGATGGGCAAGGTGACAACGGTCATCGCGCCGGCGCGCTCGTTCATGATCACGCCGATGGGCACGCAGGACATGCCCGGCTCGCAGCGCGACCAGGCCGCGGGCGAGCTGAAGACGGAAGTGATCAACGTGCTCAAGAACGTCGACAACCCGAAGTACACGTTCACGACCGCCGGCACGAACGGCACGGCGCAGATCCTCGCGATCGGCGCCGAGGGCTCGACCGTGCGCTGGGCCGTCGATCCCGCCACCGGGCGCCTGCTGCGGACGATCCGCAGCGGCCAGGCCGGCGAGACGGTGACGGAATACACGGAGTGGAAGAAGTTCGGCAACCTGAATTTCGCCACCTCCGCGCAGATGACGCGCGGCGGCGAAAAGTCGGGCGACATGCGCGTGACGAACGTGGAAGTGAACCCCACGATCGACGCGAACGCGTTCGTGAAGCCTTAGTGTGATCGGAGCGCCGGCGATGAGCCGGCGCTCCTCCTCTTTACGCATAGGAACAGGGACGACGAGGGGCCTCCGGCGGGCCGGTGCGACCGGCAGCGCTTAGTAGGCCCAGTCTTCGCGGCAACACGTGTTTCGTAGACAGGGCGTGCGTTCAGGCTAGGCCAGGCAGCGCTGCCGGTCGTACCGGCCCGCCGGAGGCCTCCCGTCGTTCCCCTGTTCCCAAGCGCAACGAGAGGCGCTACGGCTTCTCGCCGCGCGACTGGATCTCTTTGACCAGGCGCACCATGGTCACGGTGAGCTCGTGCATGGCGTGGATCACGCCGACCTGGAATGCCGTCGGCGGTTCGCCGGCCGCGCACGCGCAGGTGTTGCACGGACCGCCGCGTCCTCCGTCGTGATTGTCGATGGCGTGGCCGCAGGCGCAGGAATCTTTACCGAGCTGCATCACTTCCCTCCTCGAACAGCACCTAGAATAACTTCACACATGTCGCGTCGTCTGCTCGTCCTTCTTCTGATTCTCGTCTCCTGCACCACGGCCAGGCCGCCGGTGAAGGAGCGGCACGACGATCCCGATCGTGCGGCCGAATACCGTGCCCTCAAGCATGGCGGCAGCGACGATCCGTTCGGCAGCTTATCCGTTGCGCGCGAGGCCATGCGGGAGTTGCCGCGTTACTCGACCGCGGACGGCACGTTCGTCGAGCGCCGCGGCGGCGTGCGCACCAACGAAGCGGCGGCGGGACCAATCGAAAACTGGACCTTCCTCGGCCCGGGCAACATCGGCGGCCGGACGCGCGTGCTGGTCATCGATCCGGTCGAGCCTTCGGTGATGTACACCGGCGGCGTCTCCGGCGGCATCTGGAAGACCACCAATGCCGGCGGCGAATGGAGACCGATCGGCGACGACCTCGCCAACATCGCCATCAACGCGCTGGTCATGCATCCCACCGACCGCAACACCTTGTACGCCGGCACCGGCGAGGGCTACTTCCGCGAAGTCGTTCGCGGCACCGCGCTGCCGCTGCGCGGCGACGGCATCTTCGTCACGCGCGACGCGGGCGAAACGTGGACGCGACTGGCAGCGACCGATTCCGAGGACTTTCACTTCGTGAACGACCTCGCCATCAGCACGCACGACCCATCGCGGGTCTACGCCGCGACGCGCACCGGCGTCTGGCGCTCGAACGACGGCGGCGAGACGTGGTCGCGCACTCTGGCGACGACAATCATGGGCGGCTGCCTCGAGCTCGCCTATCGCGGCGACACGGCGGGCGATTACCTCTTCGCCTCGTGCGGCACGTTCGAGCAGGCCACCGTCTACCGGAACAAAGTCGCGGAAGCGGACGGCGAGTGGGAGTCGGTGCTGTCCGAGGTGAATCAGGGACGGACGTCGCTGGCGATTGCGCCGTCCGATCCGTCGATCATCTATGCGCTGGCGGCCAGCAACGAGCCGGGAAAGTTCGAGCAGGGACTGCTCGGCGTCTTCCGCTCCACGTCGAACGGCGATCCCGGCACGTGGACGCCCCGCGTCACCAACGACACCAAAGACTTTTCCGCGCTGATGCTGACGAACCTCGTCGCCGCGTACGGGGAGATCTGCAACAACGGCGGCGAGGACTACGTGACGATGGGCTGGTACTGCAACACCATCGCCGTCGATCCGGTGAATCCCGACGTCGTCTGGACCGGGGGCGTCGACCTCTTCCGTTCCGACGACGGCGGCGCGTCGTGGGGTGTGGCGTCGTACTGGTGGGCGACGTCCGGCAACCACAAGACCTTCGTGCACGCCGACCAGCACGCCATCGTCTTTCACCCGAAGTACAACGGCACGTCGAACAAGTCGTTCTACGTGACCAACGACGGCGGCGTGTTCCGCACCGACGACTCGCGCGCCTCGACCGCGAAGGGCGACCGCGCGCCGTGCCGTCCCGAGAATTCGTCGATGAGCTTCACGCCGCTGAACAACAGCTACGGCGTGACGCAGTTCTACCACGGCGCCGTTTCGCCGGACGGCCGCACCTTCGTCGCCGGCGCGCAGGACAACGGCACGCTCATGGGCACGATCGACGACGGCCCGAACGCCTGGTGGACGGTCTTCGGCGGCGACGGCGGCTACGTGGCCATCGACCCGCAGAACCCGAAGTGGATGTACGCCGAGTACCAGTGGGCGAACATGGCCCGCTCCAACAACGCCGGCCTCTCGTTCCGCCGCATCGGCAACGTGCTGAACGGCAACGAGTTCCTCTTCATCACGCCGTACACGCTCGACCAGAACGCGCCCAGCCGCCTCTGGCTCGGCGGCCGCTTCATGTGGACGACCAAAGACCGCGGCGAGACGAACTGGAAGATCGCCAGCACGCCCCTCCCCGCCCTCGTCTCCGCCGTCGCGGTGCAGCCCGGCAACAGCGATCGCGTCATCGCCGGCACCGCGGGCGGCCACATCCTCCGCAGCGACGCCGCCACGTCCGCGACTCCGGAGACCGTCTGGCCGATGACGCAGCCGCGCCAAGGCTTCGTCTCCTCGATCGCGTTCGACCCCGTCGTGACGAACGTCGTCTACGCCACGTACGCCGGCTTCGGCGGCCAGCAC
>DASVSV010000461.1:0-31393 GCA_036387915.1 Thermoanaerobaculia bacterium
CCCTCTCCCCAAAGGGGAGAGGGGACAGCGCGCGGCAAGAGCGGTCACCACCCGCACAGACCATACATTCCGAGGCGCGCGCGGGGAGAGTTAGAGTGAGCGCTCTCGCAAAAACTGTCCCCTCTCCCCTTTCGGGGAGAGGGTTAGGGTGAGGGGCGGCTCTGGCGAAAAACTCCGCGCTCGCGAAAAACTCTCCCGAAAAACTCCGCCATCTGTAGACCCGAGGTACGCTCATGTGGATGCGTCACCAGCTCACATCATTTGCTAGCGAGGTGCGGCGATCCTCCACCGCGTCCGAGCGACGCGTCTGGTACTGGCTCCGGCATCGGTATCTCGGCGGACACAAATTTCGACGGCAGCATCCGTTGGACGACTACATCCTCGACTTCTATTGCGCGGCGCTGAAGCTCTGCATCGAAGTGGACGGCACCTCGCACGACACGGAGGCGCGTGTTGAGTATGACGCACGCCGGAGCGCGTACCTCGCGAAGAAAGGCGTCACTGTGCTCAGGCTCCGCAACGAGCACATCGCAGAACAACCGGACGGAGCATGGTCGCTCATCGTCGATGCGGTTCAGCGCGCCGCAGCACGCTCGTCGTGAGCTCGCCCGCCGCACACTGTCCCCTCTCCCCTTCGACGAGAGGGCCAGGGTGAGGGGCGGCTCTCGCGAAACACCAGCCCCGGAAAAACGGGTACGAACTCCGTGAGCTGTGCCCGCACCAGGCGTCCTACACTGAGTAGATCGTGCTGCACATCTATGTCGACGCCGACGCCTGTCCCGTCAAAGAAGAGGTCTACAAAGTGGCGCGGCGTTACGGGCTCGCGGTGACCCTGGTCGCGAACGCTCCGCAGCGGATCCCGGCGGACGAGTCCTTCACGCTGATGGTGGTGCGCGAAGGGATGGACGCCGCCGACGACTGGATCGCCGAGCACGCGGGCGAAGGAGACATCGTCATCACCGCCGACATCCCTCTGGCCGCGCGCGCTCTGCGCAACGGCGCGCGTGTGATCGGCACGACCGGCCGCCCCTTCACCGAAGACAACGTCGGCGGCGCCCTGGCCACTCGCGAGATCCTGTCCGAGCTCCGCGGCGCGGGCGAGATCACATCCGGACCGAAACCGTTCGAGAAGCGCGACCGCTCCCGATTCCTCCAGGCCCTCGACACCGCGATCCAGGCGATCAAACAACGGTGACCCGACCACTGTCACGGCCGTAAAGTCGGCTCCTCGCCCCTCTGCCCCGCCTACGACACGGAGAATTTGCCTCCCCGCGGACCTCCCGCGATAGGCTGACAAGAAAGGAGAAAGACGCATGTCCGTGAAACACATCCCCGACGGATACCACACTGCAATTCCCTATCTCGTGGTCGACGGCGCCGCGAAAGCGCTGGAGTTCTACACCCAGGCCTTCGGCGCGAAGGAGCTCATGCGCATGCCTGGGCCCGAGGGCAAGGTGGGCCACGCCGAAATCATGATCGGCGACTCGCACATCATGCTGGCCGACGAGCATCCGGAGCAGGGACACCGCGGCCCGAAGTCGTACGGCGGGTCACCGGTGGGGATCATGCTCTACGTCGAAGACGTGGACACCATGTTCCGCACCGCCCTCTCCCTCGGCGCCACCGAAACGCGCGCCGTCGAGAACCAGTTCTACGGCGACCGCATGGGCAGCCTCACCGACCCCTTCGGCCACAACTGGATGATCGCCACGCACGTTGAAGACGTCTCGCCGGAAGAGATGGAGCGCCGCATGAAGGCCATGGGCTAGCCGCGCGGCCGGCGGCGACGCTCGCCACGCCTTGTCCCCTCTCCCCGCAACGTCGGGGAGAGGGTTAGGGTGCATACGCGCTAACGTAACGTGAAAACAACCCCTCATCCGCCCGTTGGGCACCTTCTCCCCTCACGAGGGGAGAAGGGCAACAAACAAGAATCTCGCGAGAAATGAAGTTTGTTGCCCTTCTCCCCGCGAGGCGGGGAGAAGGTGCCGAAGGCGGATGAGGGGCCGGCGCTCGCCTAAAGTTTGCGCGTATGGGGTTAGGGTGAGGGGCGGCGCTCGCGCAACACTCACCCGTTGAGGGATTCATCTGCAGCTCGGCGTTGGGTGACCACCTTCTGCGTGGTGGCAAGCAGTCTACCTGGGGCTGCCGTAAACGCATCCGATGACGTAAGTCCGTCGTCAATCGGATTGATTGATGATCTGCCCTCGGCTAGGCTCTTCGTTTCGCGGAGACATCCACATGAAAGCATTCGTACTGGCGTGCGCGCTCTCGGCTGCGCCGTCTTTTCTTTCGGCGGAAACCTACGTCACGCCAGTCGCGACCGCGCGAGTCAACGGCCGCCTTTACTCGACGACGACCGCAATCCGGAACGATGGTGCAGCGGCTGTTTCCTGCGAAGCCATCTACGCGGTTCCAAACGCTCGCAACGGCGGCACGCTCCGCGCGAAATACCAGATTGGCGCCGGCGAGACGCTCGTTGAGCACGACACGCTGATGGAGGCAGGCGCCTTCGGCACGATGCGATTCGTCTGCTCCGGCCCCGCGTTCATCGTAGCTCGCGTGCTGACGTCTGCTGACGGAGGCAAGACGTTCGACAACGGTCGAATCTTCCCTGCGGCTTCAGAGGCGAACGCCATTCCTCGGACGGCGTCCGTGGAAACGACGACGGATCTCCTGGTGATGGAAGTCAAAGGAACGACCACCCCGTTCGAGATCGCGGTGCGCGATCACCTCGGCACCACAGTCGGAGCTCGAAAGTACGACCTGCGGCCTTTTTCGCAGCAGTTGATCAACCTTTCCAGGATCCTTCCGGGTTCGCCCACGGTGACGGTCGAAATCCGATCGGGAACAGATGCTGGCAGGCTGGTGATCTCACGGCCGACGAACGATCCCAAGCTCGTCGCGCTGACGGAGCGACCTGGTTCCGCAACTGCGGGGGCCGCGGAATCGCGCATCGCAACAGGGGCGGTGGCGGCGACGGTCGCTTCAACACCGCCGGCCATTCAGCAGATCGTCGCGGCGTCGTTCAAAGCCGCTCCGTTACGCGACCCTGCGACAGGTCTCGTGTACCTGCGTGACCGCTGGTACGACCCTGCCACCGGCTCGTTCGTGACGCCGGACCCGGAAGGGCACAGAGATTCGTCGAACCTGTACTCGTATTGCGGCGGAGACCCCGTCAACTGCTCGGATCCGACAGGGCGAGCTGCGGCCCTGAGCCGGTCAGGCTGGATCCTTGCGACGGATAACCGGAACGGCAACCGAATCCGCCGCTTCAGCCCCGAGGAGATCGCGAAGGATCCTCTCGGTGTCCGCCGTTTCATCGGCTTGCGCTCGAATATCAGCGCGGTCACGGCTGACGACATCATGATCCGCGCAGGCTACGGCGCATGGTTCGGCAACCGGGCTGGAATTCGGGCAGCGGCCGTCGGAGCAGAGATCGCGAAGCCGACGGTGGAGGCGACCGCTACCGGGCTCTCTTTGTTGAGTGGCGTCACAGTGGTCGGCGGTGTTGCGCAAGCAACACAGGCATTAGTGGACTCGGGCCCTACCAAGACGAACCTGGCGATGGCCGGCCTGACGGTGGTGGGATTAGGCGCCACAGACGACATCGTCAGGCTCGGCAACTTCGCTGACGACGCCGCTGAGATATTTGGAATCGTTCCATATCGCCCTAGTCTGCCCGGAGTAGAGCAGCACCACGGCGTTCTGGACGTCTGGGCCGCCGCAAACGTGCCGGGGTACGTGAGTCGCGGGCAAGCACCCCAACCGTGATCCTGACCGCACAGCAACATGCCGCGACGAAGCAGGTCTACCGCGACTGGCTCTTTGCACGTACGGGCAAACGAGTTGGCGGGAAGGTGGAGTGGACATCTGTGTCGCCGCGAGAAATCCAAGCTCTTGCAGACCGGATGTTTGACGCCGCTGGTGTGCCGCTACAAGCGCGGCAGGAGTATTACCGAGCGTTCAGCCAATACATCTACGGACGATAGCCTTGAACATTGACGAGATTATCCAAAACATCGCCGAGACTCCTGGTTGTGCTCTGCTACCGCCACGAGGTCTTCCCGACGTCGCGCCATACAGGCTCCCCGCTGATGTCGAGACGTTCTACCGCCGCTGCGGTGGATGTGTGCTGTATGAGCACAGTGACTATCCGTTTCGGATCGTGGAGCCTGAGCGATTCGTGCAGGCAAATCCCGTCATCGCCGGAGTCAGCGGTGAAGACGACATCTCCTACTCCTGGTACATCCTCGGCCGAGGCGGAAGTGACGAACACGTCACCATCGATCTGGATGAGAGCCGATCCGGCCGATGCTACGACAGCTTCTGGGATCGGCATGCGGTCGCGGGTTCGTCGCGGATCATCGCCCTCTCGATGACGGACTTACTCAACCGCCTCTACGCCAACCGAGGAAATCTCTGGTATTGGCTGCAGCCCGAATTCGCAAGCCTGGGAGACGCATACGATTCCGCGCCCAGTATTTGATGCGGCCGGTCGGGTATGACGCAGGCTT
Source organism: Thermoanaerobaculia bacterium (assembly GCA_036387915.1). GTDB lineage: Bacteria > Acidobacteriota > Thermoanaerobaculia > Gp7-AA8 > Gp7-AA8 > QHVT01. The sequence goes on from DASVSV010000461.1 coordinate 4,515, forward strand.
GCTGCAGGACGGCGATCCCGTCGACGTAGCTCGGGAGGCGGTGTACACCCGTGCCAGACGATCAAGGGCGGAACGTACGCGCAACATATGAGTCGCCGCTGGCGAGGTGCTCGTCGAAAATGACACGCATGGGCGTTCATGGTGACGTATGCGGACGATCAAGGACGCCTGCGCACACGCATTCAGTGGGAATGAGTGTGAGTTGCTGGAACGCAGATCGTCGCCGCTCCTGTCCGCGTGCGCGGCAGAGGAGACCCTGAGTCGTGCAGCTTCTCTGTGCTGAGGACGAGTTGGTGTGCCTCCCCATCACCGTCGGCGAAGGCGACAGCCAAAGCGGCGCCCGACTCGGCGGCCTCCGTCCCGAAGGTATCCAGCCGAAACGCGGGTCGGGAAGGTACTTCGCGACGCTCCCATTCACTCAGGACCGGAACACCGAAATCTCCCTCTTTATCGCCTTCGACTTCGCCGCTATGGGCAACGCCAGCCGGAGAATTCTGACGAATGCTGACGGTCTTCTCGAAGTGCTCGTGCATGAAGCACGACCTCGGGCGCATGACTCCGACGCTGCATCGGAACTATCCGGGCACCCCCTGTTGATTTACGGCACCGCCCCCGACTGGTTCGTCAGTGGGGGAAAGAAGGTGATCGAGTCCGGCCACAAGATTGGGGGGCGGCCGTATATCGAGCAACCCGGACCTTCACTCCCTGCCGAGTTGGAGAAATTGACGTCCTCCGGCTTCCGGCAGTTCTTTCAGATCGGCTTTCCCAGCGGTCATCATGACGCCACAGTCGCTGGCGACTGGCCATTCGCCGACGGTATTTTTCACCTGCTGGTAAAAGACAGAGCAGGCACGCCGGAGTTCTGCTGGTTCTGGGATTTCTACGAACCGATTGAGCGCGAACGGATTCGCTCCAAACGTGCATCACGCCGGGTACGCTCGGGCAGGTGGAGGACAGGGACGATTGCCTGTCCTCCACCCGCACCGCGAGATGCATCACTCGTCGTACGCCGCCGGATTGGCGCGGTAGCTGGCGATGGCCTCGTGGATGTCGGCGATCGTCACGGCGTCGTGGAGGATGGATCGCACGGCGGCGAACGGCATCCCCTCGAAAAGGGCGTTGAGCGGCTGACCGGGGCCGGCAGGGCCTGAGGTCTCGTCGACCGTATTCAGTCCCGACTGCATCGGCGGCGCCTGGAACGTCGCGTCGTTGACGATCGAGGACGAGAACACGCCCTCGAAGGTCGGCGCCTGGGGCATGCGCTTGCCGAGGGTTGCGCTGTTCGGGTCGACGCCGGCCCAGCGCAGGAAGGTCTTGATGAACGACGTGTGGTCGAACGGGTACTGGCTGCTGGCCGGCGCGCGGAAGACCCGTAAAGCCACCCGAGCAGATTGTCCAGGGACCGGTTCTCCAGCATCAGATCGACGATGTTCTTGATCTGGGGCAGAAAATTCGAAGACATGAATGCACTCTCTCCTTCGCAGGAGGAGGGTCTGGAAAGGGAAAGTCCCTACCTGCCGAGGTCCGTGATGGGAGGCGGGGCCGGGGAGCGCTGGCGTCCTCGCCGGCTGTACCCCGCAGGCGTCTCGCCTGCGGACGCGTTAGAGCACAGGACGCTGCAGTCCTGGCTTGAAATCCTCGGCAACACTCCGCCCGACGTACTCATCGCGAATTGCCGCATCCGCGACTCGCCCGAGGAACTCGCGACGGCCATTCGTGCGCAGTTGGGATGCATCGCGTGTGGCGTATGCTGTCGCCGCCGCCGCCTTTCGCCCGTCTGGCGCCATCGACGTAGTGCAGTACGCGCGATGCTGCCATCGACCTCCCATCCGCTCAGCGACACCGGCCCCTGCAACGCCGCGCGCGAGCCCTGCTCGGCCCGAACCGCGGCGTCAGCGTCTTCCCCGCCCCGCCGACCCGTCCCGCCCTCCACGCCGCCAGCTACGCCGAAGCGTGCGACAGCTCCTTCAAGGCGCAGAAGAAGAAGCTGCCAAAGCAGTCCTGGCCCGTTGAACCGAAGATCCGCGCGTTTGGACGATCTCCTCCGCACCCGGCCGACCTGCGCGACCGCATCCGTCCAGGTCACCTTCACCGCTTGGAACGGCACGCCCATCCTTCAAAGAAAAGCAGCCCGGCTTCACCACCCGCCGCGACTACGTCACATCCTTCGGTCTGACGCCTGGAAAACCGTCCGCACCCGCTACCGTCACGTCGACGACGACATCCTCAACGCCTTCGCCGCCCTCTGGACCGTCGAACGCGTCCCGCGGCGAGCGCAATCGCTGCCGAAGCAACTGGCGCTCGATGCGAAGCGGTTGTCCATGGGATGATGTACTGAGGTTCGGAAGACGGGCTAATCTATCGTGGCAGAGCGATGCGGAGGTGAGTCTTGGAAACGCGCATTCCCGTTCAGCTGCCTGGAGGGCAGCGGATACTCGTTGAAGTGACGGCAAGCTCCCGTGAGGAGCTCGTTTCGGCGCGGAAGTCGCCGTGGAACTTCGACGACATCAGTCCGACCGTCATCCAGCTCTCACGCAATTTCGGGGCAATGCTCGATCAGATTGCTCCCGATGAAGCGGAGATCGAGTTTGGACTTGAAATCGCTGTAGAGTCAGACAAGTTGCTCGCGCTACTAGTCAAGGGCTCTGGCAAAGGCAATCTAACGATCAAATTGAAGTGGGCGCGGCAAACACAAAATGCAAGCGGATCCTGAATTCGAACGGCACATCCAACGCTGCTGTACGATCGTTGACACGCCGTCCGAGTCGGGAACCGGCTTCTTCATCACACCACGCGTGCTCGTCACCTGCGCTCATGTGACCACCCCGGCGGAAACAGCCATTTCTTACAACGGTACGCCTCACGCCGTGGAAACGATCGACGTGATCGACGGTCTCGACGTCGCCATCCTCACGTTGAGCCGACCGGTGCCTGACGTCGCGTGCGTCCGACTCACGTCTGACGTGCAGGTGAACGACACGTGCTACACGTTCGGGTACCCGCTGTTCGAAGGCCAGCCACGGGCGGATGCACGCGTTCTCGAAGTCGAAGGACTAGTCGATTCACGCCATGAGATCGTGCTCAAGGGCGGACAGATCGCCGCCGGCCAAAGCGGTAGTCCACTCGTGAACCTTCGCACGGGCGCTGTATGCGGCATCATCCGATGGACGCGCGACTCGACCTCCGCCGCAGGCGGACGTGCAACGACCGTCGCGGAGATTCTTCGCCGCCGGCCTTTCCTGCTCGAGAAAAACCTGCGCGTACACGAAGACGACCACAGCTGGGACGTGCACCTGAGGCGGAACGTCACCGTGTGGCAACCGCCGATGCCGCGGCGCTATGTGAAGCGGCCAGCCGCGATGGAGCGGCTTCTGAATCGGCTCTTTTCGACCGACGAGTCGGCTCGTGACGTTGTCGCAGTCGTCGCGCCGAGCGGCTTCGGGAAATCGACCCTTGCCGCCGATCTGTACAGGCGCTATGCAGGTCCGAAACGCTGGGTTGACTTCCGTCAGCCCGGCAGCGCGAGCGCTACGTCGCGTCACGAGCTCATCGTCCTCGATGAGCTGGATCGCGTGATCCCCTCCGATGGCGATATCGGCGCGTTCATGCGCGAGAACCTGTGGCTCGAAGAATTGCAGGGCCGTGTACTCATCCTCACCGCACGAGCCACGACCGCGAAGGCTCTCCTGGTCCGGCTCGGAGGGCCCGGCGCCGAGCATAACGTCGTGGAGTTGAGTACCGGGTTCACGTCTGATGAAGCATCTGCATTCGTCGAGACCAGCATCATCGAAGACGCCCGTGCGGTTCTCACACCTGAACAGAGGATGGCACTGAACAGCTGCGTCCTTGGGTCTCCGTTCATCTGGCAGATGACCGCTGATCTTGCTAACTCATCCCAGCTCCCGGAGCTATTCGCCGTGGCGTGCGATACCGGCAGCCGCGACACGCTGCAGTCGCGAGTGCTTTCGCTTTGGCTGGACACCGTAGCGGAGCACTCAGACCTGACGCGGCGGGTCGTGTCGACGCTTTGCTCCCTATCGACCATCGGCATGAGCGGCGAAGCACTGGCCGCGGTCATGGAACGGCCGCTGACCGAGATCAACGATGCTGTCGCTCCGCTCGTCAGCCGAGGCTTCGTATGGCCGGCACTGCCGGCCGACCGTACCCTCATTCCGCACGCGCTGCTCCGCGCGTGCTGCCAGGGAACAAGGCCGGATGTCGGCGATGCCACTCGGTACCGGCAGTTCTTCGCCAGAGCGCTTTCCGCCAAGGGCCCGCGCACCGACTACCTGACGCTCATCGACGCATGGGTCGGCGGAATGCGCGATACGTTTCTGCAGGAGGATACGGTGGGTGGCACCGAGCCGTTCGTCCGCCGTTACGGGGCCGCGGCCGAACAACTGCAGCAGGTAATCCCGGCCTCGTCAGGAATCACGTTGCACGCGAAGTGGCTTGCCGCACATTTTCGCGAGACCGTGACGAAAGAGTGCTCAATCGTCGTCCCTCTCGCGAAGATCTTCTTTCACGTCCCCCCACAGCAGACCTTCGCCGAGATCCTGTGGCATGGAAGCAATCACGATGACGGGCTCGCGCAGGCGTTCTGTGTCAAGGGCGCCGCGATTCATTGGAGCGGGCAAGGGCCGCAGATTGCGCGCCGGGGCGCCGACCGCTTGCTGGGGTTCTGTGGGCTGCAAACGAACTATGTCGGATTAGAGTTTCCTGCGGCCGCTGCCCTCGCAGGTGCCGTGCGCCTCGGCTATTCGGAAAGGGTGCTGGAGAAGTTACGCGCGTTAGCTTGGCGTGCCCCACTCGCGGTCATCGCCGTTGTACTCGCGTTAATCGAAGAAAACCGCCGGAATGAAGCCGGAGAAGTTGCGAAGGAGTTTTGGGGAGGACTCCCCGCCGGGCAGGACCGGTACCTCGCCGAACCGTTCCTGCTCGAACACGGCATTACGCTGGAGCCACTGCGTATCCCGAGCCTCACCTTTAACATCGCGCGAGGAAAAATGCTCGGCGAGATCGCATTCTGTCCCTCGTACGCGGAGTACGTGGCGCTGGTGGGCCTTCGGAGTGTCCCCGCGACAGAGGATCGTTCTCTGCAGATGACGTTCTCCGGCGTCTGGCCGGATACGTACTTCTCATCAGCGGACATCTAGCAGGTATGGCGCCGGTGGGAATCGCAGTCAACGCGCGGCGAAGCGCCATCGAGCTCATCGCCGCATTTGCCGCCGCCCGAAGCGCTGCAGCCAGCCGTCAGGACGCCGACGGCTAATTCCTCCTGCGGCCGACGGACCTGTGGGCGAGTTGCGCGACGGAGTCTCTCATCACAGTCCAAGCGGATCACTCACGATGATTCGCGGTATCGATCGTCAGGTCACGCAGGTACTGGCGGCCGCGTTCGAGCTGGTGCCACAGGCTGCGCACAGGATCGTCTGTAGATACTTGTCTGGCGGCGACGGCTCGACGATACTCTCCCCGCCGGTCAACTGTCCCATTCCAGATCCCACATGAGCCCCGCGCCTGAACAAGACGCCCGCCGCCTGATCGATGCAGCGCTGAATCAGGCGGGCTGGGTGGTCCAGGACCGCGCCGAGATGAATCTCGCTGCCGGTCGAGGCGTGGCCGTGCGCGAATTCAAGATGACGTCCGGCCACGGCTTCGCCGACTACCTGCTGTTCGTCGACGGGAAGGCCGTCGGGGCTCTGGAGGCGAAGCCGGTCGGCTACCCCCTCATCAATGTCGAGCTGCAGGTCGACAAGTACGCGCACGGCCTGCCGGCCGGCCTAAATCCACCCGTCGATCCGCTTCCGTTCCAGTACATCAGCACGGGCGTCGAGACGCGCTTCATCAACGGCCTCGATCCCGATCCGAAGACACGCGTCATTTCGGCGAACCTGCCCCACATCCATCGCCCGGAAACACTCGCCGAATGGATCGCCGCCGAGACCCTCGACCAGTGGGTGAAGCGTCTGCATGCCGAAGGGACCGGTCTGTACACCGCGGCCGACGACACGAAACCCTCGTCCTTCCGTGGACGTCTGTCGACGATGCCTCCACTGGAGCGCGGCACGCTTTTCAAGAACCAGCTCGAAGCGGTCACCAACCTCGAGCGCTCGCTCAAGAAGAACCGGCCTCGCGCCCTCATCCAGATGGCCACCGGCTCCGGCAAGACCATCACCGCCATCAGCGCGATTTACCGTCTGATCAAATACGCCGGCGCCCGGCGCGTCCTCTTCCTCGTCGACCGCAGCAACCTCGCCGAACAGGCGGAGACGGAGTTTCAGGGCTTTCGCGTACCTGACGGTCACCGCCTCTTCACGGAGCTCTACAACGTCGACCGGCTGACCTCGAACACCATCAAGGATTCGAGCCGCGTAGTCATCTCCACGATCCAGCGGGTCTATTCGATGCTGAAAGGTGAAGCGGAGCTCGACCCGCTCGCCGAAGAAGTCTCGCAGTTCGAATCGAGCGGCGCGGCCATCAAGGAACCGCTGCCGGTGGTCTACAACGACAAGTACACGCCGGAGTTCTTCGACGTGGTGATGATCGACGAGGTCCACCGCTCGATCTACACGCTCTGGCGGCAGGTGGTGGAGTACTTCGACGCCTTCCTGATTGGCCTCACCGCCACCCCTTCGAAGCAGACCCTCGGCTTCTTCAACAAGAACCTGGTCATGGAGTACGACCATGAGCGCGCGGTCGCCGACGGCGTCAACGTCGATTTCGAGGTCTACAAGATCCGGACGAAGATCACCGCACAAGGGGAGACGGTCGAGGCGACGCCCGACACGATGCTCGGCTACCGGCACAAGCAGACGCGCGTCACGCGCTGGGAGACGCCGGACGAAGACCTCACCTACGACGCGAACGAGCTCGATCGCCGCGTGGTGGCGCCAGACCAGATCCGCACAATCATCCGCACCTTCCGCGACCGGCTTCCGGTCGACATCTTCCCCGGACGGAGGGAAGTGCCGAAGACGCTGATCTTCGCCAAAGACGACAGCCACGCCGAGGACATCGTGGGGATCGTGCGCGACGAATTCGGGCGCGGCAACTCCTTCTGTCAGAAGATCACGTACAAGGTCACCTCGGCCAATCCACGCGATCTGATCCAGGCCTTCCGCAATCAGTACGAGCCGCGCATCGCCGTCACCGTGGACATGGTGGCCACCGGCACGGACATCAAGCCGATCGAGATCGTGATGTTCATGCGCGCCGTCAAGAGCCGCATCCTCTTCGAGCAGATGAAAGGGCGCGGCGTGCGCGTGATCGATCCCAACGACCTGCAGGCCGTCAGCGGCGCGGACGCGCGCGCCAAGACGCACTTTGTGATCGTCGACTGCGTGGGGATGACCGAGACGCCGCTCGCCGACACGCAGCCGCTCGAACGCAAACGGACCGTGAGCATGGGCACGCTGCTGGAGCACGTGGCCATGGGCGGCACCGATCCGGCGATGCTCTCGTCGCTCGCGAGCCGGTTGTCGCGACTGGCCAAGGAGTGCGGTCCGGCGGAGCACGCGCGCGTCGCCGAAGCGTCGGGCGGCGTGCCGCTGGCCGGCATCAGCCGCGGCATCGTCGAGGGGCTCGACCCCGACCGACAGCTCGCCGAGGCGCGCCGGATGTTCGAGCTACCCGAGGGGCAGCAGCCGGCGGAAGCGGAGGTACGGAAAGCGGCCGAGCACCTGCTCAAAACGGCCGCCGCGCCGCTGGCCACGAACCCGGCGCTGCGCATGCTGCTCGTCGATCTCAAACGCGAGCTGGAGCAGGTCATCGACGAGGTCTCGCAAGACGAGCTGCTCGAAGCGGGAGCGAGCGAAGAGGCGAAGGAGAAGGCGCGGGCGCTGGTGACGTCGTTCGAGCAGTTCATCGCGGACAACAAAGACCAGATCGACGCCCTGCAGTTCTTCTACGCGCAGCCGTACTCGCGCCGCCTCTCCTTCAACGACGTCAAAGCGCTGGCCGAGGCTATCAAGGCGCCGCCGCGCTCCTGGACGCCGGAGAAGCTGTGGCGCGCCTACGAGACGCTGCAGAAGGACCCGTCCGCGGCGCCTCGGCCCAGCGCCTGCTGACCGACATCGTTTCCCTGGTGCGGTTCGCCGTGCACAAAGACGACGAACTGGTACCGTTCGGCGCGCAGGTGCGTGCGCGCTTCGCGGATTGGCTCGTACAGCAGCAGGCCCACGGACGCGCCTTCACGGCCGAGCAGCGGCATTGGCTGGACATGATGCGCGATCACATTGCAACGAGTCTGGAGATGACGGTGGAAGATTTCGACTTGGCTCCGTTCGCGGAGGAGGGTGGGTTGGGGAAGGCGGCGCAGGTGTTTGGGAGTGAACTTCGGCGGGTGCTCGATGAGCTGAATGGGGCGCTCGCGGCGTGACCCAGCAACAGATTCCCACTTCATGGGCCGCGACCACCCTCGGTTCGATCAGGGTTGACCATTCGGCCAGCGTCGATCCAGCCAAGGTGACGTCCGAACTCTTCGAGTTGTACAGCATCCCCGCGTTTACAACGGGCCGGCCTGAAGTCATCGCCGGCAGCGAGATTGGCTCTACGAAGAAGTCTCTTGCCCCTCGTACGGTAGTCGTCTCTAAGCTCAACCCAAGAATCAACCGTGTGTGGATCGCGGGCGAGACGTCGTCTTTCCGACAGATCGGCTCCAGCGAGTGGATCCCATTTTTTCCTGTCGATGGCCTCGAACCGAGGTACTTGGCCTACTACATGCGCCAAGATGCATTCCGGAATTACCTGGCGGCCAACGTGTCGGGCGTCGGTGGCTCATTGATGCGAGTGAGACCGTCGGTGGTTGACCCATTTCCGTTCGTCTTAGCTCCAACTGCCGAACAGCACCGCATTGTCGAAGCCATTGACTCGTACTTCACGCGGTTGGACGACGCGGTGGGGACGTTGGAGCGGGTGCAACGCAACCTGAAGCGGTATCGTGCCTCGGTGCTCAAAGCCGCCGTGGAAGGACGGCTGGTGCCGACCGAGGCCGAACTCGCCTGTGCCGAGGGTCGCGACCACGAGCCTGCATCGGTGCTGCTCGAGCGCATCGTCGCCGAGCGACGCCGCCGCTGGGAAGAGAACGAACTTGCGAAGATGCAGGCGAAAGGGAAAACGCCTCAGGACGACAACTGGAAGTTAAGACTCAAAGCGGCGATCGAGCCCAAAGTCCGCCAGTTGCCCGCCTTACCTGACGGGTGGACATGGACTACGCTGGATCAGCTTACGGCATTCATCGACGGCGGCAACGCGGCGACCGCCACAAGCCAGCCTACGAGCAGGCGTGTGCTCCGCTCGAGCGCAGTGCGACAAGGTGCCATCGATTTTACAGACCACCGATTCCTGCCGAACGACGCGCCCAGGTCCGAAGAGCCATTCCTGGTCGAAGGAGATCTCCTCTTCACGCGCCTCAGTGGCACACTCAACTACGTGGGCAACTGCGCGGTCGTACCACCGCTGGTCAGCGAGCGACTTGAGTTTCCCGACCGGATCTTCCGCGCAAGAGTGGGCGCGCTGGTGTGCGCGCCCTATATTGCGCTGTGTTTTGGGGTGCCTCACCTTCGCGTTCCATTAGAAGCAGCCGCTAAATCGAGTGCTGGACATCAGCGGATTTCGCTGTCGGACTTGCGGGAGTTTCACATTCCGCTCCCTCCTCTCAACGAGCAAATGCGCATCGTTGTGGAGGTTGAGCGGCTCCTATCAGCGGTAACCGTTGCGGACGACGGCGCGAATCTGAACCGCCGGCGATTGACCCGTCTCCGCCAATCCATCCTCAAATGGGCCTTCGAAGGCCGCCTCGTCGACCAAGACCCTTCCGACGAACCCGCCTCGGTCCTCCTCGAACGAATCAAAGCCGAACGCGCCGCCACAACAACCTCGAACCGAAAGTCGCGCCGCAAAGGAAACTCACCGAACGCATGAGTGACGTCGCTAACCGCATCGTCCAGAAGCTCTGGTCCTACTGCAATGTCCTGCGTGACGACGGGCTGTCGTATCAGGACTATCTCGAACAGCTCACCTTTCTCCTTTTCCTGAAGATGGCCGACGAGCGCGCGTGCCTGACAGGCGAGAAGCAGTCCATTCCAAAGGGCTACCGCTGGGCCGATCTGGCCGCGCCGCAGATGGAAGGGGTGGCCCTGGAGCAGCATTACCGCGAGACGCTGCGCGTCCTCGCGCAGGAGCGCGGCATGCTCGGGCTGATCTTCGAGAAGGCCCAGAACAAGATCCAGGACCCGGCCAAGCTGCGCCAGCTGGTCGTGGAGCTGATCGGCAAGGAGAACTGGTCGGCCATGTCGGCCGACGTCAAGGGCGACGCGTACGAGGGGCTGCTCGAACGTAACGCGCAGGACGTGAAGGGAGGCGCGGGACAGTACTTCACGCCGCGCGCGCTGATCGACGCCGTCGTGGACTGCATCCAGCCGCGGCCCGGCGAAATCGTGGCCGATCCGGCTTGCGGCACGGGCGGATTTCTCCTCTCCGCGCACACTTACCTCAAGAACCACCACCAGCTCGACCGCGACCAGAAGCGCCATCTCCGCTTCGAGGCGCTGCGGGGCGTGGAGCTGGTGCCGAACGTGGCCCGCCTCTGCGGGATGAACCTCTTCCTGCACGGCATCGGACCAGATGGCACGGACGAGCACGAGCCGCCGATCGCCATCGACGACGCGTTGCGCGACGAGCCGCCGATGCGCGCGAACGTGGTCATCACCAATCCGCCGTTCGGCAAGAAGTCGTCCGTGACCATCGTCAACGAGGAAGGCGACACCGATCGCCAGACCCTCACCTACAGCCGTCCCGACTTCTGGACCACCACCTCGAACAAGCAGCTCAACTTCGTGCAGCACGTGAAGTCGCTGCTAGCCATCCACGGCCGCGCTGCCGTCGTCGTGCCGGACAATGTGCTCTTCGAGGGAGGCGCCGGCGAGACCGTGCGCCGGAACCTGATGAACGAGTGCGAGGTCCACACGCTCCTCCGCCTCCCCACGGGCATCTTTTACGCGCAGGGGGTGAAGGCGAACGTGCTTTTCTTCGACCGGAAGCCAGGCGCGAAAGACCCTTGGACGAAAACGGTCTGGGTCTACGACCTTCGGACGAACAAGCACTTCACGCTCAAGACGAAGCGGCTGACCCGTGCCGATCTCGACGAGTTCGTCGAGTGCTACCGGCCCGGCGACCGTCACAAGCGCGAGGCCACCTGGTCGCCGGATACACCCGAGGGACGGTGGCGGCCGTATACGTACGAAGAGCTCGTCGCCCGCGACAAAGTGAGCCTCGACCTCTTCTGGCTGCGCGACGAGAGTCTCGAAGACTCGAAGAATCTCCCCGACCCGCACATCCTCGCGCAGGAGATCGCGGACGATCTCCGCTCCGCGCTGGCGCAGATCGAGGACGTGCTCGGCGATCTCGAGCAGCGAGCTGCCGTCACTCCGGCCGAGTAACCGCTGGCGGTACTACGAGACTGAATCGGGCGCGCGTCGAGCACGCGCGCTCAGCCGCAGCGGGGCAGCGCGGTTCGCATGACGAGTGGACGAAACGCCATTGCGCCGATGAACGTCACCGGTTGCCGAATTTTTTGTTCCAGGCGGCCAATGCGCCGGAAATCGGGTAGAGGTTCCGGAGGAATTCGAACACGAAGATGTTCCGGCCTTTGTTGAGTGCGAGTGCAGCGTCGAGCTGCTTCGCGAAGTCGGCCTCCGTAGCCGTCCCGTTGCCGCGAAATGCCTCTACGTCCATCCAAAGCTCACCCGGATAATTGTCGTCGATGGCCCTGTAGTACTTCTTTAGATTCTTTGCAGCGAGTGGCCCGTGCTTCCCGACGCTGTCCTGGAACAGGACGACGTCGTAAAGTCGGAGGGTGTCCTTGATCGCACTCGCGAACGCCTTCGGGGTCAGCTTTCCTTGGGCCGTGTTGGGATTGAAGTAAACCGACATGGCGATACGCCGCCCCCCCTTCTTCTTCGCGATCTCCTTCAGCTTTTCGGTGTGCTTGACGGCGACTTCGTCATTGCCGACTTCGAGCGCCATGTACCATCCCTTGAAGTGCTTGGTGTTTTTGATCTTCGGCGGAAGGACCTTCGTCATGAGCTCGATGGAGTCGTTGACGTACATTGAAACCGGCGCGTTCTTCCCGTCCCATTCCTCGTGATAGCGAAGCCCGAGGTAGTAGTTCATTCCCGCAGTCTCGGCGGCGTGGATGAAGGCGTCGGTTTCTTCGGAGTAGAAGTATCCGCTCGTCGTACAGGTGAACTGCACGATCGCGGTATCCATCCCCGCGTCGTGCATTCGCTCGAAGACTGGTGCCCAGTCTTTCGTCTTTCCGTCGAACGCGATGAACGCGCCGCGCTCCTGGGCATCTGCCGGCGTGGGGAGCAACAGCACTGCTGCGAGAACCGCATAGAGCGCGAAGTGCATGGGTGATTTTAGTCACTGGGCGGGACACATGTAACGCTCACGGATGCGGCGTGAGGGCGGCCGGCTGGAAGCCAGCGGACCGGCCGCCTGGAAGGCGGCGCTCCGGGGAACGGTCAGCGCGGCGGCGTGAAGACGACGTCCGTCGCGCCGGGGGCGAGCCGCGCCGGCGGCACGTTCGCAAACTGCGGTAACGCGAAGAGGTCGAGGGATTGGGCGCGGGGGGCGACCTGGTCGGACGTGGGGCCGAGGAGGACGTCGATGGGGCCCGTCGCGAGGAGGTCGTGGATGGGGTGGGGGCCGGAGCCGCGCATGAGTGGCGGGTTCTTGCGGATGGTCTGGTGGTGGGCGAGGGCGGGTTGGGGGACGCGCAGGCCGCCGATGGCGACGCCGATGTAGCGGGTCTCGTGCGGGGGGACGGAGGCGGCCAGCCAGACGTCGAATGACGACGCCGGCGCAAGCGGGAAGGCGAGGGTGATGGTCTGGCGGCGCTCGGTGGCGGGGGCGCGGATGACCCAGAGCGGGTGCGACGCGGAGACAACGGCCATGGTCTCGTCCGGGGTGTGCCAGTTGGTGTGGACGAAGGTGCCGTCGGGGGCGAGGTCGGCGCGCTCGGTCTCCGATGCGGTCGGCGAGAACCACATCACCACCGCGTTGTCGAAGGGACGGTCGGAGACGATCCGGCCGCGCGTGCGGCGTACGGGGACGAGTTGCACGTCGACGTCGTGCCTCCCGCTCTCCAGCATCGTGAACGGCTCGACGATGCGCTTCTCGTATCCGGGCAGCGTGACGGTGAGGCGCAACTCGCGGACCGGGACGTGCGTCCAGCGGACGTCACCGTGCTCGCCGGAGGTTTCGATGGTGGTGAAGACGACGTTGCGGCCGGGCCGCTGCTTCGACATGGCCTCGAGCTTCACGGCCGCTCCCGGTAACACCTCGCGCGTGAAGGTGTCGTTGACGTGCACGGCCAGCTCGTTGGCGGGGATGTCGATGTTGAACCGTCTGCCGGGCCAGACCGGTGCCTCGGTCAGAACAATGGCCCGCGGCGACCCGTCGCAGGCGGCGACGGTGAGCTGCTCGTCGGTGTCGATCGGCGAGCGGAGTACGGCGTGATACTCGTCCGTCTCCTCCGGCGCGAAGCCGAAGCCGCCCGGAAACTCGATGCGCACTTCTTCGCCGAGGGGGTCGCCGCCGCGCGTCACGCTGCCGTGGGTCGTGTAATAGAAGGGGGTGACGCGCAAGTCGGTGACGCGCAGCGGCGCGACGTTCCCCAACGCCCTCGCGGCCGGGAGCTTGCCGTACCGCATCTCCGCGCGAAACAGGCCGGGCGCGACGTCGTCGAAGGTCATGCTGCCGTAGAAGCGGTCCACCTTTTCCTCGCGGAACTGCGTGCACTCCTCGACATTGGAACGCGGTCCGGCACGTGGGGCGGGACACTTCGAGACGGCGATCGTGATCTGCGGCGGGTCTTCGTCGTTGCAGGAGCCGAGGGAGCGCTCGAGGGCGGTCAGGTCCTGCTCGGTGTTCCAGTGGACGACCAGCGTTCCGGCGGCGCGGACGAGCAGCGGCACGGGTGCGACGGTGAGGCCGGGCTGCGCCTTCACGACGCGGCGGTCGGGAATCCAGCCGCGCCCTTCGAGGCGCAATTCGGCGTTCCCCGCGTCGACGTCGCGCACGCGGACGAAGGCGCCGTGCAGGAGCGGCAGCGGCGGCAGCGGCTCGCCGTCGCGCGAGCCGGCGCGGACCACGGGCGCGGAAAGGCCGGAGGCTTTCAGCATCGCGGTGCGGTCCGGCTCCGGGACCTGCAGCCAGCCGACGACCGACGACGGTCCGCCGTTGCGGGCGTCGACGGATCGCTCGGTCTTCGGCGGGAGCGGGGCGATGGAGATCACGGCGACGGGCGTCGCGTTGTCGACGACGAACAGCCAGAGCGGCTCGTTGGCCGGGACGGTCACTCGCGTGCTTCCGCCGGACGAGGTGCTGACCGGAAACGCGCTGCCGCGGCGCGGTGCGTAGATGACGCCGGTGTGTTTGTCGGGCAGCGTGGTGGTCACGGTCGCGGCCGGGACGAGAGGCGGATTGAGGTACGTCGGTGCGTGATTGCCGTCGATCAGCAGCGGGGTCGCGGAGACGGCGCCGTCGGCGCGTGCGAAGACGTTCCATAACCCGGGCGGAAAGTCGGCCAGTGTGCCCGCGGGGATGCACGTGACTTCCTGCGACGCGAGCCAGCGGCGGAAGGGGTTCTCGGCATCGAGGGCGGCGAAGCGACAGAGCTCGCCGGCCGCGGGCTCCGCGGCTGCGCGCGGGAGGGCGGCGGCGAGGAGGAGCAGCAAGGCGAGAGATGCGCGAGCCACGTCATTCATACGAGGCGGAGAGGGATTCGTTCCGTTGGGCTTCATACGACGGGCGATGTGTCGTGGAGCGGTGGGCTTCAGCCCACCGAGCGCGTGGGGCTGCGGCGGGCTGAAGCCCGCCGCTCGACGCGTTTCGTCTCAGTGCACGTGCGGCGCGGCGGCCTTCTTCTCCTCCCCCGCCTCGGCTTTTGCGGCGCGGCTGCGTGCGTTTTCGAGCGACGCGACGAGGAGCGTGCGGCCGGGGACGCGGGAGAGGGCGGCGCGGTAGGCGGCTTCGGCTTCGGTGGTCCGGCCGGCGGCGAGGAGATGGTCGCCGAGGAGCTCGGCGGCCGGTTTGGCGACGACGGGGGGGCCGAAGTCGAAGGGCATGGACTCTTCGATCTTCTTCGCGGACTCGAGCAGGGCGATGGCTTCGTCGCGCTTGCCGGCGGCGGCGAGGAGGAGCGCTTCGGACTGCTGCAGCATGACGTCGGCGCGCAGGCGTGCCGAGGGGTTGTCGTCCTTCTGCTTCGCGGCGAGGACTTCGGTGTGCAGCGTGCGCAGTCGCGCGACGGCGCTCTTCAGCGCGGCGTCGTCCTTGCGCTGCGAGGCGGAGAGCACGTCGCCGTAGGCGACGGTGTAGCGCGCGTCGAGGAACTCGGCGCCGTCCGGAACGGTCACCGCGTCGGCGGCGATGAGTGCGAGTCCGGAAGCGACGTGGTGCGCGCGCATGTCGGCGTATTCGTCGACGCGCCCGCGCTTCGAGTCCATCGGGCCGCCGGACTGGAAGGGCTTCTCGAGCGCGGCGGCGCGGCAGGCGTCGAGCGCCTTGCGCGCGGAACCGGCGTCGTTCTTCTGCAGGTGTCCGTAGTGGAGCCAGGTCGCATAGTGGCCGCAGTCGGCGGGCTGACGGTTGCGCGCGGCGCGCTGGCGGTTGACGACTTCGACGGCGCGGCGATTGGCGTCGATGACGTCGTCCCACATGCCCATGGCCACGAAGATGTGGGAGGTCATGTGCAGCGCGTGACCGGCATTCGGCGCGACGGAGCCGTAGACGCGCGCGGCGCGCAGGCCGAGGGGCGCGTGCACGGGATCGTCGTAAGAGTGGATGAGGTAGTGCAGCACGCCGGGATGGCGCGGATTTGTGGGATAGACCGCCTCGAGCACGGCCGCGGCGCGCATGTAGGTGCCGAAGTCGCGTCCCTGATGGGCGGTGCCGAGGATGGCCAGGCCGTGGAACGCGGCGGCGTCGACGTCATCGGGATAGCGCGCGGAGAGCGCGCCCATGGCCTCGGCGAATTTGAAATCGCGCTCGTTCTTCGAGCCTTCGCCGTACAGGACGTCGACGGCGCGGAGGTAGTCGCGCTCACGCTCGGTCTTCGCTTTCGCCAGCCGCTCGGCCGGCGTCGTGCCGAGGCGCTGCAGGACGGCGCGCGCGCCGTCTGCATCCTGCTGGAACCAGATCGGATGGGTCATGGTCATGGCCTCGCCCCAATAAGCCATGGCAAACGACGGATCGACGTCCTGCGCCTTCCGAAACTCCTCGGCCGCGCTCTGGTACTCGAAGTTGTGCAGCAGGGCCAGCCCCCGCCGGAACGGCGCCTGCGCCTCCGCCGCACCGGAGTTCGCGAAGGCAACTTCGCCGACGTCGTCGCTTTTGGGGTGCTGCGCGGCGAGAGGGAGGGCGGCGAGGAGGAGGGCGAGGATGAACGTGTTTCGCATGCGTGCGGGAAAGGTTAGCACTGCATGTGACGTACGGTGGGTTCGGGAGCGCCCACCCACGCGGGGGGCGGGCTGAAGCCGCGCCCTACGTTTGGCGGCGAGAACGGCGGCCCCCCTGGTCTTGGCCTCATGTGACAAAGCGTCGGACATTGCGGATAATGTGCGACGGTTCGTCGCATGCCGGAACAAAGAAGGACTTCGAAGAGACCGCCGCCGCAGGCCATTGCGCGTTCGCGTGAGCTGGAACGGCGCGGCTTCTCCCGGGAAGAGCTGCGGCGCCTGTCGAGTCGCGGCGTGTTCGAACGGGGTGCACGCGGTATCTATCTGACGCCGGACGCATCGCGCTCGCCTCATCGCGATCTGCTGATCGTGGCCACGCGCGTCCCGCACGGCGTGTTCTGCCTCTTTTCGGCGCTTGCGTTTCACGGTCTCACCACGGAGATGCCTCACGAAGTTTGGGTCGCGATCGGCCTGAAGTCGCGAACACCCGCGACCGATACGCCGCCAGTCCGGAGCGTGCGCCTCTCCGAACCACCACTGCACGCGGGAATCGAGATCCATACCGTGCACGGCGTCGAGTTGCGGGTCTTCTCCGTTGCCAAAACCGTGGCGGACTGCTTCAAGTTCCGCAGCCGTGTCGGCACGGATGTGGCCGTGGCGGCGCTGCGCGAGGGGTGGATGAAGAAGCGGTTCACAATGGATGAGCTCTGGCAGTTCGCGCGCGTCTGCCGCGTCACCACGGTCATGCGGCCGTATCTGGAGGCGCTGATCGCATGAAGCGGGTGACGAACGTCGCCGCATCCGTTCGTCAGCGTCTCGTGAACGAGGCCAGGCGACGTGGAGAGTCGTTCGACTACATCGCCTCGCTCTACGCGCGTGAGCGCTTTCTGGCGCGCCTGACCCTGTCGCCGCATCGCAACCGGCTCACGTTGAAAGGCGCAACGGTATTCGCACTCTGGAGCGACGCGCACCGGCCGACGCGGGACCTGGATTTTCTCGGCAGCGGTGCGTTCGACCTCGAAGATGCAACCGCCGTCATTCGCGAGATCGCCGCCGTGCCGGTGGATGACGGTCTGGACTTCGATCCGACGAGTGTCACCGCGGAGCCGATCCGTGAGGCTGATGAGTATCACGGCGTCCGCGTCCACCTGTCGGCGACGCTCGACACGGCACGGATCCGGATGCAGATCGACATCGCGGTCGGCGATGTCGTTACCCCTCCCGCGCGCCAGGCGACACTCCCGACCATTCTTCACGACTTCGCGGCACCGAGGGTGAAGGTTTACCCGGCGGAGACGATCGTCGCGGAGAAATTGCACGCGATGGTGAAGCTCGGAATCGCGAACAGCAGGATGAAGGACTTCTTCGACGTGTACATGCTGGCATCGGTGCGCGAGTTCGATCAGAGGCTCCTCTCGGACGCCGTCAGCCGCACGTTCAAGCGGCGGAAGACGGCGATCCCTGAAGAGGCGTTCGCGCTGAGCGATGACTTCTACGCCGACCGTCAGAAGCAAACGCAGTGGCGCGCGTTCGTACGCAAAACGGGCGTTGACGCGCCGGAGGATTTCGGCGTTGTCGGTGCACTGCTCAGGCAGTTCTTGATTCCGGTGATGGAGTCGGCGCGGGGCGGCAGGCCCACATCGAGAGTGTGGCGGTCGGGCGCGTGGAGAAGGCAGCGGTGAGAGTCCCGCTGGGCGCGCGGAGTGACTCACGCGGCCGTTTCATCGTGAGCTGCTGTCTACATTTCGCCGCGCCGTTCGTCTCACTGGTCAACGTGGAGAAACCGCTCGCAGCCGCATTCGCGATCGGGCTGTTGATCGTTGTGCTGGTCTATTTCCCTGACCGCGACGATGGGAGCGGGGCCGTTCCCGGGGGGCTGCTGGCGGTGGTCCCGGTCGCGCTCGGACTGCGCGCGGTGCGGGTCATGGCAACGAGGACGCGGCGGGCGTCTTCGCGGGTGCGGACTTCCTCGGGGAACGCGATGCGGGCGCCTTTCATCCCTTCGGCAGTGCGGGCGCGGATGGTGAAGCCGAGGCGGTCGACCGCGACCATGGTCGCTTCTTCGGCATCGAGTTGGGCGTAGTGGCGGGTGATGTGGCGGAGGGCTTCGCCGTGGTCGGCGTTCATGTGCTCGAGGATGCCGGCGGCGGCGGCCATCAGCGGGTCGGGCTCGGCGGAGTGATAGTCGTCGACCGTGACCCAGCCCATCACGCCGAAGCCGCCGACGAAGTAGACGTCGCTCACGTCGAGGCGGAAGAAGGCGAAGTCGGAGAAGTCGATCCAGTAGCGCGCGGAGGGATGCCGCTCGAGGTATGCGGCGCGCATCGCATCGGTGACGTCGGCGATGCGTACGGCGTGGCCGAGGAGCGTCGCGCGCGGCGAGCCGAGGGGATCGGAGCCGGCGCCGCTCTGCATCACCAGGAGGCTGGTGCGGGAGTCGGCGACGAGGTTCTGCGTGTGGATGGCCATGCTGCTGATGAGGAAGAGCGGCGCCGCGTTTTCGTCGAGCGCGTACGGCATCACGGAGGCGAAGGGCCAGCCGGGATGGCGCGTGGACTGGGTGGCCAGCGTCCCCAGCCTTTCGCTGGCGAGGAGGGTGCGCACTTTCTCGGCGTACGTCGGCTCGGGCGCGGCGTCGCGGGAGGCGGTGGTGGAGGCGTGCTGCGTCATCGCGTTGCGCCTTTCACGATCGTCCCTTCTTTCATCACGAACGACACGCGCTCGGTGGCGGTGACGTCGGTCAGCGGGTTGCCGGGGACGGCGACGATGCCGGCGAGTTTGCCGGCGGTGAGTGTGCCGAGCGAGGTCTCGAGGCCGAGCAGGGCGGCGCTGTCAGCGGTGCGCGCGGCTTTCAAGGCGACGACGCGCGGCTGTTGGGCGACGACGGACGTGGTGAGCGCGAGCAGCAGCTTCATGCGCCGCAAGGTAGCACGAGGGGACGACGAGGCCCGCGCCCACAGCTTGTCATCCCGAGCGTGAGTCGAGGGACCTGGGTGGGTGGGGGCGCGGCGCTTGTCCTCGGGCTCATGCTGCGCGCCCCCGCCCGCCCAGGTCCCTCGACTCACGCTCGGGATGACAGCGAGCGCGGGCGGGACGCCCGCGCCTACAGCCGGCGAGGACGCCGGCGCTCGATCGCTTACGTGCCCGACTTCTGCGTCTTGTCGGTCGTCGGGTCCGTGGTCGGGGTCTCGTCCTGGGTCGGGGTTCCTCCGGGGGGCGACAGGCGTGAGTAGAGCCAGGGGACGAGGGTGTCGACGACGCGTCTGGCGGCCTGGACGATGCGGCTCGGGCGCGACGGGCGCGGTGTGGCCGCCGCAATGGGCAGCGAGGTCAGGAGAACTGCGACGACGAGAGCGGCAGCGATGCCGCGAAATGTTTTGTGCATTGGACTCTCCCCGGGCCGCCTCTTCGAGGCGCCCTCGTCACTAGGTGACGCGAGAGCGGGAATCATGAGTCCCGCTATCGCAAAGGCGTAAATAGATTCGCCGGATGGGTGGGCAGCTCTTCGAGATAGTCCCGTACGTGACGCACGAGACGAGGCTCGATGCCCCCCGCTTCAACCGCCTCACGAAGATACGCCAGCGCGATCGACGCGTTCCGCATCATGCCCTCGGACGTGAAGCTGACCACCACGTCGCGGAGCAGATCCGGCACCTCGGACGGACGATCGGCCAGCAGCAGCACCTCGGCCAGCTCGAGGCGGGTGATGGCCGCGTCGTTGACGATCCCGAGCTTCTCGAAGGCACGGCGCGCTTCGTCGATGCGCAGGATCGCTTCGTCGAGATCGCCGGTCGCTTTCGAAAGCGCGCCGAGGGACCAGTGCGTCCGGAGCCGCTCGACGTCGAGCCCGAGCTCGTCCCACAGCGTCAGCGCGGTGTAGAAGTAGTCCTCCGCTTTCGGGAAGTCGCCCAGCTCGATGTAGCAGTTGCCGGCCGACTGGCGCGCCCGCGCCAGGTGCAGTCGATCGCCGGAGCGCGAAGCCTGCACGGCGACGGCGTCGAGCACCGCCGCCGCGCCGGCATAGTCGCGGCGCAGAAAGAGGACGTGGCCGTCGATGACGCGCGCGGCCAGTGAATAGTGATGATCGCCGAACGTGGCGAACGCCTCGGCGGCGAAGCGCGCCTCGCGGCTGGCTTCGTCGTGGCGGTGCGTTTCCACGTAAACGTTCGCGCGGGCCAGCGCGGCGTGGGCGCGATCCCAATCGGTCGCGAGCGGGTCCTGCTCGTACGCAGCGTCGGCGTTGCGCAGCGCCTCCTCGGCCTCGCGATAGCGGCCGACGAAGAAGAGGGCCCAGCCGCGCTCCATGTACGTGCGCCCGAGGATGCGCGGGGTGCAGGAGCCGACCTTGGCGAGCTTCGAAGCGATGGTGACGGCGGCCGTGGCGGTGGCCAGTGCGAGCTGCGGCTGGGCGTTCCGCAGCGGGCGGGCGACGTCGTTGAGAACGTCGACGACGCCCATGGTGTGAAATGCCGAGTGGCTGTCCACCTTCGCGGCGGTGAATGCCTCCAGCGAGACCAGCAGCGGCTCGAGCTGCGCCCGCGCCGCGGTCCGCTCTTCATCGAGGCGCGCGGCGACGAGGCGCAGGGGCGCGACGTTCGGCGGCGGGATGAGGAACTGGTCCGCGAGCTCCCATGGCTCGGGTGAGCGGAGGGCCTCCTCGAAACGCTGCCATTGTTCGTTGTCCCAGTCGTTCATGTCTCTACTCGCGTCAGGCGGCAATAGATTTCGCGCGCGCGCTTGCGGCAACTGCTGAGCAGTTGCATGACGTAAGCGGCGCTGGTGTCGAGGTGCTCGGCGATGTCGCGTGGTTTTTCTTCGTCGAGGTAGTAGCGGCGGAGCGTCTCCCGGCACTTCGGGCCGAGCTGTGCGAGCATCGCGCCGAGGCTGAGGCTCGTGGACCAGCGCTCCAGGCCGTCGGCGGTGGACTCGTCGGCGGTGTCTTCGTGCTCGGCCAGCAGCGGAGCCTCGTGGCGGCGTTTGCGCCAGTAGTGACGCGCGGCGTTCTGCATCGCGCCGAGGAGGAAGGCGCGCATGTCGTCGACCTGCGGACGGCGCTCGAGCATGGACGCAAAGATGTCGTGTACCAGCGCCTCGACGTCCTCGGACGGGATACGGTAGCGGTGCCGCGCGGAGGCGCACAGCAGCGGGGCGTGCTCGCGATAGAGGACCTCGAGCATGTGCGCGGCGGACAGCTCTCGGTCGTCAGTTGCCACAAGCGCTTCCCAGGGCCGGTGCGGCCGCGGCACCGAGAATACTGAAAGCGGCCGGGGCGCGCCACGCGGCGGGTCGAGTTCAAACGAAAAAATTCCACCTCACCATAGGAGTGACGGCGGGACGGAAGTCCCTACCTCCTGCCCTCAAGTTTTTTGGGGACGCAGGTCTGACTGGCGCCTGACGTTCAGCCCGCCCGCCCACGGGAGGGGCGGGCTGAAGCCACGCCCTACGTTACGCCGGGGCCGGCAGGGCCACTCGCGCGACGTCGTCGACGAGGTGGAAGGGGTCGACGGGTTTGGTGAGGTAGGCGTCAAAGCCGCTCGCTTCGTTCGGGCGGGCGGGGAACGCGGAGAGGGCGATCACTTTGATCGCGTGGCCGTAGCGCTCGCGGACGATGCGGGCGAAGGTGTAGCCGTCGACGTCGGGCATGGCGATGTCGGTGATGACGGCGTCGGGAAGGTTCTGCTGGAGCGCCTCCAGTGCGGCGGAGGCGGAGTCGACCGGCAGCACGTTCGCGCCGGCGGCGCGGAGCACGGCCGTGACGAGCTTGCGCGACTCGGGGTCGTCGTCGACGACCAGGAGGGAAAGGCCGCGAAGGCGATCGCGGTGCAGGAACGTCTCGCCCAGCGGATTGCGCACCGGCGCCTCGGCCGTGGCGATCGCGCGCACCGGCAGCGTCACCGTGAATGTCGAGCCCTGCCCGCGTCCGGCGCTCTCCGCCGCGATCGTCCCGCCGTGCGCTTCGACGATGTAGCGGACGATCGAGAGTCCGAGGCCGAGGCCGCCGTGGACGCGGGTCTGCGGCGATTCGGCCTGGCGGAACGGCTCGAAGATGTGCGGAAGGAAGCGCGGGTCGATGCCCTCGCCGTTGTCGGTCACGGAGATCTGCACCTGCGACGCGCTGCGGCGCGCCGACACCTGCACCGCGCCGTCTTTCGGCGTGAACTTCACCGCGTTCGTGAGCAGGTTCCAGAGCACCTGCTGGATGCGCGTCGAATCCGCCACGATCATGCCGAGGGCGGGGGCGAAGGAGGTGGTGATGGTGATGTCCTTCGCGTCGGCGGTCGGGTTGACGGCGTCCACCGCGTTCATGATCAAGCGCGCGACCTCCACCGTCTCCGGCGACAGGCGCAGCTTGCCGGACACGATGCGCGACACGTCCAGGATGTCGTCGATGAGGCGCGCCTGCAGTTTGGCGCCGCTGGCGATGGACTGCACCGCCTCGTGGAACAGCGGCTCGCTCGGGGACATGCTCGGCAGCAGCCGCGCCCAGCCGAGGATGGCCGTCATCGGCGTGCGGAGCTCGTGCGAGAGCGTCATCAGGAACTCGTCCTTGGCGCGATTGGCTTCCTGCGCGACGCGGTACGACTCTTCGGCGCGGCGCTGCTCCTGCTCGGCCATCAGACGCGCCTCGCGCTGTTCGAGCAGCGCCCTCTGCGTTTCCTCGGCCAGCATGCGGTCGGTGATGTCGCGGGTCACCTTGGCGAAGCCGCGCAACTGGCGACGCTCGTCGTAGACGGCGGTGATGACGACGTTCGCCCAGAACCGCGTGCCGTCCTTGCGCACGCGCCACCCTTCGTCCTCGACGCTCCCCTCGGCGCGCGCGATCTCGAGCTCGCGCGGCGGCTTGTCTTTGGCGTCCTCGGGATAGAAGACGGAAAAGTGGCGGCCGATGATCTCGTCCGGCTTGTACTGCTTGATGCGCTCCGCGCCGGCGTTCCACGTCGCGATGTGACCCTCGGGATCGAGCATGAAGATGGCGTAGTCGCGCACCGAGGAGACGAGGAGCTGGAAGGTCTCGTTGTTCTGGCGCAGGCGCTCCTCGGCCGCGCGGCGCTCGGTGAGATCGCGCGTGACTTTGGCAAAGCCCCGCAACTGGCCCTGCGCGTCGTAGACGGCGGTGATGACGACGTTCGCCCAGAAGCGCGAGCCGTCCTTGCGGATGCGCCAGCCTTCGTCTTCGACGCTGCCCGCGGCGCGTGCGATCTCGAGCTCGCGCGCGGGCTTGTCCTTGGCATCCTCGGGATAGAACTCCGAGAAGTGGTGGCCGATGATCTCCTCGGGCCGGTACTGCTTGAGCCGCTGCGCGCCGGCGTTCCACGTCGCGATGTGACCCTCGGGATCGAGCATGAAGATGGCGTAGTCGCGCACCGAGGAGACGAGGAGCTGGAAGATCTCGCCGCTCTGCCGCAACTGCTCTTCGGCCTTACGCCGCGCGGTGACGTCGCGCGTCACTTTGGCGAAACCGCGGAACGTGCCGGTGTCATCGCGCAGCAGCGTGATCACGGTCTCGGCCCAGAAGCGCGTGCCGTCTTTGCGAACGCGCCATCCGTCGTCTTCGACGCGCCCGTCGCGCAGCGCGGTCTCGAGCTCGCGGCGCGGCTTCTCCGCCTCCAGGTCTTCAGGACCGTAGAAGAGCGAGAAGTGCCGTCCGACGGCTTCAGCCTCGCTGTACCCCATGATCCTCGCCGCCCCGCGATTCCACGAACGGATCTCTCCCTCGAGGCTCAGGAGGAAGATGGCGTAGTCCTGCACCGCGTCAACGAGCAGCGCGAATTCTTCGGGACGGGAGGGATTCGCTAAGGGGGAAGTCATACGGTCGTACTTTTCTGACGCTCCAAGAATCATACCGGACGGGGCGGCCGGGAGCGGGAGCGAGTGCTGTAACACGTTGACGGCGCAGGCGTTGCGCTCAGGTTCCGCGGGGACCGGGGAGCGCCGGCGTCCCGCCCGCGCCAGGTCCTACCGGTCCACCCAGCGCATCGCTTTTTCGTTGTAGCGCGGGCCGGCGATCGCGTTCGGGGCGAGGGCTTCGTCGAGTTTCTCGACGTCGCTCGCGCGGAGCTCGAGCTGCGTGGCCTCGGCGTTCTCCTCTAAATATGTGCGGCGCTTCGTGCCGGGGATGGGGACGACGTCGTCGCCTTTCTGCAGGAGCCAGGCGAGGGCGATCTGGGCCGGGGTGGCGGAGTGTGCGCGGGCGATGTCGCGGACGACGCCGGCGGCGCGCATGTTGGCGTCGAAGTTCTCTCCCTGGAAACGGGGGTCGTTGCGGCGGAAGTCGCCTTCCGGATACTCCTCGGCGCGTTTGACGTTGCCGGCCAGGAAACTGCGGCCGAGGGGGCTGAAGGGGACGAGGCCGATCCCGAGCTCGCGGACGAGGGGAATGATCTTCTCCTCCAGATTGCGCTCCCAGAGCGAGTACTCGCTCTGCAGCGCGGCCACGGGCAGCACTGCGTGCGCGCGGCGGATGGTCTGCTCCCCCGCTTCGGACAGGCCGAAGTGCAGCACCTTGCCGGCGCGTACCAGCTCGCCGACCGTGCCGGCCACGTCTTCGATCGGCACCTGCGGGTCGACGCGATGTTGATAGAGGAGGTCGATCGTGTCGACACCGAGACGGCGCAGCGAGCCGTCGACGGCGGCGCGGATGCGGTCGGGACGGCTGGTGATGCCGTTCACTTTGCCGTCCTCGATGTTCCACCCAAACTTCGTCGCGATGAGGACCTGCCTGCGTTTCCCGCGCAGCGCGCGCCCGACCAGTTCTTCGTTGTGAAACGGCCCATACACCTCGGCGGTGTCGAAGAAATTGATGCCGAGGTCGATGGCGCGGTGGATGGTGGCGATCGATTCCTGTTCGTCAGCGGGGCCGTACGACTGACTCATGCCCATGCAGCCGAGACCAATGGCGGAGACTTCGAGAGGACCGAGTTTGCGGCGCTTCATGCGACGGGATCATAGTGCGAACTGTGAGACGATCCGCCTCATGCCTTTTACGACATTCGGGTTACACCCCGACCTGTTACGCGGAATCAAAGAACTGGGCTTCAAACGGCCGACGCCGATTCAGACCGACGCCATGCCCCCGGCCATGGCCGGGAAGGACGTGCTCGCGGCCGCGGCCACGGGCAGCGGCAAGACCGCGGCGTTCGTGCTGCCGATCCTCCATCGCCTCATGGGCAAGAAGCGCGGCACGACGCGCGCGCTGATCCTCACGCCGACGCGCGAGCTGGCCGCGCAGATCGACGAGCATCTGCGCGAGCTGGCCGTACACACGCCGCTCTCCGGCGCCGCGATTTACGGCGGCGTGGGGATGGGGCCGCAGGAGCACGCGTTCCGCAGCGGCGTGGATGTGCTCGTGGCCACGCCGGGCCGCCTGCTCGATCACTTTCAACACCCTTACGCGAAGCTCGACGGGCTGGAGATCCTGGTCCTCGACGAAGCGGACCGGATGCTGGACATGGGCTTCCTGCCGGACATCCGCCGCGTGCTGCGCCATCTCCCGACCAAGCGGCAGACTCTGTTCTTCTCGGCCACGCTGCCGCAGCCGATCATCGAGCTGTCGAAGGACATGCTGAAGAACCCGGCCATGATCTCGATCGAGCGCAAGGCCGCGCCGGCGACGGGCATCGCGCAGTCGGTGTTCCCGGTGTCGCAGGACCTGAAGCTGGCGCTCCTGGAGACGCTGCTGCAGCGCGGCGAGATCAAGAGCGCGATCGTGTTCACGCGCACGAAGCACCGCGCGAACCGCGTCTTCGAGCAGCTCGAGGCGCGCAAGGTGAACGTGGCCCGCATCCACGGAAATCGCAGCCAGGTGCAGCGCACGGAGGCGCTGACCGGCTTCAAGTCGGGGCGCTATCAGATCCTCGTGGCCACCGACATCGCCGCGCGCGGCATCGACGTGGAGGCGCTGTCGCACGTGGTCAATTTCGACGTGCCGAACCTGCCGGAGGATTACATCCACCGCGTCGGCCGCACCGCCCGCGCGGAACTGACCGGCGACGCCATCACGTTCGTCGCACCCGATGAAGAGAACGACCTGCGCGCCATCGAGCGCGCCATCAACAAACGACTGCCGCGCGTGACGGTCCCGGACTTTGATTACACGCGCCGCCCCACGGAGAAGCTCGAGATCCCGATCCAGGAACGCATCGCCGCCATCCGCGCCCGCAAGGCGGAGGATCGCGCTCGCGCGGCCGCCAAAGTTGCGCGTCGCGGCGGCGCGACCCAGGGCGGAGGAGGCAGGGCGCAGGGGGCAGGAGCTTCGGCGCCGCGCGCCGGGGGCGGGAGTGCGGGTGGGGGGCGGCCGGGCGGCGGCGGGCGGCCGGGTGGTGGGGGCGGGGGGCGCGCGGGTGGCGGAGGCGCGACCGCGCCGGGCGGCGGAGCGAAGCGTGCCGCGGGCGGGGGCGGAAGGCCCGCGCCGGC
>DASVSV010000462.1:0-4965 GCA_036387915.1 Thermoanaerobaculia bacterium
GCGCTCGTTGAGGAACTTCACCACGTCGCGCGAAGTCGGGTAGCTCATTCGATCTCCAGCTCCTTCATCTTCGCGTTCAACGAGCGTACCGAGATGCCGAGCGCGTCCGCGGCCTCGTTGCGGCTCGACGTGCGGCGCAACGCATCCGTGATCTTGACGCGCTCGACGAGGCGCAGCGTGCGCGCCGTGGTCTCGTCGAGCGTGCCGGAGAGGTCGAGCGCGTCGCGCAGCGCGTCGTCGGTCGAGTCGCCGAGGCGGAGGTCGCGGGGCTCGATGAGATTGCGGTCGCAGAGGATGGCCGCGCGCTCGATGCAGTTCTGCAGCTCGCGGATGTTGCCCGGCCAGTCGTACGCGCGGAGCTGCACGCGCGCCGCGTCGCTCATGCGCAGGCCGGGACGCGGCAGCTCGCGCGCGAAGCGCTGCAGAAAGAAATCCGCCAGCGCGTCGACGTCCTCGGCGCGCGAGCGCAGCGGCGGGATGGTTACGGGGAAGACGTTGATGCGGAAGTAGAGATCGTCGCGGAACGCGCCGCGGCGCACGTTCTCCTCGAGGTCGCGGTTCGTCGCGCAGATGATGCGCACGTCGACATCGATCGCCGCGGTGCCGCCGATGCGCTCGAAGCGGCGCTCCTGCAGCACGCGCAGGATCTTCGACTGCACGGCCAGATCGAGCTCGCCGATCTCGTCCAGGAAGATCGTCCCGCTGTCGGCCAGCTCGAACTTGCCGAGCTGCCGCCCCGACGCGCCGGTGAACGAGCCCTTCTCATGTCCGAACAGTTCATTCTCGATGAGCGTCACCGGAATGGCCGCGCAGTTGATGGCCACGAACGCGCGGTCGCGGCGCGGCGACAGCGTGTGAATGGCGCGGGCGAAGAGCTCCTTCCCCGTGCCCGACTCGCCGAGGAGGAGAACCGTGGAGTCGGTCGGTGCGACGCGCTGGATGGCGTGAGAGACCTCCACGATGCGCGGCGACTCGCCGACGATCGCGGGGAGCCGGTACAGCTTCTGGAACTCTTCCTTCAGCAGCAGGTTCTCGTGACGCAGCTCGCGGTACTCGCGGCAGCGGCGCAGCAGCAGCGACAGATGATCGACGTCGATCGGTTTCTGGATGAAGTCGAACGCACCGAGCTTCATCGCCTCGACCGCGTTCTCGATCGTGCCGAACGCGGTCATCACGATCACCGGCACCTCCGGGTCGCTCTCTTTCGCCTGGCGCAACACGGCGATTCCGTCCGCGCCCGGCAGGCGCAGGTCCGTCAGCACGGCGGCGTAGCGGCGTCCCTCGGCCAGCCAGCGCATGGCCTCGCTGCCGGTCGAGGCCACGTCGGGCTCGAAACCGTCCGCCTCCACCGCCTCGCGCAGCATGTGCGCCAGCGACTCCTTGTCCTCGACGATGAGCAGGCGCTTCATTCTTTGGTCAAAGTCTATCCTGAGCGATAGCGAAGGATCATGGGAGCCCTCACGCGGAATGAGCTTCGGGACGCTGCTCGTGCGGGCTCCGTTGATCCTTCGCTTCGATTCCAGGAAACTCCCGTATCTGTCGCCCGCTACGCGGGCTCGTTAGGTGGGTCGTACCAACCCCCGGCTGAAAGCCGGGGTCTATTTCCTGGAGCCGCCTACGGCGGCACACTTGCCCGCGTAGCGGGCTTCAGGAAATAGCCACCGGCTTCAAGCCGGTGGAATGCTTGGGTTATTGATCCAGCCCGCGTAGCGGGCGACAGGCATGCACGCGTTTCCTTACTCAGGCGCGGCGCGACACGCCGTCACTTGCTCAGCATTGATTAGAGGCCGAAGTACGTGCGAATGCGCGAGAGGATCGTCCGCTGCGCCTCGTCGTTCGACGCGTTCCTGAGCGAGTCGAGACTGCCGCGGCGTTCGGAGACTTTCGCGGAGATCGCGTCGGCCAGCTCCGGATGCGCGTGCAGCACGGGCTGCAGCGCGTCCTTCGTGATCTCGATGGCCACGACGTCGGTCAGCGCCACCACGTCCGCGGCGCGGTTCTCGCCGGTGAGCAGCGCCATCTCGCCGAAGACGTCGCCTTCGCCGAGGCGGGCGATCTCGTTTTCGGCGACGAGGACCGAGACCGTGCCCTCGTGCACGACGAACATCGAGCTGCCCGCGCCCCCCTCGCGGATGATCGTCTCCCCTTTCCCGAACGTGTGAATGCGCGCCACCGCGGCGATGCTGGCGTGCGCCTCGGGCGTCAGCGGCGAGAGGATGTCGATGCCGGCCAGCCGCTGGCCGATCTCGTCGACGTCGGGCTCGCGATGCTGCGCCGGCGGCTGATAACGCACGTGCGTCCGGATCGGGAACGGGATCGGGAGATGGTTGCGCTTGAGCGCGTACCAGACCGCCTTGCGGATGTCGGCGTCGATGCGGTCGCGCTGCGAGTAGTCGGTCATGTGGTACTTGATCTCGTAGAGCACCGACGAGTCGCCGAAGCCGCCGACGCGCGCGAACGCCGGCACCTGGCTGGAGACGCCGTCGACGTGCGACGCGGCCTGGGTGAGCACGCTCAACGCGGTTGCGGGCGGCACGTTGTAGTCGATGCCGATCTGCAGCACGCGCGCGTTGAGGTTGTTGCGCGGGAAGATCTCCAGCCGCTCGCGGGCCAGCATCGAGTTCGGGACGATGACGATGCTGTTCTGGAACGTGCGGATCCGCGTACCGCGCCAGCGCGTC
Organism: Thermoanaerobaculia bacterium; assembly: GCA_036387915.1. GTDB lineage: Bacteria > Acidobacteriota > Thermoanaerobaculia > Gp7-AA8 > Gp7-AA8 > QHVT01. The sequence continues at coordinate 2,682 of DASVSV010000462.1, forward strand.
GCCTCCACGATGCCGAGCTGGTCGCCGGTGCGGATCACGTCGCCGACTTCGAAGCTGTCCTCGAGATGGAGGGCGATGCCGGCGAAGAGGTTGCCGAGGGTTTCCTGCAGTGCGAGACCGAGGACGGCGGCCACGACGGTGCCGCCGGCGAGGAAGGCCGTGACCTTCGCGTCGAAGATCGCGGAGATCGCCCACGTCAGCAAGACCGCGAAGGCGACGATGGTGACGATCTCGCGCAGCAGTACCGGCGCGCGCAGATTGCGGCGCCGCGACATCAGGTCGAAGGCAACGTAGTCCAGGAACCGGACCACGAAGAAAATCACCGGGACGATGACCAGGAAGATCGCCAGCTTCTCGAGAAATTCGGGATCGAGCTGCGCCTGCGCGATCACCGCATGGTTGTTGCGCACCACCCAGTACGCAATGACCATCAGCCCGGCGATGACCAGCGGGAACAGGAGCCGGGAGAGCCGCCTCACTGCACACCGCTCCGCCGGCGCGCGCGGATGACGCGCGTGAGCTCACGCACGCCGATGATCAGGTGCAGGACGCCGATGCCGGAGACGAATCCGCGCACGAAGGGATTGTCGGCCATCAGGGCGACCGGGGCGCTGCTGTGCAGCAGCGAGTTCAGCGACCAGATGCTCGTCCACGGAACCACGGTGAAGAACAACCCCGCCTCCAGACAGTAGAGGGCGAAGAAGAGGGGGAGCGACATTCGCGGGGGATTCTAACGTAGGGCGGTTCGTGCGCAGTTTTATCCCGCGCGCAGACGCGGGATCTCCGGCGACACCGGCAGCGCACGTGCCAGGGGCCTGCAGTGTGCACCGGAGATCCCGCGTCTACGCGCGGGATAAACTCAAAACCTCAAAACACAAAGAGCCTCCCGTGTGGGAGGCTCTTTTCGATTGCGCTCAGTTGTCGCGGTCGCGTTTGACGCGGCCGCCGCCGTCGCTGCTGCCGCTGTCGCGGCTGGGCGCCGGGGCGGGCGGAGGCGAAGGGGGCGGTGTGCTGGCGCGGCTGCCGCTGTCGCGGGAACCGCTGCTGCGGTCGCGCGTGCTGGTGTCGCGGGAGCCGGAGCTGCGGTCGCCGCGGCTGCTGCTGCCGCTGTCGCGGCTGCCGCGCTCGCGCGTCGAGCTGCTGCCCGTGCCACTCGGCGTCGCGGTGTCGCGGGGGCGGACCCGGGCGCCGCCGATGCGGTCGATGATACGGCGGGGCACGTCGCTCGAGCCGGTGCCCGGGGACGCCGTGCTGCCGCTGCCGCTACCCGACGCCGGCGGAGTCGGGTTGGCCTGCGTGTCGCCCGTACCGGCGCGAGGCACGCGATTGCGCCACGAGTCACCGCTGCCGCGGCGTTCCGTCGCACCGCCGGCTGCACCACCAGTGGTCGGGTCGCTCGGCTGTGCGTCGCGCTCGCGGCGGCGCCAGTCGCGGGTCGCGTCACGTTCCGGAGTCGTGGAAGGCTGCGTGGCCGGAGGAGTGGTCGCGACCGTGCCGCTGCCGCTCCCGCGTCCCACGCGTCCCGTGCTCGTGTCGCCCGCGCTGCCGCGGCGGCCGTCGGTCGCGGAGCCGCCCGCGATCGGCGCGACGCTGCCGCGTCCGATCGGAGCGACACTGCCGGAGCCGATCGGGGCGAGCCCGGTGGAGCCTCCGCCGATGGTGCCGGTGCGCGTGCCGCCCGTGGAGCCGGAGCCGCCGGTGGCAGGGCCGCGTCCGCGGACGATGCGATCGCGAACCGGAGCGGAGACGTCGCCGTCGCGGCGGAAGAACGACGACACGTCGACGCCCCCGGCGCCCGTTTCGCCACCGGTGTGGCGTCCGTCGAGGCCGCGGCGACGGATCGCCTCGGCCGGATCGTTCCACTCGGCGCGGGTGAAGCGGTGCGAGCCGCCCGCGATCGTGGCGAAGCCGTCGCGCGAGCGTCCGAGGCGCTGCTTGATCGCGTCCGCCGTGAGGGCGGCGCGGTCGATGCGGTTCGAGACCACACCCTGCGGGTCGACGAACGTCCAGGGACGGAGGTCGAAGTCATTCACCTTCACGCGGCCGTAGAAGCCGTAGCCGATGCGCGAGGGGCTGTTGCGGTACGGGTGGTACGCCCAGTTGTAGTAGCCGCGATGGCAATCCCACCAGCCGGCCGGAGCCCAGCCGACGTAGTTGGAGCCGTAAGCCCAGTAGACCCACGCCGGCGAGTAGCCGTAGCCCGGCACCCACACCCAGCCGTAGCCCGGGTCGAACGCCCAGCGGCCGTAGTGATACGTGCCCCAGGCCCACGGATCGTACGAGA
>DASVSV010000463.1:0-2457 GCA_036387915.1 Thermoanaerobaculia bacterium
GCGAGCAGCGCCTCCCCGCCCACCCAGGTCCCTCGACTCGACGCTCGGGATGACAGCGGGGCGTTTGGAGTGCGGCGGCCCGGCCGCCGCTTTTTCATTCAGTGGCAAATCGCGCTGGAGTCGCAACCTCCCGAGACGTTGCGTATTCGGTGGCAAATCGCGCTGAAGTCGCGTCTCCCAAGACGCTGCCTACCCGTCCCATGTACCCGAATTGGAAAGCGGCGGCTCGGGCCGCCGCACTCCATATCAGACGGCGGTGACGCGCCGGATCTCCCTCACCAGTTGCTCGCGCGCGGATGTCCCCTTTTGGACATAGCTGGAGACCTTGGTGTGCAGCAGGGCCCGGTCGGCGCTGGAGATTTCTTTCGAGGTCAGGACGAGGATGGGGATGTCGGCGGTGCGCGGGTTGTCCTTCAGCGCGCCCGCGACTTCGAAGCCGCTCATGCCGGGCATCATCAGGTCGAGGATGATCACGTCGGGCGATTTCTCGGCGGCGGAGCGCAGCCCTTCCTCGCCCGACATGGCGTTGTCGACCGCGTAGCCGAGGGAGGAGAGCTCTTCGCCGAGGAGGGCGTGCATGCCGGCGTCGTCGTCGATCACGAGCAGGCGCCGCGAGCCGTTGCGTGAGGTGATGCCGCGCAGCCGTTCGAGCAAGCGCGCGCGGTCGACCGGTTTCACGAAATAGTCGTCGGCGCCGAGGGCCATACCGAGGTCGCGGTTGTCGACCATGGAGATGATCACCACCGGCAGGCCGCGCGTGGCGTCGTCGCTCTTGAGGCGCTTGAGCACTTCCCAGCCGTCCATGCCGGGCAGCACCAGGTCGAGTGTGACGGCGATCGGATTCGACTCTTTCGCGAGACGGATCGCCTCGTCGCCGTGCCGCGCGCGAACGGCGATGTAGCCCGCCGAACCGAGCGCGGAGGCGATCAGCTCGTACGCGTTCGCGTCGTCTTCGACGACCAGCACGCGCGGCGCGCGCGGAACGGCGGCCTCGGGCGTGCGCGTGACGACGGCCGCGCGCGAGCGCACCGGCAGTGTGAACGTGAACGTGCTGCCCGCGCCGAGCGTGCTGTCGACGCGCACGTTGCCGCCCTGCAGCTCGACGAATCTCTTCACCAGCGCCAGCCCGAGTCCCGTGCCGCCGAACTCGCGCCGCGCGGTGCCGTCGACCTGGCGGAACTCTTCGAAGATCAGGCCGTGATGCTCCGGCGCGATGCCGATGCCTTCGTCGGTTACGGAGACGGTGACCGTGTTCTCGACCACCTCCGCCCGCACCACGATCCGCGCCTCGGCCGGCGAGAACTTCACCGCGTTGGAGATGAGGTTGTAGAGCACCTGCTTGAACTTGGCGAGGTCGGTCTCGACCTGAGGCAGGTTGGGCGGGACGTCGACGACGATCTTCTGCGTCGCGCGGGTCATGCCGCGCATGACCTGGCAGACGTTGTCGATCACGGGCGCGATCGCAAAGTACTCCGGGTAGATCTCCATCTTCCCGGCCTCGATCTTGGAGAGATCGAGAACGTCGTTGATGATCCCGAGCAGATGCGTGCCGGAGGTCTGGATGTGCCGGAGGAAGCCGAGGTGCTTCGGCTCAATCTTGCCGTCCAGGCGCTCGGTGAGGATCTCGGAGAAGCCAATGATGGAGTTCATCGGCGTGCGCAGCTCGTGACTCATGTTGGCGAGGAACTGCGACTTCAGGTTGTCGGCCTCCTGGATGCGCCGGTTCGCCGCGGCCAGCTCGGCGGCGAGGCGCGTGAGCTCGGCCACCTTCGCCCGCTCTTCCGCTTCGAGCTGGCGCACGCGGCGCCGCTTCTCCTGCACGTCGGCGATGCCGACCAGGAAAAAGTACGACGCGCCGAACAGGAACAGCATGCGCGTGATGGCCAGCAGCATGGCCTCGTTGAAGGGAACGGCCTGTCCCATCCACATCAGCAGTCCGATGTACGCGACCGCGTTGGCCGCGCTGACGGTGTAGGCCGCGGCGCGCCCGCTGGCGAAGGCCGCGGCCGACGCGGCGGCCAGGTACCAGATGAACCACGGACTGCCGATGCCGCCGCTGGCGTAGACGCCGATCGTGGCCAGCAGCACGTCGATGGTCATCCAGACCGGATTGAGCCACCGCCGGTCGACGCCCCGTTTCCGCAGGACGTAAATCGCCGTCGAGCTGCTGCACGAGACCGCGAAGATCAACAGCGCCGCGCCCATATCCAACGGAAAGACGCCGAGCGCCTTCCCCGCGAGCGCGGTCAGGAAGCCGAGTGTGTAGACGAGGATGTGATTGCGCTGGATCGCAAGATCGAAGCGCAGCAAGCTCGAAGGCTCGGGCGCGGCAGCGGACATGGGGTGTGGCGGGATTGTACGCGTTGTCAGGGCGCAGACAGCAGGGCGCAGGGGGCAGGAGCAGCGCGCTACGCGCTGCTCCTGGCTTGTCATCCCGAGCGTCGAGTCGAGGGACCT
>DASVSV010000464.1:0-4271 GCA_036387915.1 Thermoanaerobaculia bacterium
ATGAACGGATTACTTGTCGTTGAACAGCTCCACGAATTCGTAGATGTAGTTGCCGGTGCCGAGGGCGTCGGAGAACTCGCTGATGTAGACGCCTTTGTTGCAGGGGGCGGGGGCGCCGGTGCCAGGGTTGGCGGTGGAGGACGCGGCGCGGGTCCAGGTCGAGGCGGTGCCGGGGGCGCCGCAGCCGTTGAGGCGGCGGAGCGATTCGCCGCCCGCGGTGGCCATGGCCACCGTCAGGCCGTCCACGCGCACGTTCGAGGCGTTGCGCAGGTCGTAGGTCTCGCTGCCGTTGATCTGCGGCATCGTGTCGGCGGCGTTGATGTAGATCACGTTCGCGGCCAGAGTCACGCCCCAGAACGTCTGGAACTGCGCCTTCGTCGCGTTGCGGCCGATGATGACGTAGCCGTTCGAGGCGATCGTGGTCCCGGCGGGGATGGCGTACGTCAGCGCGGCGTTGGCCTGCACGAGCGAGTAGCCGCCGATGTTGATCGGCGTGCCGTTGCTGACCGTCACGCTGATCGTCGACGAGGTGCCGATGTTGTTCGCCGCGTCGTACGCCTTGGCGACCAGAGAGTGCGCGCCGTTGACGACGGTGGTCGTGTTCCAGCTCCAGGCGTAGGGCGAGGAGGTGTCGGTCGACTGCAGCACACCGTCGAGGAGGAACTCCACCTTCGAGACGCCGACGTTGTCGCTCGCGTTCGCGGTGACGCTGACGGTCCCGGAGACCGTCGCGGCGTTGGCGGGCGCGGTGATGGACGTGGTCGGCGCGGTGGTGTCGGCGGCGGGGGCGGAGTCGTTGTGCAGCTCGATGAACTCGTAGACGAAGTTGCCGGTGCCGCTGGCGTCGGCGTGCTCGTTGATTTTCACGCCGCCGCCGCACCCCGCGCCCGCGCCGCTGCCGGCGTTGGCGGAGGCTTCGACCAGCGTGTTCCACGTTGTTCCACAGGGATCGACGCGCTGCACGGTGCGCGCGGCGCTGAGCGGCTGCGATGCCGTCGGTCCGTCGACGACCACGTTCGCGGCGTTCGACAGCGAGAAGTTCTCGTCGCCGTTGATGACCGGCATCGCGCCGGCGGAATTGACGAACGTGACGTTCGCGCCGAGGGTCACGCCCCAGTAGGTCTCGAACGCGCCCTTGTCGGCCTGGCGCGCGACGACGAGATATCCGTCCGCGGGGATGGTCGTGCCGGCCGGGAGGATGTACTGGCCGGCGGCGTTGGCCTGGGTGATCTTCCAGCCGGCGACGTCCGCGGCCGCGCCGCCGCTGGAGTTGCTGACCGTGACGCTGACGCTGACCGAGGTGCCGGGATTGTTCGCGGCGTCGAAGGCCTTGGCGACGAGCACGTGCGCGCCGTTCGGGGACGAGGCGGTGTTCCAGCTCCACGCGTACGGCGAGCTCGTGTCGGTGGACTGCAGCGCGCCGTCGAGGTGGAACTCGACGCGGGCGACGCCGACGTTGTCGCTGGCGTTCGCGGTCACGCTCACCGTGCCGCTCACGGTGGCGCCGGTTGCGGGCGCGGTGAGCGAGACCGTCGGCGCGGTCGTGTCGCCGCCGCCGGCCTGATACGTGATCCACATCGGCGCCGACCAGAGGTCGTGGCCGTCGGCCTGCACGGCGCGAATGTAGTAGTAGTAAGTCCCGGACGTGAGCGTCTCCGCGATCGTGGCCGACGACTGATTGGTGTACGTCGCATACGGCGCGGCAGGGACGCCGCCGCCGATCGTGCCGCGCCAGACTTCGAGCGTGCTGACGCTCTCGCCGTCGGGGTCGTAGACGTTCGCGACGAGCGTGGCGCCGCCGGCGCTGTTGAAGATCTCCCCCATCACATGCGCCCCATCCGCCGTCCGGAACACGAGCTGCGCATTCGGATCCTCGGACGCATAGAACCGCCTGGCGCGATGCGCGGCCATGAGGTCGGCTTTCGTCAGCGACGGGGCGAGGTAGACCGTGCGCGTCGGCAGGGCCATGCCGTAGTTGTTGCAGTGCGAGTCGTGGTCGGCGACCGGCGCGAGGTGGAACCCGAGGTTCAGCGCTTCCTTCCAGCGTGTCGAGTAATCGCTCGAGGCGATGTTCGCGGTCGCGCAGTCGGTCTGCGTGGCGAAGGCCAGTCCGCTGCGCACGGCGATGCCCTGCATGGCGTTGTCGGCGTTTGCGTTGAACGCAAAGTTGTCGAAGTTGCCGGCGCCGGGATGGTTGAAGATGCCCAGCGCGCCGGCGCTGGAGGGATTGGCGACGGAGGCGGCGTAGAGCGCGAGGTAGCCGAAGCGTTTCGGCGTGAAGACGTCGAAGTAGCAGTTCGTGCCGGGCGTGCACTCGATGCCGGGGCCGTTGCACGTCGAGCACGTTTCCCAGCCGAAGAGCGCCGGCGTCTCGATCAGCGTGACGTGACCCTGGTCGTCGTTCGTGGAGACGCCCCATTCCATGCCGTACAAGGCCACGAACGAGCCGCTGACCGTGGCCGCGTTCGCGGCATTGCGCCCGTCCTGATACCGCTGCCGCACCTTGGCCTCGGTGACCGGAGGGTTGTTCGTGGCGATGGCGTCCTGGATCAGGTGGTTGTGCTCGTTGACGACCCAGAAATCGAGGCCGGCGGTGTTGCGCGCGTAGCCGAAGACGTCCGCCGGCGCGAACGAGCCGCTGCCGTACGAGTTGCCGCTGTTGCAGGCGTTGGTGGGATGACCGCCGTCCGACCAGTTCGAGTGTGCGTGCGTGGAGCCGTAGTAGAAGTTGTACGGGAAGCCGACTTCCATCGGCGCGTTCTGCTGCACCTGACAGCTGGTCGCGTTCGCGGTGTAGCGGAGGCGGCGCGAGCTTTCCGCGGGGAGCGAGTAATCGACGATGACCTCGTCGCTCGAGGCGAGCGCCTCGACGGCGTCGAACGCGGCGTCGTACGTGATCGCGCGCGGGGCGAAGCGCGCCACGAACGTGTAGCGATAGCGGCCCGCGGGCACGAGGCGTCCGGCGTCATCGCGGCCGTCCCAATGCAGCTCGGCGAGCGCGGCGCCTTCGACGCCGATGAACGAATGGCCGTCGAGGGTGAGGACGCGCGTGCCGTCGTCGGCGCGGTCGATGCGCAACTGCCAGGCCGCCTGGCCGCGGTGTCCCTCGTGCGCGGCGCGCTGGTAGGAGAGGATGCTGAAGAGCCGCACCGTCCCCAGCTCGCCGGGGTGCTCGGGGGAGAACTGATACGCGCTCGAGCCGATGGCGGCGATGAAGTTCGCATCGCAGTCGTCGAACTCCTCATGCGCACCCGGGGCAGCGAACAGGGACGAGGAAAGGCCGAGGACCAGCAGCATGGCGGTCAGGCGCATCAAGGAGTTCTCCCGCTCTAAAAGTGTGGACGGAAATTAGCACAAAAAAACCGGCGGGACGGACCGATGTCCGCCCCGCCCTCCCGCGTACGCGCTGGCAGGAAGCGCTAACCGCGGAAACTAGCTACCATCATTGCTGGCTGGTGGCACCACCACCAACGCTTTTACTCGATAGCAAGCGCCGGGCCATAGTTACGTAAAGGTAACAGGGAATAGGAGTTAGGACGGGCGCTTCTTGCCGGTAGCGCTGCCACCGTGTTAGGCTGCGACCCAACGTGACTGTCCAGGATCCGGGAGAAAGCACTCAAACCTCGCGCATGCGGTTGCTGACCGCGGGAAAGTCGCTCTTCGCGAAGAGCGGTTACGAGGGCACGTCCACCGCCGCCATCGCCCGCGAGGCCGGAAGCTCGGAGTCGCAGCTCATCCGCTATTTCGGCGGCAAGGCCGGCCTGCTCGAGGCGATCTTCAACGATTCATGGACGGCGTTGCACTCGGTGGTCGAACAGGCGCTCGAAGGAGCGGAGCACGGCCGAGAAGGGATCCTTCGCCTGCTCACGCTGATGACCCGCGCGCTGAGCCACGATCACGACATCGCCTTCCTCTTTCTCTTCGAGGGACGGCGCATGCGCGGCAACGTGCCCGAGGTGCATCTGTCGCAGGGCTTCGTGGAGTTCATGAAGGTGGTCGACGCGCAGATCGACCGCGGCCGCGAGGACGGCTCGTTCCGCACGGACGTCCCGACGCAGGTGCTCTGTTCAGCCATGCTCGGCGCGGCCGAGGGGATGATCCGCGACCGCGTGCTCTGCGAGCGCAATCGCGAGACGGATCACCCGTTCTCCGACGCGAACGTGTTCGCCACGTTCACCGCCATGGTCGACGGCCTCGCCCCACCGCGCTGAGCCCGGCGTTCGTCGCTGGGCGTGCGGAAGAGAGACGACGGGAGGCCTCCGGCGGGGCCG
>DASVSV010000465.1:0-4276 GCA_036387915.1 Thermoanaerobaculia bacterium
GCCGCAAAGGCATAACCATCCGAACCGCCGTGTGCGGACCCGCATGCACGGTGGTGTGGGAGGGGGTGCGCCGCGAGGCGCCCTCCTATCCCGATCCCCCGGCTTCCAGCCGGGGGACCAAGAGTGCCCTTGATACCAGCCCGCGTAGCGCGGCGACAGATCACCTCTGGACGTGATCTGTCGCCCGCTACGCGGGCTGGAGACCTGGGGGTCGTGTTCCCCCGGCTGGAAGCCGGGGGCTATTTTCTTACGCGTGCTACGCACGCTCGATCGGCACTCAACCTGCCGTCATTGCGCCTAAAACCGTGTCGGGTACGAGCCGAAGACCCGCACGCTTTCGGCCATCTCGCGCAGGTTGTCGAGTGCGCGCGCGACGGCCGCGTCGCTTTCGCGGCCGATGACGTCGAGGTAGAACGCGTACTCCCAGGGGCGGCCTTCGATGGGGCGGGACTCGATCTTGGAGAGATCGATCTCCAGCAGGGCGAAGGCGCCGAGGGCGCGGAAGAGGGCGCCGGGTTTGTTTTCGATGCGGAAGACGATCGACGTCTTCCAGCGCCGCGGTGCCTCCGTTGGAATGATGGCGTGGGCGCGGGGGGCGAGGAGGAAGAAGCGCGTGAAGTTCTGCGGGTTGTCCTCGATGCCGCGCGCGAGGATCTGCCCGCGATAGATCGTCGCCGCCGCTTCGGAAGCGATCCCTGCTTCGTCGGCGCGGCCGCGTTCGAGCACGAGACGCACGCCGCCGGCGGTGTCGTGCACCGGCACCGGCTCGATCTGCGGATTGGTGGCGAAGAAACGCGTGCACTGCGCGAGTGCCACCGGATGCGAATAGACGCGCCGCAACTCGCCGACCACCGCATCGCGCGGCGCAATGAGGTTGTGCACGATGCGCAGGTGCGTCTCCGCGGCGATGGTGAGGTCCGACTGCGCCAGCAGGTCGTAGTTGCGGTGGATCGAGCCGGCCAGACTGTTCTCGATCGGCGCGACGCAGCAGTCCGCGGCGCCGTCGGTCAGCGAGGCGAACATAGTCTCGAACGAAAGGCAGGGGACGCCGTCGATGTCCCGGCCGAGGAGGCGGCGCGCCGCGCTCTCGCTGAATGCTCCCGGTTCGCCCTGATACGCCACTCGCAGTTGCATGATTCCTCCGGAAAACAAAAAGCCCGCTCCGTGAGGAGCGGGCTTTCGTAAGTTGCGTTTCGTGAGTGATTACACGGCGCGCGGTCCCGCTCCTGATCTGGTGCCGAAGGCAAAAAATCGGAACGAGTGCGTGCGCTGCATGAATGCAGTGTAGCAACTTCTTAGGATCGCCGCCGCGCCGAAGCTCACCTTTTCCGATCTCCCTAGGAACTTCTTAGCAACCGCGTTTCCGGGCCGCGCCTACATTGCGTGCAGCCAGAACGGCAAAGGAGAAACGCCAGTGACCATCACCGAAACCGCAGTCGATCGCAGCGTCGCCACCGCGCTCGAGACGATGCTTCTGATCCGAACCTTCGAGGAAAAATCGGCCGAGCGCCAAGCCGCAGGCAAGTCCGGCAGCGTCTGCACCTCCGTCGGGCAGGAAGCGGCGGCCGTCGGGGTCGTGAGCGCCCTGCAGAAGAACGACCTGATCCTGACCAACCACCGCAGCGCCGGACATCTCCTGGCACGCGGCGCCGATCCGGGCCGCCTCTTCGCCGAGATCGCCGGCAAGGCCACCGGCTACTGCAAAGGGAAGAGCGGCAGCCTGCACATCTCCGTCAAAGAGCTCGGCGTGGTGCTGACCTCGACCATCGTCGGCGGCGAACTGTCGCTGGCGCCGGGCGTCGGCCTCTCGCTCTCGATGCAGGACACCGACGCCATCGCCGTGGTCTTCTTCGGCGACGGTGCGGCCACCGAGGGCATCTTCCACGAGGCGCTGAACCTGGCCGCGGTCTGGAACCTGCCGGTGCTCTTCGTCTGCGAGAACAATCAGTGGCAGGCCTTCGTCCATCGCAAGGAGACGATGCTCGCCGATCACGTCAGCGACTGGGCCCGTCCGTACGGCATGCCCGCCGTCACCGTCGACGGCAACGACGTCGAGGCCGTGCACGCGGCGGCGCAGCTTGCCGCGGATTACGTCCGCACGACGCGCAAGCCGTACTTTCTCGAGGCGTACACGTACCGCACGCGCGGCCACATGGAGCCGGACACGCAGGCGTACGTGAACAAGGAGGAGCTGGAGTCGTGGAAGCGCCGCGATCCGATCGCGCTGCTCGAGTCGCGCTTCGCTCCCGAGGAAGTCGCGGAGATCCGCGCGCGCGTGACCGACGCCGTCGAGTCCGCGGCCGCCTTCGCCGACGCCTCGCCGTATCCCTCCTTCGCCGAAATGACCACCGACGTCTACGCCTGACAAGGGCATAAAGGAACGACGACCATGAGAACGATCACTGTCGACGAAGCAATGACCGAAGCACTGGCCGAGGAGATGCGCCGCGACGCGAGCGTCATCGCGTTCGGCGAGGGCGTGGCCACCAAGAACTACAAACTGGTCGAGGAGTTCGGCGGGAAGCGCGTCCGGAACACGCCGCTGGCCGAGGGGATCATCGCCGGCACCGCGGCCGGCGCGGCGGCGACGGGGCTGCGTCCCGTCATCGACCTCCTCTTCGCGCCGTTCCTCACCTTCGCCATGGACGAGCTGGTGAACAGCGCCGGCAAGCTGCGCTACCTCTCCGGCGGCCAGTTCGCCTTCCCGCTGGTGGCCATCACGCGCACGGGCGGCGGCTGGGGCGTCGGCGCGCAGCACAATCACAACGTGGAGTCGTGGTTCGTCAACACGCCCGGCCTGAAGGTGGTCATGCCGTCGACCGCCGCCGATTTCAAGGGACTGCTCAAGAGCGCCATCCGCGACGACAACCCGGTCATGTTCTTCACCGACATCGGCCTGATCTACACGCCGGGCGAAGTGCCGGAGACGGATGACCACGTGGTGCCGATCGGCAAGGCCGCGGTGCGCCGCGAGGGGAGCGACGTGTCGCTGATCTCGTACGCGAAGACGGTGCATACGTGCGTGGCCGCCGCGGAAGCGCTGGCGGAGCAGGGCGTGTCGGCCGAGGTGATCGATCTCCGCTCCCTCAAGCCGCTCGACGAGGAAACGATCCTGGCCTCGGTGCGCAAGACGGGACGTGCCATCGTCGTGCACGAGGCGGCCGCGCCGTGCGGCGTCGGCGCGGAGATCTCGGCCATCCTGGCGGAGAAGGCGTTCGGCGCACTGAAGGCGCCGGTGGTGCGCCTCACCGGACCGGACGCCCCGGCCGCGGCCTCGTTCCCGCTCGAAGCCGCCTTCGCGCCGCAGGCGGACGCGATCGTGAGCGCGGCGATGCGCATTGCACGGTGAGGTGAGAGAGGAAGGAGGAAAGAGGAAGGAGGAAAGAGGGCCCCGCCCGCAAGACCCACGTTGTTGCGGTTTACCTTCCCTCTTTTCTCTTTCCTCTTTCCTCCTCCTCCAACTTTAAGATTCGCGGGTGAAGCTCGCGTTCGTCGGCGGGATCTACTCCAACTACCACGCCCTCGTGGCGGCGCTCGACGAGATCGGGCGCCGCCGCGCGGACCGCACGTATTTTCTGGGCGACCTCGGCGCATTCGGGCCGCACCCGGACCGCGTTCCGCGGCTGCTCATCGAGCGTGGCATTGCCGGCATCCAGGGCAATTACGAGGAGTCGCTCTCGACGCGCGCGACCGATTGCCATTGCGGGTACACCGACCCGCGCGACAATCACTTCGCGCAGCTCTCGTACGACTACACCTTCGCCAACACCAGCGACGCGTACAAGGACTGGATGGGCACGTTACCGCGCGAGATCCGCTTCACGCAGGACGGCAAACGCTATCTGCTGGTGCACGGCTCACCGCGGAAGATCAACGAGTTCCTCTGGCGCTCCACGTCGCCGCAGCCGTTCCTCGAGAAGCTCTGCCGCGACCACGATGCGGACGTGATCCTCTGCACGCACACGGGACTGCACTGGCACCAGACGCTGAGCGGAGGACGCCACGTGATTAACGTGGGAGTGATCGGCCGTCCCGCGAACGACGGACGCACGAACGTCTGGATCGCGATCGTGGAAACAGAACCGTTCAGCGTGGCGTTCGTGCCGATCGACTACGACTACGCCACGCTCGCGCGCGAAATGCGCGCGGAGCAACTCCCCGCCGAGTTCGTGACCACGATCGAGAGCGGCTGGTGGACGACCTGCCTCGAAGTGCTGCCTCCCAAGGAGCGTGCGGCGGGGCGGTTTTAATTATGGAGTGCGGCGGCCTGGCCGCC
>DASVSV010000466.1:0-10167 GCA_036387915.1 Thermoanaerobaculia bacterium
TCTCGCGTGCCGTGGCGATGTTCTCTTTGACCGTGCTCTCCGGCCATCCGGAGACCATCTTCAACATCGGGCTGATCGCCGCCGCGCATGGGTTGTGGCTCGCGCGGAGCATCCGCGGACTGGCGCGCGTGGCCGCGGCCAGTGCGCTGGCCGCGTGCATCTGCGCGCCGTTTCTCGTCCCGTTCTACGAGGCGGTGACGCGCTCGCAGCGGTTCGCCGAGCTCTCCGCGCCGCGCGAGGTCACGCCGCCGTACTCCGATCGCGCGTCGGCGATGCTGCTCCTGCAGCCGCGGTTCTTCGGCCACCTGCCCATCGAGCGGCCGTGGGGTCCGACCACGCTCGAGTCGATCTGCGGCTTCGCCGGTGTGCTGGCCATCGCGTCGGTCATCGCGGCGGCGATCTTCATCATCCGCAAGCGCAACTGGCGCGATCGCGAAACGCTCTACGTCCTCGGCGCCATCCTCTGCCTCGGCATCGTCCTCGGCTGGCCCGTGATCACCGAGGTGTTTCACTTCGTGGCCGGACTGGCGCCGGCGATGCGCATGCGCCTCGGCCTGGTCTGGTTCGCGAGCATCCTGATTGCGCCGGTCGTCGACTGGACGCGCCGCGATTCCGCGAACCCGCTGGTCGTCGGGGCGCTGGCGGTCGCGGTGCTGATGTTCTGGCTGATGCGCACGACGCCGTTCCCGACGGAATCGCATCGTGCGTCGGCGCTGCTCTCGCTGCTGCCGAGCATGGGCGTGCTGCTGCTGACGCATCGGCGCACGCTCGTCGCCGCGGGCGCGCTGACGTTCGTCGAGCTTTGGCTGGCGATGGCGTACTGGAATCCGATCCTCCCCGCGCGCGAGCTGCATCCGCGGACGCCGCTCATCGCGCGGCTCGAACAACTGCGCGGTCCGCATCGCATCGTGGGACTGGGCGGGCAGCTCTATCCGAACGTCGGCGCGTTCTGGGGCTTCGAGGACGTGCGCGTGCACGACCCGATGGCGTTCGACCGCTACGTCGATTTCCTGCAGAAAAACGCGGGCTGGAATCCGGCCGACTACTACGCGAAGTGGACCGACCCGGCGTCGCCGCTGCTCGACCGGCTGAACGTGCGCTACATCGTCAGCGACCGCGAGTTGCCCGGCCGCACGCCGATTTACGCGGGACGCGACGGCTGGATTTACGAGAACGCCACCGCGCGCCCACGCTTCTACTCCGATACCGCGGACGTGACGATCGTGCGGGCGGCGGCGGACGCGTACAGGCTGCGCGTGCGGACGAAGCAGCATTCGCTCGTCGCCAGCAGCGTGGCGAACTTTCCGGGCTGGCAGGCCAGCGTCCCGCTCTTCGACGCGGATGGTCCGTTTCTGGGATTCATGGTTGGGCCGGGGGAGCACACGATCGACGTTGCGTACCGGCCGCGATCGTTCTACTGGTCGCTCATTCCGTCAGCGCTCGCCATAGCGTTCGTGCTCTGGCAAACGCGTCGTCGTCGCGTCCCTCGATGATCGCGCGGACGAGCTCCGCGATCTTGTCGGCATGCGGCCGGAGATTGTCGCGATTCGCTTCGAGCACCGAGGACCACATTCCGCCGTCGCTGGCGGCGAGCCGGAACGAGCGCAAGCCGCCGCCGGCGAATTTCTTCGCGACGTCCGGGTCGAGATACGCGAAGAGCGCGGTCGACAACACCTGCGGCAGATGACTGGTCAGTGCCACGGCCGCGTCGTGCTCCGCCGCTTCAACGCGCACGGGCCGCGCGCCGCAATCGTGCACGAGCTGCTCGACCAGCGGCTCCTCGGCATCGAGAAACCACGGCGCGTCCGCGAGCTGCACGCGATGCGCGTTCTGGAGGCCGCCTTCGTGCCAGCCGGCCATCGGATGTCCGGCCACGAAGCGTCCGCGCGCGGCGGCGCGCAGCGGACGCATCACGCTGCAGACCGAGGTCACGACGGCGGAGTGTGTCTTTGCGACTTCGATCACGGCGTCGCGCACGGGTGTGGCAACGACGATCAACTCTTCGTCGCCGCGCTCGACGTCATCCGCCGCGCCGGCGTTGCGCGCTTCGTCGAGCGAATGCAGCGGGTCGCGGTAGTGCACGCGCCAGCCGCGCTGCCGCAGGGCCATCCCAACGGCGCCGCCGATGAGACCGAGCCCGACGACGAGCGCGGTGGGCATCAGCGGGCCATCAGGATCAGGGTACGGTCCACGACCGTCGACGTGGTCGCGTCAAAGTACGGCCGCTGCACGGTGACGCGCGGACGGTTCGGACGCGGCAGGATGTCGGCCGCGCGATAGGCGCCCTGCGCTTTGGAGATGTCGGTGGGCATGCCCATCTTCTTGAGCAGGTCCTGAATGGCCACGGCGTCGGTGTGCAGGTCGCCGGTGCGGTAGTAGGCCGGCGGCTTGGCCGCGCTCAGGTTGTTGGTCTGGTCCGCGGCGATCTCTTTGTAGCCGTACTCCTTCGCGTAGTACTCGGCCACCTGTTCGACGGGCGCGTCGGTGTCGTAGATCGCGATCGGCGGCGGCTCCGCACCGGGGCTCATGGTCCGGTGCGCGTTCTTGGTCGTTTCGCTCAGCTGTCCCAGGTAGCGGGAGCCCGGATAGACGACGAAGCTGAACGCCTCGGGCTCCGCGAACTCCTCCTTCCCTTTGCATCCCGCGACAAGCGCGGTGAGGACGAGAAGCGCGGACAGCAGTTTCTTCGTGTGTGATGACAACAGTGGATCCTCCGGTATCGAATTCGGCGCGGATTATACGGAGCGGGCGCCCGGGGTGTCTCAGTTCCTCGGTTCCTCGGGGTTCCTCGGAGTTCCTCGGAGTAGATACGTGCACGCCGAGGAACTCCCGAGGAACCCGAGGACCTCCGAGGAACTCAAAGCCCCAGGTACTCCTGCACGGAGCGGCCCACCACCTGCTCGAACCGCTGCGAATAGGACTGGATGGAGCCGGCGGGCTCGTCGAGAAAGATGCGCTCGACGCGGAACAGCGGCGCGAACATGGTGATCATCTCGATCTCCGCCTCGTCGCCGCGCGCGATCTGGTGGATCCAGTCCTCGAACGAGTCGAGGTTGACGGCGCGCATGGTCACGCCCGCCGCCGACAGCGCCCGCAGCACGCCGAAGAACTTCTCCTTCGGGTTCACCAGGTTGACCAGCACCAGCGCGCTCGGTTCGAAGCCTTCGATCATGTTTCTATCCCCAACTCTGAGCGAAGCGAAGAGTCAGCGGAGCCTCCTCGACCGGCGTGCCATGGAAGCTCATCGTGAGGGCTCGTTCCCCAACTCTGAGCAAAGCGAAGAGTCACCCGGAGCCCTCTCGATCCGCGTGCCATGGAAGCTCATCGTGAGGGCTCCATCGATTCTTCGTCGCTTCGCTCCTCAGAATTGGCGAGCTCCGAGAGCTCGATCAGCACGCCGTTCCCCGCCGCCGGATGGAGAAACGCGACGCGGCAGCCGTGCGCGCCCGGCACCGGCGACTCGTTGATCAGGCGGTAGCCTTCCGCCTTCAGCCGCTCGAGGTGCTCTTCGATGTTGTCGACGCGGAGGCAGATGTGATGGATTCCTTCGCCGCGCTTCTCGATGAATTTGGCGATGGGAGAGTCGGGGCTGGTGGGCTCGAGCAACTCCAGGTTCGAATCGCCGACGGAGAGGAAGGCGGTCTTCACCTTCTGCGTCTCGACGGTCTCGACGTGCTCGATTGAGAGGCCGAGGGTCTGATAGATCTTCGCGCCGCTCTCGAGCGAGCGGACCGCGATGCCGATGTGGTCGAGTTTCGTGCTCATACGCCGTGCTCTACACCCCTTTTGTATCCGCTCCCCAGATGTGTTTGTGCAACTGCGTCTGAAACCGTGCCGGAACGCGGTCGGCGAGCATCCACTCGGCGAGCGCCTTCATGTCCATTCTCCCCCACACGGGCGAGAGGAGCACCGTCCAGCGTCCGAGCCCCCGCTCTTCGATGACGCGTTTCGCGAACTCGTAGTCCCCGCGATCGGCGATGACGAACTTCAACTCGTCGTGCGGCCGCAGGCGGTCCAGGTTCTCCCAGCGGTTCTTTTCGACCTCGCCGGAACCGGGACACTTGATGTCCAGGATCAGCTTCGCCCGCGGATCGACCGGCGTCGTGTCGATGGAGCCCGAGGTCTCGATCAGCACTTCGAAGCCGTCATCGCAGAGACGCGCGATCAACTCGAAGACTTCGCTCTGCGCGAGAGGTTCGCCGCCGGTGATCTCGACGAGGTTGCAGCCGTACGCCTTCACTCTCGCGAGCACGTCATCGAGTGACAAACGCTCCCCACCCGTGAACGTGTACTCCGAGTCGCACCAGACGCAGCGCAGATTGCAGCCAGTGAGCCGCACGAACACGCAGGGACGCCCCACGTGAGAGGACTCGCCCTGAATTGAATGGAAGATCTCAGTGATCCGCATACGCCGTCGGATCTGTAACGCCGGCTTCCTCGAAGCCCTTCCTGCGGAGGAGGCATGAGTCGCAGTGGCCGCAGGCGAGGCCTTGCGGTGCGGGGTCGTAGCAGGAATGCGTGATCGCGTAATCCACGCCTAACGCCACGCCGCGCGTGATGATCTCGCCTTTGGTCATCTGCAACAGCGGCGCGATCAGGCGCGGCTCGCGATGCTCGACGCCGCTGCGTGTGCCGGTCCAGATCACCTGCTGGAAGGCGTCGATGAACTCGGGACGGCAGTCGGGGTAGCCGGAGTAGTCGAGGGCGTTGACGCCGATCCAGATCTCGGCGGCGTCGCGCGCTTCGGCGAATCCCAACGCGAGCGACAGGAAGATGGTGTTGCGGGCGGGGACGTAGGTGACGGGGATGCCGGGCGCGCCGACGGCGTCCTTCGGCACGTCGACGTCGCCGGTCAGCGCGCTCGCGCCGAAGACGCGCAGGTCGAGCGCGTGAATGACGTGCTCGGCGACGCCGGTCGCCGCCGCGACACGCTTCGCCGCCTCGAGCTCGACGTGGTGGCGCTGGCCGTACACGATGGACAGCGCGAGGCATTCGCGCCCCTGGTTCTTCGCGATGGCGAGCACGGTGGCGGAATCGAGTCCGCCGGAGAGAAGAATGACTGCCCGCATGCAGCGGGCTATGCTATCGCGCCTATGCCCGACTACAGCGTCTACGAGCTCCTCAACAAAAAGCGCCGCGGCGGGGCGCTGGATCCGCGCGAGATCGAGTTCTTCATCGAAGGCTTCACTCGCGGCACCATCCCCGACTATCAGATGTCGGCGCTGCTGATGGCCATCGCCATCAACGGCATGATCGCCGAGGAGATGGCTACGCTGACGCGGGCCATGTTGCGGTCGGGCGAGCAGTGGCATCTGCGCGACTCGTATGACTTCATCGCCGACAAGCACTCCACCGGCGGCGTCGGCGACAAGGTCTCGCTGGTGCTCTCGCCGTGGGTGGCCGCCTGCGGCGTCAAGATCGGCATGCTCTCCGGCCGCGGCCTCGGACACACCGGCGGCACGCTGGACAAGCTCGAGGCCATCCCCGGCTTCAACGCGCGTTTGTCGCGCGATGAATTCGAGCGCTGCGTGAGCGACGCCGGCTGCGTCATCTCGACGTCGACGGAAGGGATCGCACCGGCGGACCGCAAGATCTACGCGCTGCGCGACGTCACCGGCACGGTGGAGTCGCTGCCGCTGATCACCGCGTCGATCATGTCGAAGAAGCTGGCCATGGGCGCGTCGGGTCTCGTGCTCGACGTCAAGACCGGCAGCGGTGCGTTCATGCGCATCTACCAGGATTCGAAGGCGCTGGCGCAGAGCCTCATCGCCGCCGCCGCCGGCTCGGGCACGAAAGTCGAGGCGCTGATCACGGACATGGATCGTCCGCTCGGCGTGGCAGCGGGCAACGCGAACGAGATCGTCGAGACCATCGACTGTCTCAAGGGCCGCGGTCCCGCGGACGTGATGGAAGTGACGCGCGCGCAGGCGGAGCGGGTGCTGGTGATGTCGCGCAAGTACGACGAGGCTTCCGCGAACCGCGCACTGGCCGAGGCCATCGAGTCGGGGAAGGCGCTGGAGCAGGCCCGCATCTGGATTGCCGCGCAGGGCGGCGACCCGAACATCGTGGACGACTACTCGCTCCTCCCGCAGCCGACCGAGGTGATCGAGGTGAAGGCGCCGCGGAGCGGCTTCGTCACGGCCATCGACACATATCAGGCGGGCATGTTCGCGGTAGACCTCGGCGCGGGCCGCAAGAAGGCCGACGACGTGATCGACTACGCCGCCGGCGTGATGTTCGACCGCAACGTCGGCGACGAAGTCCGCGCCGGCGACGTCATCGGCCGCGTCCAACTCGGCAACGCCAGACGCGAGGCCGAGGAACTGCGCGCGCGCTACCTGTCGTTCGTCACCCTCGGTGACGAGAGACCGGCCGAGCGGCCGCTCGTACACGAAGTGCTCGTCTAGGAGCAATGGCCTTCAGTCAAGTGCGTACGCGTGCGTAGCACGCTCAAAGACAATAGCCCCCGGCTTCCAGCCGGGGGAACGCTAGGTCCACGTCTTCAGCCCGCGTAGCGGGCGACAGGCGAGAGCCCGTGCGCTTTCAACAGGCGAACGGGTTCTATCGCCCGCTACACGGGCTGTACCAAATGCACGCTTGTTCCCCCGGCTAAAAGCCGGGGGCTATTGTCTTTGAGCGTGCTACGCACGCGATCGAGTTCACCCGACATTTCATTAACTGAAGGCCATTGCGTTTAGGAGTGCGGCGGCAACGATCGGGCCACCGCACTCCTATATCACCGCTGCACCAGCCGCACCGCGTCGGCGATGACGTATCCGGCGCCGGAGGTCCAGCGGCTGACGCCGACGGCGTTGTAGTCGCCGGCGTTGAAGTGGTAGGTGCCGAGGACGACCCAGGTGCCGCCGTTGACCTGCTGGTTGACGGTGTGGTTCACGTTGCCGGAGCTGGTGGCGATCACGTACGGCGTCGTGGCGTTGTAGCCGGCGTTGGCCGGATACCAGACCGAGACCTCGTAGTTGGCCGTCGCCGGGATGTTGAACTTGTACCAGGCGGCGTCGCTCGCGGCGACTGGGTTCGCGTAGCGGTAGTCGGCGCCGTAGCGCTGCGCGCTGTAGCTCGAGACGGCCCAGTTCGCGCTGGCGGTGAAGCGGCCCGCGGTGTTGTTGTCGACGATCTGCGACCAGGTGCTGCCGATGACGAGCGAGCGGAAGCGCGGCCAGTCGAAGCAGGCGCCGGGGCAGGTCTTCGTGGTCGGGAAATTCGTGTGTCCCTTGATCTTGAACGACGACGACTGCGGCAGCTCCGTGTCCCAGCCCAGCGACGCGTCGTACGTGGCGGTGCGGGGGATGCCGTGCGAGTCGGCGATGTCGCGCGTCAGCGCGGACGAGCCGTTGTACATGGCGGTGGTGTACCAGGCGCAGTTGTCGGCGTAGCCCTCGTGCTCGATGCCCACCGAGTAGCTGTTGTGATTGGCCACGTGCCACGCGGTGTTGCTCTCGCTGACCATCTGCGTGACCTGGCCGTCCGACGAGCGCACGACGTAATGCGCCGAGACGCTGGCGGTGCAGTTCTGGAACCACGAGATCGTGCCGGCGTACGAGCCCTGCGCGATGTGCTCGGCGACGTGCGTGATCGCGCTGCTGCGTCCCGCGCCGTAGTTGCAGGAGGCGGCGGCGTTCCAGATCGCGGGCCCGTAATCGGCCGAATTCGCGGCGACGCCGCGGCGCTCGACGTCGATGGTCAGCCGCGGGGCGGAGAGAAGAGCCAGCTTCTCCGGACCGTAAATCGCGTCGAGGGAGATCTCCCGCTGCGCGACGTGATACGTCTCGCCGGCGCGGCCGGAGAGGATCGCGTTGAAGACGTCATACGAATGCATCTCGGCGATGGCCGGCCGCGGAATGCCGCTCAGCCGCACCACCGCCGACTCCCACGCTTCGACGGGCGACTTCGCCGTCAGGCCGGCGGAGTACTGCTTCAGCAGCGCCGCGGCGCCGCGGATGTTCAGCTCCGGATCGCGCGCGAGCTCGTTCGGCGTGCGGCCGAGCAGCGCCGCGGCGTCGCGGAGCGAGCGGCCGAAGTGCTCGTCGTCGCGCAAGCCCATCACGCCGTACGCGGGAGGCGGCGAGTTGTGCTGGTGCGCGCGCAGGCGGCGGTCGACGTCCACTTCGTGCACTTCCGGCACGAGGTGCGTCCAGCGGCTTTCCACGTACGCGACCGACTGCAGCACTTCGACCGGCACGCCGAACTCGGCAGCCGCGGCGTGGAACCAGCGGTTCATTTCCTGAGGATCGGCGGCGAGAGGGATGGCGAGCGTGAGAGAGAGGAGCAGCACGGCGTTTTTCAGCATGGGCCGTCTATGGAGCAACGAGGGTGCCCTTCGCCACATGTGGAAAAGCCTAATGAATTCGAGAATTCACTCCGGCGGGATGGATCAGAAAGTGAGCGCCGCGAAAGAAGCTGACCCGCAAGAGGACGCGAACGTGACCCACTGGTGAGGATCTTGGATCGAGGATCGAGGAGGCGTTCTCCGGTCCTCAATCCTCAATTCTCAATCCTCAATCCAAGATCCTCAATCCCAGGTCCCCCGCTGCGCTCGGGATAAACTAAACGGACATGAAGAACCGCGCCATCGTCATCGTTTGCGATTCCCTCGGCGTCGGCGAGCTGCCCGACGCGGCCGAGTTCGGCGACGAGGGGTCCAACACCCTCGGCCACGTGCTCGACAGCCAGCACCCCAGCCTCCCCACGCTCACGCGCCTCGGCCTGCTGCACACGTTGCCCACGCCGGCGACGACCGAGCACGCCAGCGCCGCGTACGGCCGCATGGCCGAGCGCAGCGCCGGGAAAGACACCACCACCGGCCACTGGGAAATGATGGGACTGGTGGTCGAGGACCCCTTCCGCACGTATCCGAACGGGTTTCCGCCCGAGATCATCGCCGAGTACGAGCGGCGGATCGAGCGGCGCACGCTCGGCAACAAACCGGCCTCCGGCACCGTCATCCTCGACGAGCTCGGCGAAGAGCACATGCGCACCGGCTCGCCGATCGTCTACACGTCCGGCGACTCGGTGTTCCAGGTCGCGGCGCACGAGGACGTGATCCCGGTCGAAGAGCTCTGGCGCATCTGCGCCGAGGCGCGGGAGCTGATGCGCGGGGAGCACAACGTCGGGCGGATCATCGCGCGGCCGTTCGTCGGCACCGGCTCCGGACACTTCAAGCGCACCGCGAACCGCAAAGACTTTTCCGTGAAGCCGACGGGCGAGACAGTGCTCGAGCGCGCGCACAAGGCGGGACGGGAAGTGATCGGCCTCGGCAAGATCGCGGACATCTTCGACCGCGTCGGCATCGGCCAGGAGATCCGCACCGAGTCGAACTCCGACGGCATGCGCAAGACCATCGACCTCATTCGCCAGTCGGACGCCGACTTCATCTTCACGAACCTCGTCGACTTCGACTCGAAGTACGGCCATCGCAACGACCCGATCGGTTACGCGAAGGCGCTGGAGACATTCGACGGCGAGCTGGCCGGCCTGCTCGAGTCGCTGCGCGAGAACGACCTGCTGTTCATCACCGCCGACCACGGCTGCGACCCGACGGACATCTCGACGGATCACACGCGCGAGTACGTGCCGCTGATCGTGGCCGGGCCGCGCGTCCGCGGCGCGCGCCCGCTCGGCACGCGCAGCACGTTCGGCGACCTCGGCGCCACGGTGTGCGAGCAGCTCGCGCTGCCGTCCGAGGGATTGTCGGGGACGAGCGTCCTCGGGGAACTGGGAGTGGAACGATGAAACGACTGCTGATCGCGCTGCTGCTCGCGACGACCATCCAGGCGCAGGAAGATGTTGCACAGCGTGTTGCCGATGACGCGACCGCAATTGACCGCGTAGCCGCGGCGAGCAAGCGCGACCTGCCGCGCGACCTCCTCAAACGGATCATCGACGAAGACGTCGAGCTGCTGCGCGGCCGGCGCAACGACGGCACGTACCAGTACGCGACCTTCGAGCGCTTCGACTCCGGCCGTATCAGCGAGTCGTTCTCCGTGCAGCATCACGGCGACAGGATGGAAGTGCTCGAGATCAAAGGCGCGTACGTCTATCGCGTGCAGATCGAAGTGGCGTCGCGCAAGCTGCTCGTGCGGAAGAACCGCCCGGTCTGGATCGAGCGCGTCGAGCTCGAGTTCCTCGGCGAGCGCGGCTCGCAGATCC
>DASVSV010000467.1:0-5213 GCA_036387915.1 Thermoanaerobaculia bacterium
GAACACAACGACGGCATCCCCGCCGGCCTCCCTCCCGGCACCAGGGTCGCCCACAAGACCGGCTCCATCACCGCCATCGCCCACGACGCCGGAATCGTCTTCCGCCCCGACGGCTCCCAATACGTCCTGGTCGTCCTCACCCGCGGCTTCCAGAAAGGCGACGACGCCGACCGCGTGATCGCAGAGATCTCGCGGATTTTCTTCTAAACAGCACGCTCTCATCGCGGCCACGCAAAGGAGACGACCGAGGGCCTCCGGCGGGCCGGTGGCCCTCGGTCGTCTTTCTTTTGCGTCGCGCGTCGTGAAAGCGCGTGTTGCTCAGGAGTACATCAGAACACGCCGTGCAGGCATGACGTTTGCGGGCGCCCGGAGAACATGACCCAGGATCCGGAGAACGACGTCTTCAACTACGGCGACCGCACCATCTTCCAGCTCCGCGCGCAGTCGTTCACCATCGAGAACGAGTACGGCACGATGATCGGCCCGCTCGTTCTACCGGCCGTGGAAACGGGTGGCGGCCAACCGGAAGCGCCGGTCGAGGCCGTCCCCGAGGATCCGATCGCCCGGCTGGAGCTGAAACTGGAGAGAGCGCTGCAGATGATCGCCACCCTGCAGCATAAGCTCGACTCGATCGACGCGACCTTGGCGCGCGCGCTCAATCGGTAGCGCGCTGTAACCCGCCCACCCCGCCCGAGGGGCGGCCTGAAGGCACGCCCTACGTTCGGCGCCCTTTCGTTAATCGGGAAAGCGCAGCGCGCCAGTTACGCTCAGCGCGATTCCATCCGGGGATGTGAAAACGTAGGGCGTGGCTTCAGCCCGCCCCTCCCGTGCGCACGTGCACCCTGCACACACGCGCCCTACGTCCAGAAGATCGCGCCGCGCGGAGAGATAATGTCCGCCGGCATGCCCCTGTCCCACTTCCACCCGATCACCCGCCGCTGGTTCTCCGAGACACTCGGCACTCCCACCGCCGCCCAGGCCCGAGGATGGGCCGCGTTGCGCGAGCGGAAGCACACGCTGATCGCCGCGCCGACCGGCTCCGGCAAGACGCTGGCCGCGTTCCTCACCGCGCTCGACGACCTCGTCGTCGAAGGACTGGAAAAGCCGCTCCCGGACGAAGTGCGCGTCGTCTACGTCTCCCCGCTGAAAGCGCTCAGCACCGACATCCACAAGAACCTCACCGAGCCGCGCGAGGCGATGCTCCGCCTCGGCGCGCCGCGCATCACCGCGGCCGTCCGCACCGGCGACACGACGACGTCCGAGCGCGCGGCCATGCTCCGCACGCCGCCGCACATCCTCGTCACCACCCCCGAGTCGCTCTACCTGCTCCTGACCGCGGAGCGCAGCCGCGACATGCTGCGCACCGTGCGCACCGTCATCGTCGACGAGATCCACGCCGTGATCGGCACCCGCCGCGGCGCACATCTCGCCCTGACCCTCGAGCGCCTCCAGCAGGTCGCCACGCAACCGCTGCTCCGCCTCGGACTCTCCGCGACGCAGAAGCCGATCGAGGACGTGGCGCGTTACCTGGCGCCGGGGGCCGAATGCGCCATCATCAACGAAGGCCATCGCCGCCAGATGGACCTGCAGCTCGAGTTGCCGCGCTCCCCGCTCGAATCGGTCATGTCGGCCGAGGTCTGGACCGAGTATTACGACCGGCTCACGCAGCTCATCGAAGAGCACAACACCACGCTCGTCTTCGTGAACACGCGCCGCATGGCCGAGCGCGTCGCGCGCCACCTGGCCGACCGCCTCGGCGAGGAGGCCGTCACGTCGCATCACGGCAGTCTCTCGAAAGAGAATCGCCTCGACGCCGAGACGCGCCTGAAGAGCGGCGCGCTGAAGGCGCTCGTGGCCACCGCGTCGCTCGAGCTCGGGATCGACATCGGCAGCGTCGACCTGGTCTGCCAGCTCGGCTCTCCCCATCGCATCGCCACGTTCCTGCAGCGCGTCGGCCGCTCCGGCCATAGCGTGGCCGGACTGCCGAAAGGACGCCTCTTCCCGACCTCGCTCGACGACCTCGTCGAGTGCGCGGCGCTACTGCGATCGGTGAAGCTCGGCGAGCTCGATCGCATCGTCGTGCACGACGCGCCCCTGGACGTCCTCGCCCAGCAGGTGGTCGCCGAAGCCTCGGCCGACGATTACTCGGAAGACGATCTCTACGCGCTCGTGCGGCGCGCGTGGCCCTATCGCGACCTGAAACGCGAGGAGTTCGACGCCGTCGTGCGCATGACCTCCGAGGGCTTCGCGACGAAGCGAGGCCGCCGCGGTGCGCTGCTCCATCGCGACGAGGTCAATCACCAGGTCCGCGGACGCCGCGGCTCGCGCACGCTGGCCATCACCTCCGGCGGTGCGATCCCCGAGGTTGCGGATTACCGGGTGGTCATGGAGCCGGACGACACGTTCATCGGCACGCTCAACGAAGACTTTGCGATCGAGAGCATGGCCGGCGACGTCTTCCAGCTCGGCAACGTCTCCTATCGCGTCCTCCAGGTCGGCCTCGGCGAAGTGCGCGTCGCCGACGCCAAAGGCGAGCCGCCCAGCATCCCCTTCTGGTTCGGCGAAGCGCCCGCGCGCAGCGACGAGCTGTCGCGCGCCGTGAGCGACCTGCGCGCGGAACTGGATGAGTGGTTCGAGAACGAGCGGCGAGGAGAGTGCCCGTTGGCGTTTCTCGTTGAGCGTTGCTCGGCCGATGTGCCGCAGCGCGAAAAGGCACCCCTGCCGAGCAACGAACAACGAACCACCGAAGCCGCGATCGAACAGATCCTCGAATATCTCGCAGCATCGCGCCGCATCCTGGGCGTGCTGCCGACGCAGGAGACGCTGGTCCTGGAGCGCTTCTTCGACGAGTCGGGCGGGATGCAGCTCGTGCTGCATGCGCCGTTCGGATCGCGTATCAATCGCGCGTGGGGACTGGCGCTGCGCAAGCGCTTCTGCCGGCAGTTCGATTTTGAATTGCAGGCGGCGGCGACCGAGGACGCGGTCCTGTTGTCGCTGGGGCCGCAGCACTCGTTTCCGCTCGCCGACGTCTTCCGCTATCTGCATCCCCACACGGCCAAGGACGTGCTGGTGCAGGCGTTCCTCGACGCGCCCGTGTTCAAGACGCGCTGGCGCTGGAACACCACCATTTCGCTGGCCGTGCCGCGCCGCCGCAACGGCAACAAGGTCGCGCCGCAGTTGCAGCGGATGATGGCCGACGACCTAATGGCCGCCGTCTTCCCCGACGCGGCGGCGTGCTTCGAGAACATCGCCGGCGACCGGCAGATCCCCGATCACCCGCTGGTGAACCAGGTCGTGCGCGACTGCCTCGAAGAGGCCATGGATTTCGAGGGACTGGCGAACGTGCTCACGCGCATCCACGCCGGCGAGCTGCGCTGCGTCGCGCGCGACACGCCGGAGCCGTCGCCGCTCTCGTACGAGATCCTCAACGCCAAGCCGTACGCCTTCCTCGACGACGCACCGCTCGAAGAGCGCCGCACACAGGCCGTGCTCACGCGCCGCGCCGGCGAGACGTCGGAGATCGGCATGCTCGACCCGAACGCCATCGCCCGCGTGCGCGACGAGGAGCGTCCCGACCCGCGCGATGCTGACGAGTTGCACGACGCGCTGCTCACCGTCGGCTTCCTCACCGAGGTCGACGCGTCGCTGTTCGAGACGCTGGTGCGTGCGCGGCGCGCGACGAAATGCGCGGGCGTGTACGTCGCCGCGGAACGTTTGCCGGAACTGCTCGCGCTGCACACCGTCGACACGGACATCGTTCCGCCCGCGTCGCGCATGCGCACGTGGACGCGCGAAGACGCGCTCGTCGAGCTGCTGCGCGGACGCGTGTCGATCACCGGACCGGTCACGGCGCGCGAGCTGGCGTCGTCGCTCAGTCTCGACGAGCGCGAGATCGACGCGGCGCTGCTGAAGCTCGAGTCCGAGGGTGTGGTGTTGCGCGGTACGTTCAGCACGCCTGGTGAATGGTGCGACCGCAGACTGCTGGCGCGCATCCATCGCTACACGCTGAATCGTCTGCGCGCGGAGATCGAGCCGGTCAGCGCGTCGGACTTCATGCGCTTCCTCTTCGCGTGGCAGCACGTCGCGCCGTCGTCGCGCCTCACCGGCATCGACGGCTTGCAAGCGGTCATCGCGCAGCTCGACGGCTTCGAGATCGCCGCCGGCGCGTGGGAGCGCGCGGTGCTGCCGGCGCGCATCGACGCGTACGAGCCGTCGCTGCTGGACATGCTCTGTCTCACCGGCGAAGTGGGCTGGGCGCGGCTCTCCCCCGCGTCGACGACGGTCGTCAGCGCGACGCCCATCGCCCTCTTCCTCCGCGAACACGCCGAGGCTTGGCAGTCGCTGCGAGGCACCTCGGAGATCGTGCTCAGCGAGCGCGCGCAGGCCATCCTCGACACGCTCCGCGCCAGGGGCGCCTGCTTCTCGCGCGACCTCGGCAACGACGCCGAGGCACTGGGCGAGCTCGTGTCGGCCGGGCTGATCGAGTCCGATGGCTTCGCCGGATTGCGCACGCTCATCACCGCCAACGCGAAGGCGAACTTCGCGGGACGGTGGTCGATCATCACCACCGCCTCGGACGACAACGCCATCGAGACGCAGGCCATGACGCTGCTGCGCCGCTACGGAATCGTCTTTCGCCGCATGCTCACCCGCGAGCCGAACGCCGCGCCGTGGCGCGACCTGGCGCGCGTCTACCGCCGCCTCGAAGCACGCGGCGAGATCCGCGGCGGACGCTTCGTGCACGGCATGAGCGGCGAACAGTTCGCGCTGCCGGACGCGATCGAACGGATGCGCGAGATCCGCCGCGGCGCGCACGACGGGACGCTGATCGTCATCTCCGCCGCCGACCCCCTCAACCTCACCGGCATCATCACCAGCGACGAACGCATCCGCGCCATCGCCGGCACCCGCATCGCCTGGCGCGACGGCGTGGCCGTCTCGGTGATGGAAGGCGACTACGTGCGGCCGCTGGTCGCCCTCGACGACGTCGCCGCCATGAACGCCGCCAACGCGCTGGCGGGACGCCGCGTCGCCGCGAGCAGCGGCTTCGTGGGCCGCGCGGCCGTTTAGGAGCGATGGTCTTCAGTCAAGAAATTGGCGCGGTCTGGATATTGACGACGCTCGCCCCGCCCACCCCGTCCGAGGGGCGGGCTGAAGCCACGCCCTACGTTTACGCGCTTACAGCTTGTCCGGTCGTGACGCGTATCGGAACG
>DASVSV010000468.1:0-7269 GCA_036387915.1 Thermoanaerobaculia bacterium
TGATCGCTTTGTCTTCCGCGCCGACGATCTTCTCTTCCAGTTCCTTGAGGTCGGGCGTGATGTAGCGCTCGGCGTTGGCGAGAGTCTGCTTACGGATGTAATCGAGCGGCACTTTGGCCAGGTTCGATTTCGAGACCTCGATGTAGTAGCCGAAGACGGAGTTGAAGCGGATCTTCAGCGAGCCGATGCCGGTGCGCTCTTTCTCGCGCGCCTCGATCTCGAGCAGGATGCTCTTCGAGTCGCGGGCGATGGAGCGAAGCTGGTCGAGCTCGGGGTCGATGCCGTGGGCGATGACGCCGCCGTCGCGGACCAGCTGGGAAGGGTTGGGGTCGATGGAGCGGACCACCAGGTCGATCAGGGTTTCTGGTTGCTGGTTGCTGGTTGCTGGTGCGTTTTCGCGATGCGGCACATCGGCCGAGCAACGGGGAACGATTAACGATCCGCGCAGCTTGCCGAGCAGCGGCCCCTGCAGCGGCGCCATCACTTCGCGCAGCTCGTCCACGGCGAGGAGCGATTCCGCGAGCGTCAGGCATTCGCGCGGGGTGGCGGTGCGGAGGGTGATGCGGGAGGCGACGCGCTCGAGGTCGGCGACTTTCTGCAGGCGCGCGGTCATCTGTTCGAGGATGGCGCGCGAGCGGGTCAGCTCGTCGACGGCGTCGTGGCGGTCGAAGATCATCGACGCCGATTTCAGAGGACGCGTCAGCCAGCGGCGCAGCGTGCGCGTCCCCATCGCCGAGCGGGTGGCGTTGATGACGCTCCAGAGCGTTGCTTTGGGACGGGCCGCGTCGCGCGACTCGCACACTTCCAGGTTGGCGAGCGTGGCCGCGTCGAGCTGCAGGTAATCGGCCTCGTTGTCGACGCGCAGCCCGCTCACGTGCTCGAGCGAGCGCTTGTGGCTCGCGCTGGCGTAGCGCAGCGCGCCGCCGGCTGCGCCGATGCGCGCGTCGTCATCGTCCAGACCGAAACCGCGCAGCGACTGCGTCCCGAAGTGCTTCGACAGATAGTCGTGCGAGCCGCGCTGCTCGAAGAGCGACGGCTCGACGCTCGTGATCGGAATGGTCAGCGCGCCGTTGGTCTGCGTCTCCCTCGGCACGATTGCCTCGCGCGGCGCGAAGCGGGCCATGTCGTCGTACAGCCGCGCGTCGGAGAGCGAGGCGTACGCGGTCACGAAAAAGTCTCCCGTCGAGACGTCGAGATACGCCGCGCCGACGGTGCCTTCGAGCGGCACGAGCGAGACCAGGTAGCAGCTCTCGCGCTCCACGATCGACGACTCGGTGGCCGTGCCCGGTGTGACGATGCGCACGATCTCCCGCCGCACCAGCCCTTTCGCCTGCGCCGCATCCTCGGTCTGATCGCAGATGGCCACACGCAGTCCGTGGCGGATCAGTTTGGCGATGTAGCCGTCGGCCGAGTGGTACGGCACGCCGCACATCGGGGCCTCGTACTCCTGCCCCTTGTTGCGCGCGGTGAGGACGAGGTCGAGCAGAGGCGCGGCGGTCTCCGCGTCCTCGAAGAACATCTCGTAGAAATCGCCGAGGCGGTAGAACAAGATCGCATCCGGCACCTGCCGTTTGATCTCGAAGTACTGCTCCAGCATGGGAGTGAGTTTGGTGAACGGACGGGACATTGACGAGGCTTCCGCTAGCGGGGCTTACGCTACTGGGGTTTGGCGCTATTTGGGTCGACGAACGTCCAGAAGGGTACCATCGCTGGCGCGCACTTCGATCACCACGGCCTCGCGCAGACTCGTATGCGGGACTTTGTCGAGCAGCACCACCCAACGATCCTCCGCCCCTCCCTCCCCCCGCCGCGCGCGAGCCACGTGCACGACTTCGAAGCCGCGCATGCCGCGGTCATTGGCGATGGCGCGCGCGCGCTGGCCGGCTTCGATGGAGAGGATGCGCCCCTTCGGACGCGACGGATCTTCGAGGCCGCCGAGTGCGAAAAAGAGGATGGCGCAGAGGAGAAACCACGCCGGATAAAGCCACCGAAACACGCTGCTATCATACGGTTCGTGACGCGGGGAGAGATCGAAGAGAAGCTGATTGCAATCGTGCGGCAGGAGAAGAACGTGGCCGACGAGCTGCTCAAGCCGGAGACCCCGCTCGCCGAAGCC
Organism: Thermoanaerobaculia bacterium; assembly: GCA_036387915.1. Lineage (GTDB taxonomy): Bacteria > Acidobacteriota > Thermoanaerobaculia > Gp7-AA8 > Gp7-AA8 > QHVT01. Next base: position 2,117 of record DASVSV010000468.1, read on the forward strand.
GGAATCGACTCGCTCGACTCGCTGACCATCCTCTTCGGGATCGAGGAGCAGTTCCACATCTCGATTCCCGACGACGAAGCGCGCGCCGTACGCACGTTCGGTGACCTGGCCGACATCATCGAGAAGCGAACGACGAGTGCTGAGCGATGAACGATGAACGGCGCAAAGCCGGCTCATCGCTCATCGCTCATCGTTCATCGCTCAGCTCCACACGCGTCGTCATCACCGGCCTCGGCATCATCTCCCCCTTTGGACGCGGACGCGACGCCGCACTGGAATCGCTCCGGAACGCGCGCAGCGGCGTGCGGACCATCAGGAGCATCGACACGTCCCTCCTCGCGTGCCGGATCGCCGGTGAGTTTCCGGACGAGCTGACCGAGCATCGCGGGCACGACCGCTTCACCCGCTTCGCGCTCATCGCGGCCGAGGAAGCGGCGGCGCAGGCGGGCGAGCTCGGACTCGAGCCGGAGCGGATCGGCGTCCTGATCGGCACCGGCCTGGGCGGCACGGAGACCCAGGACGCGAACTACAAACGCCTCTACGGCGAGGGCGGGCGCATTCACCCGATGGGCATCCCCTCGTCGATGTACAACGCCGCGTCCGCGGCCGTGTCGACGAGACTCGGCGCGAAGGGCGTGTCGTATTCGGTGGTCTCCGCATGCGCGTCCAGCGCGCACGCCATCGGGCTGGCGGCGCAGGCCATTCGCAGCGGACAGGCCGACGCGGTTTTCGCCGGCGGTGCCGACGCGCCGTTGTCGGTCGGCATCGTCAAGGCGTGGGAATCGCTGCGCGTCCTGGCCGTCGACAACGAGCATCCGGAAGAGGCCTGCCGCCCGTTCAGCGCGGATCGCAAGGGACTGGTGCTGGCCGAAGGGGCGGCGGTGTTCGTGCTCGAATCGGAAGAAAACGCCCGGCGCCGCGGCGCGCAGATCCTCGGCGAGGTCGCCGGCTTCGGCGCGACGAGCGACGCCGGCCACATCACCGATCCGTCCGCGGACGGAGCGGCGCGGGCCGTGCGCCTGGCCCTGGCCGAAGCGCAACTGAACACCGTCGACTACATCAACGCGCACGGCACGGGGACGAAGGCCAACGACGCCACCGAGACCGCCGCCATTCACGCGGTCTTCGGCGCGGACCTGCCACCGGTCAGCTCCACCAAGTCGATGCACGGGCATGCGATGGGCGCGTCGGGCGCGATCGAGATCGCCTCGTCGCTGCTCGCGCTGCGCGACGGCTTCCTCCCGCCGACGATCAACCTGCACCATCGCGACGCGGCGTGCGATCTCGACTACGTGGCCAACGAGGCGCGCGAGACGAAGGCGACGACGTTCCTCTCGAACTCGTTCGGCTTCGGCGGGATGAACGCGGTCGTGGCGATCGAAACCGTTCGCTCGTGAAACGGTGAATGCCGTTTCTCCTATAGGATGGCGCCCGCGCGTGGCAATCCCTTTGCTACGCTACGGGTGAATTCGGTTCGGAGGCGTTGTGATCGTAGAAAAGAAGCACCTGGACAGCTTCACGATTCTGTACGTGGAAGGTCTGATCAAGCTCGGTGAGAGCGCCGAGTTCTTTTCCTCCGCGCTGGAGAACGTGCTCAAGAACGAGAGCACGAACGTGATCGTCGACTTTACGAAGATTGATTACATCGACTCGACCGGCATCGGTGAGCTGGTCGGCTACCTCGGCAAATTCAGCAACCAGAACCGCAAGCTGATCCTCGTCAACCCGTCCGAGCGCATCCAGAAACTGCTCAAGCTCGCCAAGCTCGACGCGGTGTTCAAGATCTACAACACCGAGGACGAGGCCATCGCGGCGGAGAGCGGGACGCCGGCGCGGGCGTGAAAACGCTCGCGCGGATCCGTCAGCAGCTCGACCGCATCCGCGGTCTGGCCGCGACGCCGCAACTCTTCGACGCCTCTCCCGGCGTTTCGAACTGGTGCATCGGCGAGCATCTCGATCACATCGTAAAAGTCTCGTCGTCGGTCGTCGGCCGCGTGCGCGAGACCAATCCGCCCGTCGAGAAGCGCGGCATCTCCCTCATCGGCCGCGCCATCCTGACTCTCGGCTGGATCCCCCGCGGCCGCGGCCGGTCCCCGTCGCGCCTCGTCGGCACGCGCGTGCCGGCAGCGGATCTCGAGGCGTCGCTGGCAAAGCTGGAGAGCGCCGTCGCCGGGATCGAGCCGGCGATGATCGCCCTGAAATCCCCCACCGTCCCCCACCCCGTTTTCCGCGGCCTCACCCCCGCCCAGGCCCTGCGCTTCGTGGAGATCCACAACGCGCATCACCTCAAGATCGTCGACGAGATCCTGAGAAGGCGTTGACGGCGTTGCTCGTTGCTCGGCCGGGGTGACTTCTCGCGCTGCGGGCACCTCGTCCGAACAACGAACTTCTCGCGCTGCGGCACCCCGAACGAGCAACGAGCAACGCGTATACACTCCCTCCCCGATGAGTGTTCCTCTGACCAACGTCTATCGCGGTGCGCAGCTCGAGTCCGTGCATCGGGGCTCGATTGCCGTGGTCGACTCGCGGGGGACGCTGCTCGCTTACGCGGGCGATCCGGGGTTGCGCACCTGCCTGCGCTCGGCGGCCAAGCCGTTTCAGGCCATTCCGCTGCTGGAGTACGGCGGGCTCGAAGAGTTCGACCTGACCCCGGAGGAGATCGCCCTGACCTGCGGCTCGCACGGAGGCGAGCCGGTGCATGTCGCAACGGCGGCGGCGCTGCTCCGCAAAGGCGAGCTGGACGAGGAAGACCTGCTCTGCGCCGCGCATCTTCCCTTCGACGACAAGTCGGCGGCCGACCTCCGCGCCTCGGGCGAGCTGCCGTCGGCGCTGCATAACAACTGCTCCGGCAAGCACGCCGGGATGCTCCTCGCCTCGCAGGTCATGGACGTCCCCTCCTCGCGCTACATCGATGCCGAGCATCCGATCCAGGTGCTGATGCGCTCGACCCTCGCCGACTTTGCCGCCCTGCCGGCCGACGAGATCCCGATCGCCGTCGACGGCTGCGGCGTGCCGGCCTTCTTTCTCTCCCTGCATCGGTCCGCCTTTGCGTATGCGCGGCTGATGGCCGGCAGCATCGAGCGATACGCGGAGAGCGGCTCGCGCGTCGTAGAAGCGATGACCACGTTCCCCCACTACGTCGCCGGCAACTGGAGCATGACCACTCCGCTGATGGCGGCGTTCAACGGCGACGTGGTGGCCAAGGAAGGCGCGGAGGGGTTCTACGCGATGGCCATCGCGCCGGCGATGTGCGGCGAATTGACCGGCAGGCTCCGGCTCGCCGATGATTGCGCCATCGGTATCGCGCTCAAGATCGACGACGGCTCCATGGAACGAGGACGCAATCCGGCCATCCTCCACCTCCTCGAGCTCCTCGGCGTCGACGTCGGCGCGCATCCCGAGCTGCAGCCCTTCCGCCACTGGCCGCTCCGCAACCACGCCGGCACCCTGGTCGGCGAGGCGCGGGCGGAATTCGACCTCGAGGTGTTATGAGAAAAACAGCAAGCGTCCTCTGCCTCCTCCTCCTCGCCTCCTGCAAGACCGTCGGCGTCTCCATGACCGGCGGCGGGTACGCCGAGGTCTCGCCGACCGTGGCCAACGAGATGATCCTCGACTCGAAGCAGGTCGTGATCCTCGACGTCCGCGGCGCCGAGGTCTTCCGCGGTCCGGAGGGCTACATCGCCAGCGCCATCAGCGTCCCGTTCGAGAGCATCGAGCGGCAATTGCCGGAGCTGCTCCCCTACCAGAGCCAGACCGTGCTCGTGTACGGCACCGACGACACGGACGGCGCCGTGGCCGCGCGGCTGCTGACGGTGGCCGGCTTCCGGAACGTCGTGCATATCGCTGGCGGACTCAAGGGATGGATTGAACACGGCTATCGGACGGTTAACGCGCAGTGATGAAACGAGCCCTGATCGCCGCCACGCTCCTCCTCTGCTCCGCCGCGAGCGCGCAGAGCCTCGACCCGAACGCCAACCTCAAGGCCTGGACGGCCAAGCTGATGCCGCGCTGCCCGGGCGGCGTGCTGACGCTCGAGCAGATGTCCACCGCCGGCCCGAAGAACTTCGTGCCGTACGTGGCCACGCTCCGTTCGAACGACCAATACTGCAGCTCGCAAAAGTACGTGCTGCATTCGCCGAAGTCGCATCAGGTGGTGATCGGCACGGTCATCCCGCTGAAGAACGACCCGCGCCCGACCTCGGTCCGCATCGGCGAGGAAGCGTCGCGCCTGCTCGGCAAGGAAGTGAAGGCGACTGTCGCCCCGTTCCCGCTGCCGGACGGCCTCAAGGCCGTCTCCATCACCCGCACCATTCCGTACGGCACGTTCGCGTACAACGCCTTCATCGACGCCAGCGAGCAGTTCCTGATCGTCGGCTTCCGCGGCGCGCTGAACGCCGATCCGGCCAAGGCGCTGCGTGAGACGCTCGGCGCCTCCGCCGGCGCGCGCCGCGGCAACGCGGCGTCCAAGGTCGAGATCCTCGAGATCTCCGACTTCCAGTGCCCGACCTGCGCCCGCGCACACGAGCGCATCGAGCCGCTCATCCAGAAGAACCTCTCCAAGATCAACTACGTCCGCATCGACCTGCCGCTCTTCGAGCACCACGAGTGGGCCGTCCCGGCCGCGATGGGCGCGCGCGCGCTGCAGAAAGTCGCTCCCGCGAAGTACTGGGCTTACGTCGATTACGTCTTCAAGAACCAGGAACTGATCGGCAAGCGGAAGATCGACGACGTGGTCAAGGAGTGGATGGAAGACAACGACGTCGACTGGAACGCCATCCAGAAGATTTACAACTCCAAGTCGGAGCGCCAGGCGCTGCTGGACCAGGTCAGCCGCGCCTTCGCCATCGGCGTGGCCGCCACGCCGACGTTCGTCGTGAACGGCCAGATCATGGGCTTCGGCCCGGACGGCAACTTCACGATGGACCAGATCCGCAACGCCATCGGCGCGAACGCGCCGGCCGCGAAGAAGACGGGAAAGTAGCGCGCCGCTCTTCATCGCGCTGAACGCAACAGGAGACGACGAGGGGCCTCCGGACATCTGAGCCTCCGTGTCAAGTCAGGCGGCAGCCGTGGCGAGAGATGAGCCTCGCAGGGCGAGCTGCTTGAGGTAGCGAGTTTCGTCGTAGGCGGTGCGACTCTTCCAGCAGGCGTAA
>DASVSV010000469.1:0-2380 GCA_036387915.1 Thermoanaerobaculia bacterium
CTGAACGCACGCCTGTCGACGAAACGCGTGTTTGCGCGATAACTGGGCTGACTGAGCGCCGCCGGTCGCACCGGCCCGCCGGAGGCCTCCCGTCGTCTCCCTTCCGTGGCTCCAACGCTACATGGCCTCGGCGCCCACCAACTCCCCGGCCACCGCCACCCGGTTCTTCCCGCTCTTCTTCGCAAAGTACAGCGCCGCGTCGGCGCGCGCGATCAGCTCCGCGCCCGTCTGCCCGTCGCGCGGATAGACTGCCACGCCGATGCTGACGGTGATGTGCAGCGTCTTGCCGAACTGCGGCAGCGCGAAGACGCGGCGCTCGATCAGCTCGCGCAGACGATTCGCCGCGTCGCGTGCCGAGGTCGCGGGCGTTTCGGGGAAGATCAGGGCGAACTCCTCGCCGCCGTAACGGGCCACCACGTCGCTGTCGCGCGCCTTGGCCATCAGCTCCTCGACCAGTCCCTTGAGAATGTCGTCGCCGACGGGATGGCCGAACGTGTCGTTCACGCGCTTGAAGTTGTCGATGTCGAGCATGGCCAGCGCGAGGTCGCGGCCCGAGCGCGCGTGGCGATGGATCTCCTTCGTCAGCGCCTCCTGGAAAAAACGGTGGTTGTACGCCGGCGTCAGCGCGTCGATGAACGTCAGGCGCTTGATCTCCTCGTACTGCCGCGCCGACTGCAGCGCCGTGACGGCCTGCGTGGCGAAGACTTCCAGCGTCTGCACCTTCTCGATCGACGGAATGCGCCGGTCGTGCGGATCGCGCACGGAGAGGAAGCCGATCATCTCCTCGCCACCCGTGCCCGGGCTCATGAGCGGGACGAGCAGGAGGTCGTTCTCGTGCCACTCGTCCGGCTTCAGAAACCCGTCATCCGCGTCCTCGGGGCGGACGAAGAAATCGTGCTCGCTCTTGCGCAGCGCCGTGTGCGAAACGAAGTACGAATTCGAGATGTGAAACTCGGGATTGAAGAACGCCGCGATCTCGTCGCGCGAGACGCGTTTCCGGCGGACGTCTTCCCAGACGTCGTCGAGTCCCGCGTGGGCGCGGCGCACGTAGTCGTCGGCGCGCGGATCGCGGACGGCGAAGACGACCCTCTCGAATCCGAGGGCGCGGCGGATGGCTTGGGCGATGCGGGTCAGCGCGGCGTCGACGTCGAACTGTCCGATCAGACTGTTCGACACGTCGAGAATCGTCGACATCGTCGCGGCGTGATGCTCGAGCTGCACCGTCTTCTCGTGCATCTCCCGGCGCAGAAGCTGGTCCTGCAGCGACAGCGCGGTCTGATTGACGAGCAGCGTGAGGAGATTGAGACTGCCCGCCTTGAGGATCGACAGGTCCTCCGTCTCGAAGATGAGAATCCCGTAAATGACCTCGGGGGTCTGGATGCCGATCAGCACCTGGATCGCATGCCCGCTCGAGAGCGGGAACTTGCGCATGTCGCTCTGGAAGACGAACGCACGGCTCGGCGCCGACTGCGTGAAACCGGCCGTTTCGACCCAGCGGTGGATGTCCTGGTCCGTCGGCAGGCACTCGCCGAAACGGTAGACCGTCAGCGGGATGTCGGGACTCGGCTCCCAGGTGACGACCGCGCAGGCCTTCATCCGCGCGAGCTTCGACAGCAGTGACATCAGGCGGCGCAGCGTTTCGTGGTCCGTCTCCGCGGAGAGAATCTGCGTCGAGCTCTCGGTCAGGATGGCCAGCTCGCGATTGCGCCGCAGCAACTCCACGTTCTGCTGCGCCGCCTCCGACTCGTTGCGCATCGAATACGCGAAGACGAGCACCGGCAGGAATCCGATCGCGAATCCGGCGATGCCCCAGTGCTCGAACAGCATCACCTCGATCGCCACGATGGGCGTCATGAGCAGCAGCGTCCTGGCCTGCACGAACAGCACGCGGCGCAGGTCGAGCGGCGCGGGCTCCCCTTCCGCGTAACGGCGCACGGAAACGAAGAAGACGTGGATGCCGATGTAGCCGGCGAGCAGCAGCATGGTCCCGGCCATCTTCGCGGACGGCTCGGCATCCGCGGCGACGGCGATCGAGTAGAGCAGGCCGACGATCGCATACGCCAGCGCGAGCTGCGCGGCGTTGTAGAACGGCTCCAGCGTCCACGTCCTGCGCGCGATGGCGTCGTACGTCGCATGCGCGCCCGCTCCGGCGAAGACCGCGATCAACGCCACGGACGGACTGTGGAAGACGAGGATCGCGCCGAAGACGATGGCCGCCTCGAAGCCGACCGACGCGTCACCGGCGTCGATGCGTAGGAAGGTGGCGATGAGAACCAGCGCGCCGAGGACCAGGGCGGTGCGGGTCTCGGCGGGCGGTCGCGTTGCCGCCGCGGCGATCAGCAGCACGACGGCAACCGCGACGACGCCGGCTTTCCAGCAT
>DASVSV010000470.1:0-16025 GCA_036387915.1 Thermoanaerobaculia bacterium
TTCCTCTTTCCTCTTTCCTCCTTCCTCCTTTTCTCTAAGTCCCCGAAGCCGATGAGGGACTTTGCTCGCGCAGCACGCGATAACAATCAAGAGGAGGTTTCCCCCAATGGTCCGTCGTGTTCTTCCGTTGCTTGCTCTTGCTCTGTTCATCGTTGCGCCTGCTGAGGCGCAGAAGCGTCGTGCGGTGCGGTCCGGGCCGCCGGTGGTGGCTCCGCCGAGCGGTGCCTGCCATACGTTTGGTCTCGTGCGGCCCGGGCTGAAGGCGACGTATCACGCCACCGGGTCGGGCGAGGCGGACTTCACCATTACTTACATCTCCGACGCGCCGACGCTGACCGTCACCACGCAGAAGGTGACGACGGCCCAGGGTGTGACTGACGTCCAGACCAGGATCGACGGCGAGATCGTCGGCAATCTCCGCGGGCTGAAGCACATCAACGTGAAAGCCTCCACGGTCGTCTCAGGCTTCGGCACGATCGTCACCGAGACCGACATCGACTTCGTGCCGTCGCTGGTGATGGGGCCGGCCGCGGGATGGTGCGTCGGCAACACGTGGACCACGCCGGCCGTCACGGAGACGATCGTCAACAAGACGCCGGCCGGTCAGAACCAGCAGATCGTCACCACCATCGCCTCGACGGGCGAGGTGCTGGCCGTCAACGAAAGCGTCACCGTTCCCGGCGGAACGTTCAACACGGTCAAGTACCGCGGTGCGGCCGTTTCGGGCACGTCGGTGCAGTCGGTGATCACCTGGGTCTCGATGCAGCACAACGTCGTCGTGAAGCAGGACACGATCGACGGCGCGGGCAATGTGACGTCGACTTTGCACCTCACCGCGGTTCAGTAATTGCAACCACTCGGGACAGGAGGCAACGACTCATGTCCCGAGTGGAACGCACTGAAAACCCGAGCGAGCGCCGCGGTTCCGAGCAGTTGCGCCAGGCCCAGCGCGGCCGCGGCAGCGGCACTCCGCAGCGCGACCCGAGCTCCGGTCACACGCCGACGAAAGCCGAAGGCGAAGTGTCCGACGTCGAGGAAGCGCTCCGTCACCAGAACGAATAAATCGTGGAGGGCAGGCGAGACGCCTGCCCTCACAGCCGCCAGGACGGCAGAGCTCCCTGAATCACCACAGGATCGGATCGAGGAGGTAGTAGAGGGTTCCGGCTGGCGACCACACCGGTACCCGTCCTTCCTCCCAGTGGTACGCCCGCAGTCCGTCGAGGGCCATCACCTTGATGCCGGGATAGGCCTCGAGCGCGTACGTATCGGGCTCCTGCGGATGCAGCGCAAAGATGCCGGACGTGAAGTACAACGCGGTCGTCCTGACGGCGACGCGGGTGAACGTTCGCCCGGCGTCGTTCGAGCGATACAGCCCTGACGCTTTCTCGCCGGTGTCCCACCCATCCACCCAGACCGCCTTCGCGTCGGCAGGCGAAAAGAAAACGTCCGAGACCCGGACCGTCGTGAACGGCGCCAGCGGCGTCCACGTCACGCCGCCGTCGTTGCTGAACAGCAGTCCGGACGCGCGCGGAGCGGCGTACATGCGATCGAAGTTCGCCGGATCGACGCGCGCCGCGTGCAGCTCAGCCGGGCCAGCCGAACCGCGCCGCGTCCAGGCCGCCCCCCCGTCGTCCGATTGGTACACGACCCCGGACACACCCACGGCACGCAGGCGCAGCGCGTTCCCCGGGTCGACGGCGACGCCGACGACGAAGGTCTCGGGAAAGGTGAACGACTCGACTCTTCCGTCGCGCCAGAGGCGGGCCATCTTCACGACGGTGTGAAAGTAAACCGGCTCCACGTGCCGCGCGAGGATGTTCGGATGTCTCTGCCCGGCCAGCACCTCGATCCCGTCCGCGGCCACGCTCCACGTGCAGCCGGCGTCGAGGGAGCGATGGATGGCGCCGTAGTACGTCACGGCCCACATCAGATTTGGCGTCGCGCCAATGGCGAGTGCCTCGGTCGTGTTCAGCGGGTTGGGCCACGGCTTCGGCGGCTCGACGCTGGCCCGGATAGTCTTGTCGGTATCAAAAAAGCGGATCCACGACAGTCCCTTGACCTCGGTGCAGCGCGGCGCCTGCCACCCCATCCCGCGATGTGCGACAGCGCGCGACCGCCCCTCGGCGACCGGTGCCAGGATGATGAAGAACAGCGCGACAAGAAGTGTTTTACGCATAGATCACCGGAACTGCAGGTCGACGAAGTAAAGCACACCCGCTGCTCGTGCATTAGCTCCGGATGTGCCAAACGTAGGGCGTGGCTTCAGCCCGCCCTCCCGTGGGTGCGGGCGAAACTCCGTCACCAGAACGAATGATGGATCAGCGCAGCTCGGCCCAGGTCATCGTGTAGTAAATGAGGCCGTTCGGCGCCCAGATTAATTCGCCGACGTTCTCGAACGCTTTCGACGTGACCTTGCCGGCCGGCGAAGTGATCTTCACGCCCACGGCCCGATCCCCCTCGGACGCGAACGCGAGCGGGTCCCGCGGGTTTACCGCGAACAGGCGATCCATGTAATACAGCCGGGCGTAGGGGCCGGCCACCGCGACGTCGATGTTCTTGAAGGTCCGGCCGCCATCCGTGGAGCGCCGCAGCGACGACGGCACCACTCCGGCGTAGACCACGTCCGGGTTCGACGGCGCGAACCTCACGCCCTCCACTTCCGTCGCCGCGAACGCGAGAAGCGTCCAGGTACGGCCGCCATCGCGCGACTCCCACAGCCCCTGCGATCTGGTGCCGATCAGGATGTGATCGAAGTCGCGGGGGTTGAATGCCGCGGCGCGCACGAAGTTGATGAAGAGCTTCGGCGCGCCGACGGGCTTCCACGTCGCCGCCCCGTCCTTCGACTCCCAGGCTGTTCCCGACCTGCCGATCGCCCGAAGATGCAGCGAGTCGGTAGGGCTGACCTCGATGCCGATGAAGCCGACGGGGTCGGGCGCGGCGAAAGTCTCGACGGTCGCTCCGGTCAGTCTGACGATCGACGTCGGGCGCGCAATCGGCTTCGCGCTCGTATAGACGTAGACGCGATCCGCGTGGCGCGCGGCAAACTCCGCGAACGCCTCTTCGGCAAGCACTTCGGGAACCGACGTTACCTCGCTCCACGTACATCCCGCGTCGCCGGAGCGGTGAATCATGCCCGTCTCGTCCAGCGCCCAGAGTGTGTTCGCGGGTGCGCCGACGGCGAGACCGTGAATATGCCGCGATTCCGCGTACTTGCGATCGACGGAGCTTCCGTGCGTGGTGCCGTCCCTCTCGACGTAACGAAGCCACGGGAGTCCCGTCGACTGGCACTGCGGGAGAGTCCACTGCTGGGCGGCGACGGGCGTGACGTGCGTGGAGCGCGTGGCACGCGTCTTCGCCGGCGCCGCCGGAGAGATCAGGACGACCAGGACTGCTGCGACGATTGTTCTCATGCGAATAACATTGTGCCACATCATGTGAACCTGCACCTTTCTGAGACCGCCAGGATCAATAACGGAACTGCTGGTCGATGAAGTAGAGCGTTCCCGCGGGCGACCAGACCGCTTCCCACGTTCCGCGCTCCGTGAACCGTTGCACGGCCGTGGTCTCCGTCACGATGGCGATGCCGATGTTGAGCGGCACCGCGACCACGCGCGGGTCGGTCGGATGGGCGGCCAGCATGTCGCTCGAGTGCGTCATCATCGAGGTGTAGTCCACCACCTGAGTGAACGTCTTCCCGCCGTCGGTCGAGCGATACAGCTCCGGGCTCTGGACGCCGGCGGCGCCGGACAGCCAGACCACCTTCGGATCGGCCGGCGAGATCTCGAGCGCGTCCACGCGCCACCACGTCTGGGTCTGATAGGTCCACGATTTCCCGCCATCCGTCGTGATGGCCACCGCTCCGAAGGCGCCGGTGTGCAGGATGATGCGGTCGAAGTTCGTCGGATCGAATTCCGACGCGAGGACGAGCGACGCCGTCACCATGCCGCGCCGCGTCCAGGTCCGCGCGCCATCGTGCGAGTCGTAGACGATGCCGGACGTGCCGATGGCCCGCAGGTGCAGCGGGTCGGCCGGGTCGACTGCGACCTGCTGCATGACCGTCGGCAACGCGAACGTCTCCACCGTGTCGTATGTGACGCGGACGATGTGCCGCGAGGTGTAGGCGTAGATGCGGTTCGAATGCTGCGTGATGACCCGGGCCGGATCACCCGGCCGCTGCAGCGCCTCCGGGACGCTGGCCCGGATGTGCCACGTGCATCCGGCATCGGTTGACTCGTAGATTGCGCCGCCCCGTGTGGCGTAAAGCGTGTTAGGCGCGGCGCCGAGGGCAAGGCCGTACGTGAAAACCGAGCTCCAGGGGTCGCTCCGCTCTTTCGACCGGACCAGGGTTGCTCCATGCAGGGAGCCGGACGACGGCAGACCGGTGGAGACGGTGCACGCCGGCGTGGCCCATGGGCTGCTCCGATGCCCTACGGCCCGAGCTCGCGCGACTGCATCCGAAGCGGCGAGCAGGGCGGGAATCAGGAGGAGGAGTGAGCCGCGCATGACTCACAATCTATGCTGATATGCCATAAATGGCAAGGTCACACCTCGATGCCCACGCTCCGCATCAGCTCCAGCGCGTTGCTCTTCGTCACCACGCCGGGACGCATCCGGTAATCGAAGACGACCTTGCCGTCTTCGATGTGATCCTCGAAGTGCACGTTCGTCGCGCGGGGCGCGAGCGCGTCGGCGATCTGCGCCAGCGCGAGGTCGTGCGTCGAGACCAGTCCGACCGCCCCCCGCTCCACCAGCCCCCGCACGATGGCCTCGGCGCCGATGCGCCGGTCGTGCGAGTTCGTTCCGGCCAGCACTTCGTCCAATAGATAGAGGAGAGGACCCTGCCGCGACATCTCCAGCACCTGCCGGATCCGGAGGATCTCGGCATAGAAGCGCGAGGCGTTCTCCTGCAGCGAGTCGGCGATGCGGATCGACGCGCCGACGGCCGTCGTCGACAGCCGCAGCGACTTCGCGCAGACCGGCCCGCCGGCCATGGCCAGCACCGCCCCGAGTCCCACGCTGCGCATCATGGTGCTCTTGCCGGACATGTTCGAGCCGCTGACGACGAGCAGCCGCAGCGTGCCGTCGAGGCGCACGCTGTTGGTCACGCGCCGCTCCGCGCGGATCAGCGGGTGCCCGAGCTCGACGGCGTCGTACAGCGGTCCGTCGTTCACGATCTCGGGAAGGACGTAGCCCGGGTGCTCAAAGGCGAACGAGGCGAGTGAGCCGAGGGACTCGAGGTCGCCGACGGATTCGATCCAGTCGCCGATGCGCGAGCCGGAGCGGAGACGCCAGCGCTCGATGGCCAGCGCGATGTGCGGCGTCCAGAGAAGAAGGAAGGCGAAGGGAGCGAAGAACTGATTGCGGCGCGCGTCGAGCAGCGCCACCAGGCGGCGCAGTTTCTCGATCTCGCGAGAGGCCGGCATTTCCGCGCCCCGCAGGCGCGTGTGCAGTGAAACAAGACGCGGGGCGGTGAACGACTCCCGTTCCACGCGCGCCAGCACGCCGGCCAGCAGCGCCAGCGCCGGCTCGGCGCGCTCGACCGCCATCACCACGGGGTCGACGCGCGGATGGAGCCGCCGCGCGAAGAAGATCGTGACGACGATCAGCAGCACCAGCGGCCACGACGGAAAACGGGCGATCGCACCGAACGTCAACTCGGGATGGGTCATCCCGACCAGCCGCCCGAAGAGCGACGGCAGGCACAACGCCGCCGCGATGATGGTCGCCACCGGCAACGCGACCGACAACGCACGCTCGACGGGCGACAGCGTGACGCCCGCCATCGCGCCCCACGCATCGAGCTTCGCGCTCTCCACTTCGCACGCGCTCTCGGCCGCCTCGACCGAGAGGTCCTCGCGCAGGGCGACGTTCTCGCGCAGCTCGAGCACCGCCGCCTGCCGCTCGCGGATCTCGGCCGCGTCGCGCGCCGGCTCCTTCAGCCACTGCGCGAGCCGCCGCCGCCCCGCGGGCGTCACCGCGACCGACACGAGCTCGAACAGTGAGCCGCGTCCGAAGAGATCGAAGTCGCCGGCATACGGATGATGCTCGTCGGCGAAGTCGCTGCCGGCGTCGCCCAGCCCCTGCCACGCGTCGTCGACGCGCGCCAGTCCCCGCTCGTAAAACGCGGCGCCGTTCTCGGCGCGCTTGCGCGTGCGGATCACCCGCTCGTGCATCACCACCAGAGTCACGAACGCGATGGCCGGCACCAGCGCCAGCCAGAGCTTCCAGAACGCGACGCCGATCGTGACGGCGATCAGCACCAGCCGCACGATCGAGATCGTCCGCTCGCGCGAGCGCAACTCGGCGGTAGACTTCCGCCGCTCTTCCAGCCGTTGAACGTAGAGCTCACGCACGCGCGCATCTTATGGTTCCTCCCGGTCCACGCAACTGGATTCCCGGCCGCCACCTGCGGGCGCTGCAGTACCGCCCCCTCTCGTTCCTCACCGCCCTCTCCCGCGAATACGGCGACGCGTCGATGTTCAGGATCGGCCCGCAGCCGGTCTTTTTCTTCGCCCATCCCGACCAGGTTCGCGACGTGCTCATCGCGCGCAACGCCTCGTTCATCAAAGGCCTGGCCCTGCAGCGCACGAAAGTGGTCCTCGGCGAAGGGCTGCTGACCAGCGAAGGGGAGCTGCACAAACGGCAGCGCCGCCTCGCGCAGCCGGCCTTCCATCGCGAGCGCATCCAGCGCTACGGCGAGGTGATGGTGGAGAAGGGCGTCCGCGCCCGCGAACGGTGGCGCGACGGCGAGGAGCTCGACGTCGCCCACGAGATGATGCGTCTGACGCTGGCCGTCGTGGCGCAGACGCTGTTCGACGCCGACGTCGACGACGAGGCGGACGAGATCGGCGACGCGCTGACGCAGCTGATGCTGATGTTCCCGCTGCTCGTGCATCCGCTCGCGCAGTTCTTTCTCCGCTTCCCGGTGATCCCGCAGATCTGGCGCTTCCGCCGCGCGCTGGCCCGCCTCGACCGCACCATCTACGCGATCATCGAGGAGCGCCGCCGCACCAATGTCGACCGCGGCGACCTGCTGTCGATGCTGATCGCGGCGACCGACGTCGAAGGCGACGGCGGCGGGATGAGCGACCTCCAGCTCCGCGACGAGACGATGACGATCTTCCTGGCCGGCCACGAGACCACCGCGAACGCGCTGGCGTGGACGCTCTACCAGCTCGCGCGCAATGCGGAAATCGAGCGCGAGCTGCATCGCGAGCTCGACTCGGTCCTCGCCGGCCGCACGCCATCACCCGCCGATTACCCGCGCCTGCCGTACACGGAGATGGTCCTCGCCGAATCGATGCGCCTCTATCCACCCGCGTGGGGCGTGGGACGTTTCGCGGTCGAGGACGTGCGCATCGGCGACTGGACGGTGCCGCGGCGCGCGCTCGTCCTGGTCTCGCAATGGGTGACGCATCGCGACCCGCGCTTCTGGCCCGACCCGGAGCGATTCGACCCGCTCCGTTTTGCACCAGACGCAAAACTGTCCCGCCCGAAGACGGCCTATTTTCCGTTCGGCGGCGGCCCCCGCATCTGCATCGGCGAGTCGTTCGCCTGGATGGAGGGCGTCCTGCTCCTGGCCACGCTCGCGCAACGATGGAAGTTCGAGCGCGGCCCCGACGTCGATCCCCACGCTCTGATCACGCTCCGCCCGCACGGCGCCATGCGCATGAGCGTTACTCGTCGCTCCGGCAGTTTATCCCGCGCGTAGACGCGGGATCTCCGGTGGGGTCGCGACGCCCGCGTTTCGAGCCACAGCCGCGCGGTATAACCGGAGATCCCGCGTCTGCGCGCGGGATAAACTCAGAACCGGCGCGTAGAATGACGCCCATGCAAGACATTCAGGCCATGTTCGCGGATTACGCGTCGTTTCATCAGACCGCGGGCAACAAGACCTTTCACCGTCTGGGCATCCCGATGATCATGCTCTCGCTGATCGGCATGCTCACCCTCGTCCCGCTCTTCACCGCCGGCACCGTGCGTTACGACGCGGCCATGCTCCTCATCGCCGCGTCGGCCGCGTACTACTTCGTGGTCGAGTGGCGGCTGGCCATCGCCATGACCGCGATCTCCATCGCCTTCTACTTCATCGGCGCGGCCATTCCCCTGCCGATCAACATCGCCCTCTTCGTCCTCGGCTGGATCTTCCAGTTCATCGGGCACAAGGTGTACGAGCACAAGAACCCCGCGTTCTTCCGCAACTTCGTGCACCTGCTGGTCGGCCCGCTCTGGATCCTGAACGACATCGTGAAAATCGTTCCCGCTCCGCGCGCGGCGGGCAGCGGCGAGCGCTGACGGACGCGGCGCATTTTTTGCTGGCCACGCAACTCCGGGTACCGAACGTGGCAGACAATTCGAGCTCCGGCGTCCTCGTGGTCGAGGATGACCCCGCCATTCGCAGATTGGTGACCATGGTCCTGCAGCGGCAGGGCTACCAGGTCGACGTCGCATCCGACGGCCTGGAGGCCGTGCTGAAGCTCGGCGTCTGCGACTACGACGTCATCGTGCTCGACCTGATGATGCCGAACCTCGACGGCTTCACGTTCCTCAACACGTTCGCCCGCGAAGAGCCCGAGCGCCTGCGCAAAGTGATCGTCACCAGCGCCGCCTCGCCGGCCGTGATCCGCGAGCGCATGGACCGCGAGCCGTTCAGGCTGCTGCCGAAGCCATTCGACATCGGCGAGCTCCTGACGACCGTGCGCAGCTGCATCGACGCGCAACAGGCTCAGGCCAGCTAGCGCTCCGCGCATGCTTATGGAGTGCGGCGGCCTTAGCCGCCGCTTGAATATTCGGGAGCGACGTGCTGTGGTGGTGCGTCTTGGCAGCGCTGGTCACGAATACAAAAGCGGCGGCCAGGCCGCCGCACTCCATAACGCTCCGCGGCACGATTTAGAATCACGCGTATGCACGCGCATGGATCGGATCGCGTCCGCATCGTCGGCGAGCGGATCGTCCTGCATTCACGGCTTGCGAAAGGGTGGACGGCGCGTACGCCGGCCAGGGGCACGCACTCCGAGTTCCCCGGCACGACGGTCCTGTGGGACGAGCAGTACTACGAAGTCCTGACCGCGGCGCCGCTCCCCGCGGGCGGCGTGCGCTACGAGCTGGCGGCTTGGCGCGAGGATCACACCATCCGCCAGTTCAGCGTGTACGACGCGGCGTCCGAGGCGGCGCTGGTGGCCGATCATGCCGCGGCGGCGCGGCAGCGCAAGCGCAGCAAAGTCGCCAACCTCTCCGCGATGCTCCTCGGCCACCTTCCGGACCGCGTGCAGCAGCGTCTCGCCGACGACCTCGGACTCTTCCCCGCGCGCATGACCATCCTCTCCACCATCCCCAGCGTCGTCCTGGTCGGAACCTGCGTCTGGCTCATGGTCGGCGCGACGCTGAGCAAGACGCCGTCGCCGGTGCCGGCCTGGCTCTGGTTCTTCGGCCTCTGCATGCTGGCCGACTCCATGGTCCGCTTCAGCACGGCCATGCTGCAGAACCGCGGCGTCGGCTCGGTCCTCGGCACGCTGTGCTACGGCGTCTACGAACTGATCGCGCGCAAGCCGGAACTGCAGAAGACGCCTCTGACCATCGTCCGCGAAGACGATCCCGAACGCGATCTCCGCGAGTCCGTCGAGCAGCACAGCTGGCTGCTCACGCTCCTTCCGGCATCCGACCAGCTCGCGCTCGCCGAACGCTTCGGCTTCGACTACCGCAAGGATGCGTACGCCCTGGCCTGGTCCCTCCTCGCCGTCGGCGGCCTCGCCATCGCCACGTCCCTCGAAAAAGCCGACGAGCGCCTCGGCGCACTGATGTCCGTGATCATCGGCGCGCTGATGATCCTCGAACAGGCGCTCCGCCTCGCGACGTTCAAACGCGCCCCCGCCGGCAGCGTCTTCGGCGTCCTCGTCCGGCCATTCATGCAGCGCCTGCTGCGGTGATGGGAGACAGGGAACGACGGGAGGCCTCCGGCGGGCCGGTACGACCGGCGGCGCTGATTGGCATAGCCTGACCGCACCGTCTCGGGACGAACGCGTTCCGCGCGAAGAGTGGCCGCACGAAGCGCGGCCGGTCGCACCGGCCCGCCGGAGGCCCCTCGTCGTTCCCTCGCGCCATCAGCGCAAACCTTGCGCGGCATGCAACTAGCACAACCGGCGCGAGTGGTTCGAGCGGAGCTGAACGGAAGAAGTCGCGTCATCATCGAAGCCGCGTCCCCTGAGGTCGACGGCGGTGCTTTTCCGGCGAAGCGTGTAGCCGGCGAGCGAGTGCTCGTGGAGGCCGACATCTTCGCGGATGGTCACGACCTCATCGCGGCCATCGTGCTGCACCGGCACGACAGCGAGAGCGAGTGGCGCGACATGCGGATGCGTCCGCTGGTCAACGACCGCTGGCAGGCCGAGATCATCGTCGAGAAGCTCGGCTTCCATCGCTTCACCATCGAAGGGTGGATCGACCACTTCCTCACCTGGCACCGCGACATGAAAAAGCGCGTCGACGGCGGGGCCACCGAAGACGAGTTGCGCGTGCAACTCCTCATCGGACTCGAGCACATCCGCAACGCCGCGGCCCGAGCCAGTGCACGTGACCGGCGCAAGCTCGAAGCGTTTGCCACGACTCTCGAGGGCGACGAGACCCTCGAGCAGAAGATCGAAGACCTCTGGAGCGAGGACCTGCTGGCCTTGATGTGGCGCAACGCCGAACGGAAGTTCGTCACGCGCTACGACCGCGAGCTGCTGATCGAAGTCGATCGTCCGCGGGCCGCGTACAGCACGTGGTACGAGCTCTTCCCGCGGTCCGCCGCCGCGGAAGAGGGGAGGCACGGCACGTTCAAAGACGTCGAGGCGCAGTTGCCGCGCGTCAAGCGCATGGGCTTCGACATCCTCTACATGCCGCCCATCCATCCCATCGGAATGAAGTTCCGGAAAGGGAAGAACAACAGAGTGCAGGCCGAGCCGGACGACGTCGGCAGCCCGTGGGCCATCGGCGGGGAAGAGGGGGGACACAAGTCCGTCCATCCGCAGCTCGGCACCATCGACGACTTCCAGCGCCTGGTGAAGAAAGCGCAAGACGCCGGCATCGAGATCGCGATGGACATCGCCTTCCAGGCCGCGCCCGACCATCCGTATGTGAAAGAGCATCCGGACTGGTTCCTGATGCGTCCCGACGGCACCATTCAATACGCGGAGAATCCGCCCAAGAAATACCAGGACATTTATCCGTTCCACTTCGAGAGCGAGTCCTGGACGGAGCTCTGGGACGAGCTGCGCGACGTCTTCGCGTACTGGGCCGGCAAAGGCGTGCGCGTCTTCCGCGTCGACAACCCGCACACCAAGCCGCTGCCGTTCTGGGAATGGTGCATCCGCGATCTGAAGCGCGAGTATCCGGATCTGATCTTTCTGGCCGAGGCGTTTACGCGGCCGAAAATCATGTACCGGCTGGCGAAGGCGGGGTTCTCGCAGTCGTACACGTACTTCGCGTGGCGGCATACGAAGGCGGAGCTCACCGAGTACTTCGAAGAAGTCAGCAAGCCGCCGGTGAGCGACTTCTTCCGCCCTAATGTCTGGCCGAATACGCCCGACATCCTGACCGAGTACCTGCAATACGGCGGGCGTCCGGCCTTCGTGCAGCGTTTTATTCTCGCGGCGACGCTGGCCGCGAGCTACGGCATTTACGGACCGACTTACGAG
Organism: Thermoanaerobaculia bacterium; assembly: GCA_036387915.1. GTDB lineage: Bacteria > Acidobacteriota > Thermoanaerobaculia > Gp7-AA8 > Gp7-AA8 > QHVT01. The sequence goes on from DASVSV010000470.1 coordinate 11,673, forward strand.
CGCTTCGTCCATCAGGCGCGCGAGCACGGCAGCGAGGAATACCTCGACTCCGAGAAATACGAGGTCAAGTACTGGCCGCCGACCGACGACGACATGACCGAGCTGATCGCGGTGGTCAATCGCATCCGCCGCGAGAACCCGGCGCTGCAGCAGAACGCCACGCTCAAGTTCCACGAGACCGATCACGAGCAGATCCTCTGCTACAGCAAAGCCGCGGGCGACAACGTCATCGTGGTGGTCGTCAATCTCGACGTGCACCTGACGCACTCCGGCTGGATCGACCTCGACCTCGAGGCGCTGGGGCTCGAGACCGGACGCTCCTTCCAGGTCCATGACCTGCTCAGCAACGCCCGCCACACCTGGCACGGCCCGCGGAATTACGTGCAGATGAACCCGCACGTCGTCCCGGCCCACATCTTCCGGATTCGGCGCCGGGTGAGGACGGAAAAAGACTTTGAGTACTTTTTATGAGGTGGGTACTGGTTGCTGGTTACTAGTTGCTAGTGCAATTTCGCGAAAACGCACTAGCAACCAGAAACCAGCAACCAGCAACCAAAGTTTATGAACGACGACTTCTGGTACAAAGACGGGATCATCTATCAGACGCACGTCCGTGCGTTTTTCGACAGCAATGGCGACGGCATCGGCGATTTCCAGGGCCTGACCCGCAAGCTCGACTACCTGCAGGACCTCGGCATCAACATTCTCTGGCTCCTGCCGTTCTATCCGTCTCCCCTGCGCGACGACGGCTACGACATCGCCAATTACACCGCCGTCAATCCCAGCTACGGTACCCTCAATGACTTCAAGGCCTTTCTGAAAGAGGCCCATCGCCGCGGCATCCGCGTCGTCACCGAGCTGGTCATCAATCACACCAGCGACCAGCACCCGTGGTTCCAGAAATCCCGCCGCGCCAAGCCCGGCAGTCCGTGGCGCGATTTTTACGTCTGGAGCGATACGCCCGACAAATACAAAGACGCCCGTATCATCTTCAAAGACTTCGAGACGTCGAACTGGGCGTGGGACCCGGAAGCCAATGCGTATTACTGGCATCGCTTCTTCTCCCACCAGCCCGACCTGAATTTCGATAACCCCGCCGTGCACGAGGCGCTGATGAAGGCGCTCGATTTCTGGATGGAGATGGGCGTCGACGCCTTCCGCCTCGACGCCATCCCGTATCTGTTCGAGCGCGAAGGCACCACGTCCGAGAATCTGCCGGAGACGCACGCGTATCTGAAGCGCATTCGCAAGCACATGGACGAGAAGTATCCCGGCCGCGTGCTGCTGGCCGAGGCCAATCAGTGGCCGGAAGACTCACTGCCGTATTTCGGCGACGGCGACGAATGCCACATGGCTTTCCACTTCCCGGTCATGCCGCGCATGTACATGGCCCTGGCGATGGAGGACCGTTTCCCGATCATCGACATCATGAGCCAGACCCCGCCCATCCCCGAGAACTGCCAGTGGGCGATGTTCCTGCGCAATCACGACGAGCTGACCCTGGAAATGGTCACCGACGAAGACCGCGACTATATGTGGCGCACGTACGCCAAGGACGCCAAGGCCCGCATCAACCTCGGCATCCGCCGCCGTCTCGCGCCGCTCCTCGAGAATCACCGCGGCCGCATCCACCTGATGAACGGCCTGCTCTTCTCGTTCCCCGGTACGCCGATCATTTATTACGGCGACGAGATCGGGATGGGCGACAACATCTACCTCGGCGACCGCAACGGCGTCCGCACTCCCATGCAATGGAGCGCCGACCGCAACGCCGGCTTCTCGCGCTGCAATCCGCAGCAGTTGTTCCTGCCGACCATCATCGACCCGCAATATCACTACGAGCAGGTCAACGTCGAGGCGCAGCAGTCCAATCAATATTCGCTGCTCTGGTGGATGAAGCGCCTGATCGCGATGCGCAAGCGCTACCACGCGCTGGGCCGCGGCTCGATGGAGTTTCTGCACAGTGAGAACCGCAAGGTGCTCTCCTATGTGCGCCGCTACGAGGACGAGATCATTCTCGTGGTGGCCAATCTCTCGCGCCTCGTGCAATGCTTCGAGCTCGATCTGTCTCAGTACAAGGGCATGGTCCCGATCGAGCTCTCCGGCGGGACGAAGTTCCCCGTCATCGGCGAGCGTCCCTATTTCCTCAATCTCGGGCCGTTTGCATTCTACTGGTTCGCATTACAACGTGAGGTCTCTGCCGAAGTGGCCACCCAGGATGCACCGCTGGTCGGTGCGCGGACATGGGAGGAGATCCTCTCGCCGCGCCACCGCGATTCCCTCGAGCGCGCCATCGGCGCCTATCTCCCGACCCGCCGCTGGTTCGGCGGCAAGGCCCGCGTCGTGACCTCTGTCGCCATCCGTGACGCCGTCGAGCTGCCGAACGAAGGACGGTTCCTCCTCGTGCACGTCGAGTTCTCCGACGGCGAGCCGCAGACGTACCTCCTCCCGCTCGCGATCGCCAACGTGCGCCGCGAACAGGACCAGGCCCGCTCGCTTCCCGTCATTGCACGCCTGCAGAACGGCGCCATTCTCTATGAGCCGGTGCAGGAGGATTTCTTCGCCGACGCTCTGCTCGACACCATCGCCCGCAAACGCCAGTTGAAGGGCCTCAATGGCTCGATCACCGGCGCGCCGACGAAATCGTTCAAGGAGCTGCGCGGCGACGAGGAGATGGAAACGCACGTGCTCGGCGTCGAGCAGTCCAATACCGCGCTGCAATACGGCCAGCGCCTCTTCCTGAAACTCTTCCGCCGCCTCGAGCCGGGCATCAATACCGATTTCGAGATCACGCGATTCCTGAACGAAGAGACGAGCTTCACGCACACGCCGCGCGTGGCCGGCGGCCTCGAATACCACAATGACGCCACCGGCGCCGACATGACCGTCGGCATCCTGCAGGGCTTTACTCCGAATTCCGGTGACGCGTGGTCGTATACGCTGGACGCGATCGGCCGTTATTTCGACCGGTTATTGAGCGATCCCGAGGTGGCGGAGAAACTGGGCAAGGCCATCCCGCACGACGGCGTGTACGAGCTGGCGCAGCGGACGATCCCCGACATGGCCCGCGACGCGGTCGGTCCCTATCTCGCCGACGCGGAGCTCCTCGGCGTGCGCACGGCGCAGATGCACATCGCCCTGGCCTCGCGCGACGACGATCCCGCGTTTCGCCCCGAGGCTTTTACGCCGCATTACCAACGCTCGATTTACCAGTTCATGCGCACGCAACTCGTGCAGATGCTGGCCGTCGCCAGGAAGCGCGGCAAGGACCGGCCTGAAATCGCCGAGCTGCTGGAGCGCGAAGGGGAACTGCACGAGCGTGTCCGCCAGGTGCTGGAAGGGAAGGTGGAAGCCTTCCGCATCCGCATCCACGGCGACTATCACCTCGGGCAGGTGCTCTACACCGGCAACGATTTTGTGATCATCGACTTCGAAGGCGAGCCGGCCCGTCCGTTGAGCGAGCGCCGCATCAAGCGCAGCGGCTTGCGCGACGTGGCCGGCATGCTCCGCTCGTTCCATTACGCGCCATATGCGGTGCTGTTCGGCGCCGCGCCGGGCTCGTATGTGCGCGAAGAGGACCGCGCGCTCCTCGAGAACGGCGCGCGCTACTGGCACGCCTGGGTCAGCGCGGCATTCCTGCGCGCGTACCTGCAGGAGAGCGCGAAGAGCAAGATCACGCACTTGCCGAAGAGCGCCGAATCGATCGAGACGCTCCTCAATGCGTACCTGCTCGAGAAAGCAGTCTATGAAGTGGTCTACGAACTGAACAACCGTCCCGACTGGGTCCGCATCCCACTGCGCGGCCTGCTCGATCTGCTCGACTAACGGAGGATTGCCAGCAATGACGCAGGCCAGGCGCGGCGACACGGTGCACGTGCATTACCGGGGAACGCTCGACGACGGGACGGAGTTCGACTCGTCCCAGGGCAGCGACCCGATCGTGTTCACCATCGGGGCCGGACAGGTCATCCCCGGCTTCGAGGACGCCATCGAAGGCATGGCCCCCGGCGACAAGAAGACCGAGCGCATGGAAGCGGGGAACGCCTACGGCGACCGCCGCGACGAGCTCGTATTCACCGTCGGCCGCGACCAGATGCCCGAGGGAGAGGTCGAGGTTGGCGACATGCTGCGGGTCGGATTCCCCGACGGCAGCAACGCCGCCGTCCAGGTCACGGGAGTGGACGACCAGAGCGTCACCCTCGACGCCAACCACCCTCTGGCCGGGAAGCCGCTCATTTTTGAGCTGGAGCTCGTGACGATCGAGTAGCTGCGAGAGCCACGCGCGGCGCACGTGCACCAAAGATCGCGTGAGCCAGACGTAGGGCGTGGCTTCAGCCCGCCCACCCCCGGGAG
>DASVSV010000471.1:0-13096 GCA_036387915.1 Thermoanaerobaculia bacterium
GGCGACGTCGCAGCTGGCGACGCAAACCGCCGCGCAAACCGCGGAGGAGCAACCGCGCGAGCCTCGCGCGCCGCGTCCGCCGCGCGGACCGCGCGAGCCGCGCCGCGACGCGAAGCCGGAAGCACCGGCCGCCCAGGCGCCCGACACGCAGTGGGTCTGGCTCCTGGACGAGGACAAGCTCGAGAACCGCGGCAAGAACCCCGCCCCCGCCGCGCAGACGAAAACGCCTGCACCCGAGCCGGCCGTTCGCGACGACGATTTCGAAGACGACGATCAGGACGAGACGCTGCCGCAGACGCCGGGCAGCGGCGGCCCGCGCCGCCGTCGCCGCCGCCGTGGCGGCGCCCGGCAGCACACGGAGCTGCCGGGCAACCGCGGGAAACATCTCGCCGGCGGGGACGAAGGCGGCGAGTGATCAGGGCATGCCCGGAGGCAGGTTCTCGACCTCCGGGTCGATCACCAGCGTCGGACCACCGGCGATCTGGATCGTGAACTCGTACTCCCAGTTCACGGACTTGCCGCTGGTGTTCTTCGTGTACTCCGCCGACACCAGCTTGTCGCCGTCGGGCTGAACGTCGGGGCGGCTGTTGCCGCCGGTTTTCCAGCGGAAAGCATCCGTGCTGGTGAACGTCGCGCCGCTGCACGTCCAGACGAGTTGCGCGGTTTTCACGCCGTCGTTGTTGGGGACCCGGGTAACGGGCGGCACGATCTTCACTTCGTACGCGTCCCCCCGTTTGCTCACAGCGATGTTGGTCGTGACGATCGTGGCCATGACTCCTCCTCCCGGCTCAGCAGCCGGTCTCTCCACATAAAGACACCAGAGCCGTCGTCGAGTGGCCCATGCGCCCCAGGCGTTCGATGACGGCGCGCGCATCGGTGCCGCGGCCGCGGCGAATGAGCACCTCGGCCCAGAGGTCGAGCTCTTTCGGATCGTCGCTCTTGCGGAGCAGCGGCTCGAGCTCGCGCTCGGCTTTCTCCCACGAGCGCCGCGCCGCGGGCGGGTCACCGACGCGAAGAATCCCGCCGCGCACGTGCCACGCCCAGCCGAGGCTGTACTGCGTGCGGCGATCGCCGGCAGGCATGGCCTCGACGCGCGCGATGGTGGCGTCGAGGATGCGGCGCGCGTCCGCCGTGTTTCCGGATGCCGCGAGCGCGCCGGCGTAGGTGATCTCGTTGGCGGTCAGGTCGTGCACGAAGCCGCGCGCCGGCGCGCGCGGGATCACCTCGGTCAAAGACGCGCGCGATTCACGAAAGAGCGGCAATGCCCGGGCGTAGTCGCCGCGCGCCGCGAGCTCCTTCGCCACCCGCCGCATGGCCACGGCCGCGTTGCGTTGCCAGTCCACGTTGTCGGGATCGAGCGCGGCCAGTTCGCGCTCGAGGGCCAGGCCCTCGTTGTAGAGCGCGAGCGCGCGGTCGCGGTCGCCGACGGAATCGTGCACGCGCGCGACGTAGGCCAGCCCGGTCGACAGCCGCACCTTCCACCTGGCCTGCTTCGGCTCCAGCGCCACGAGCTTCCGCGAGATGGCCAGCTCGCGCTGTCCCAGCTCGCGCGCTCCACGCACGTCGCCCGTTCTGAAAAGCACGTTGCCCACTTTGTTGTACGCGAGCGCGAGCGAGTACTGCGCGTCCGCATCGTGCGGGGCCCGCGCCGCCAGCTTCTCTTTCACCTCGAGGCTGACCCGATGGTGCCGCAGCGCCTCCTCCAGTTTGCCTTGCGCTTCGAGAGCCGACGCGACGCCGCTGTGGCCGTACGCGCGCTCGAGCTGGTACTCGGCGTTTGCGGGATCGAGCCTGGCCAGCGCCTCGGCATCGCGCATGTAGTTGCGCATGTGCTCGAGGGCGCGGGCCGCGTCAGACCGCTGGAGGTTCCGTCCGAGGAAGAACTGCGTCGCACCATGGACGATCAGCGCCTTTCCGTTGCGCGGCTCGCGGCGCACGGCGATGTTCGTCAGCTTCTCCGCCTCGCGCAACATTCGCAGTTCCTCGGCGGCGTTGCCCTGCTTTTCACGCACTTCAGCCAGCTGAGTGAGTGCCTTCGCACGGCGGGTCAGTTCGTCCGCGGTCATGGTTTCAGGATCGCGCGACTGTACGTAAGTCAGCGCGCGGTCCCCGACGTCGTCGAGGATGTCCGTCCGTCCCACTTCGTCGAGTTTCCCCCGCAGGTCGCCGAGCATGAACTCGATCAGGTCCTCGGCCTGCGCCTGCGCCTTCACCGCGATGGCGCGCTCGCGCTGCAGGTCGACCGTGTAGCGCCACGCGCCGACCGCCAGCACGGCGGCGATCGCGGCGGCGACGGCGCGGCGCGCGATGCGCTGCGGCCGGTCCGCCAGGTACCGGAGACGCTCCACCGTCTCCAGCGCCGTCGGCCGGTCCGCGGGCGCGAGCTGCTTCAGCCGGTGGATCAGCGGACGGACGTCGCCCGCCGCGGCGCCGACCGCGTTGGTCTCGCCGCGGCCGCACCGGCTCATGACTTCGCGTCCGGTGAGATTGTCGGGATGCGGCTCCTCGCCCGTGAACAGCGCCTGCAGCAGCAGGCCGAACGAAAACATGTCGCTGGCCGGCGCGAGCGCCTCGCCACGGGCCTGTTCGGGACTCATGAACAGCGGCGTGCCGAGGGCCACGCCGGCCGCCGTCTCGCCGGGCGACGACTCCTCGTACGGAATCGTGTCGCTGATGCGCATCGACACGACTTTCGGCGTCTCCTGCGCGAAGGACTGGACCCGTTCCGCCGACCGCGCCCGTCCGGCCTTGAGCCAGCGCGCCAGGCCGAAGTCGAGCACCTTCACCTCGCCGTTCCTGGTGATCATCACGTTCTCGGGCTTGAGGTCGCGATGGATGATGCCGGCGCGGTGCGCGGCCACCAGCACCTCGGCCACCGCGATGGCGATGCGCAGCTTTTCGCCGCGCGTCATCCGCTCGTCCACGACGTCGCTCAGCGTCCGGCCGTCGATGTACTCGAGCACGAGCACGTCGACGTCGGCGCTCTCGAGATAATCGTGAATGCGGCAGATGTGCGGATGATCGAGCCGCGACAGCGCACGCGCCTCGCGCAGCAGACGCTCGCGCGCCACGCCGTCGAGCCGCTCCCCCGCGTGCAGCATCTTCAGCGCGACCTTGCGCTCCAGCATCTCGTCGAAGCCGGTGTAGACCCGTCCCATCCCCCCTTCACCGGCGACGCCGGTGACGCGGATGTGACCGAACCGCCTGGCAATGAGCTCCATGGCCGAACCCTCGGTGGTCGATGCGTGAACCGTCTGCCGCACGATGAATGCTTAGACGGACGCGGGAAACCGATTCTGCGATTGATGAACGAGGACGGGCAGCGGCGGTCTGCGCCGCCGCCGCCGTCACCGTTGCAACCGCGGAAAACATCTCGAAGAGCAATAGAGCCCGTCAGGGCTGCGGCTGATTGGGGATCTCGGGGTCGATCCACTCGACGCTCCCCGGCCCGGACCCGACCACCAGTGGCGCGCGACGGCTCGCAAGAAGCTCGCTCAACCTGACGGTCTCGCCGGTCGGCAGGTGGAGATGCAGGTCATAGTGGTAGTAGATGACGTCCGTTCCCAGATTCGGCGACTCGCCGTTGGCCAGGTAGTTGCGGCGATCATTTCCATTTTCCGGCACCAGCCCGAGCGGCTGCGGCCGTGTCCCGGGCCAGTCGACGTATTTCCCCCCCGCGGGCTGGAAAACGACTCCCGGCACGCCTCCCCAGTAGAGCCGCGGATCCGCTTTCGGTGCGAACGACCACATGATGCTCTGGTCGTCGCGCCACAGGCTGACCGGGCTCACGCTCAGGGCCTCGTCCTTCCAGTCGATCGTGACGTGTTGCATGGTGTTTTCTCCTTCTCTCTGTCTGCTTCGTATGTCATTACGGCCGCCTCGGAACGGCTGTACGCTCGGTGACTTGTACGTAGCCGGCGTCGCGCAGTCGCGCGGCGACGGGTGCGGCCTCGGCATCGCGGCCGAGCCGGAGCAGCACCTGCGACCAGATGTCGAGGGCCTCGAGATCGGTCGCCGTCGTGGCGGTGTCACGCAACGCCTCGTGCGCGCGCAGCCACGCGCGCTGCGCCGCCGCGCGATCCCCCGCGGCCGCGCTCGCGTCGCCGAGGACGAGTTGCGCGTCGGCGACATAGCGCGGCAGGATCTTGTCGAGCGAGGAGAGCGACTGGAGCGCCGACGCGGCGTCGGCGGCCATGCGCCGCGCCTCGTCCGCCCTGCCCGCAGCGAGCAGCGTGCGCGCGTGCCCGACGCGGATCACCGCCCGGTCGCGCTGCCATGAGCGCCGCGTCGGATCGCGCCTGATGAGCGGCTCCACGAGCGCCTCGGCCGCCGCGGCATCGGCCAGCGCCGCCTCGTGCGCGCCGCGGATGCGAAGCAGATTGCCGCGACGGAACATGGCGATGGCCAGGTTGCGCTGCCACTCCGCATTCTGCGGATCGCGTGTGTGCAGCTGACGGTTCGCCGCCAGCTCCTGCTCGCGCAATGCGAACGCGGCCTCGTAATCCCCCAGCGCCTCGCGCGCCGAAGCTGCGTAGCTGTGGCTGACGGCCGCGCGCTCTTTCCAGCGGCTGTGGGACGGATCGCTCCGCGCGAGCATGCGGTACATCGCCAGCTCGCGCTCGAAGTGCTCCAGCGCGCCGCGCAGGTCGCCGAGGCGCTGCAGGACGAAGCCCATCTTGTTCAGGGTCATGGCCACGTCGGCCTGTTTTTCCGCGTTGGCCGGATCGGCGGCGAGCCGCTCGCTCTTGATGGCGCGGGTCACGGAGTGGTGCGCCAGTGCCTCGCGATACTCCCCCTGCGCTTCCAGGATCATGGCCACGTTGCTGTGGCCGTATGCGCGCTCGAGCCGGTACTCGTCGTTCTCCGGATATTCGCGCGCGAGTTGCTCGGCCACGTTCATGTACTCGGTGAGATGCCGCCGCGCCTTCGGCAGGTCGCCCTGCAGGCGGTATCCGTTGCCGAGCCAGAAGTGGCTCGTGCCGAGACTGAGGCGCACGGCCGGATCGCGGGGCGCTTTCTTCGCCGCGGCGGTGGAGAGCGTCACCGACTGCGCGAACGCGCGCATGGCGTCGTCGAGCTTCCCCTGCGCGATGTTCACTTCGCCGACCTGTTGCAGAACCTTCGCGTTGCGCGCGAGCTCCCCCGCCGTCATCACGGCAGCCTCGGAGCTCGCGACGTACTGCAGCGTTTTTCTGGCCACGTCGTCGAGCACGTCCAGGCGGCCGACCGGCTCGAGCTTCGTGCGCAGGTCGCCGACCATGAAGTTGATCAGGTCCTCCGCCTGGGCGCGGCGCGTCTCGGCCTCGGTCTGCGCTGCGAGCGCGATCGAGCGCTCGCGCTGCAGGTCGATGGCATAGCGCCAGCCGCCCATGGCCATCAGCGCGACCACCAGCGCGGCCACCGCACGCCGCGCAATGCGCTGCGGCTTGTTCTGCAGGAACGTGAGCCGCTCCACGGCCTCGATGGCGGTGGGGCGGTCGGCGGGGGCGAGCTCCTTGAGACGATTGATCAGCGCCGTCACGTCCCCCGGCACGCCGGTGGCCGGGTTCGTCTCCCCGCGTGCGGCGCGCAGCATGACTTCGCGCGACGTGAGGCCGTCCGGATGCGGATCCTGTCCGGTGAAGAGCGCCTGCAGCAGCAGCCCGAACGAGAACATGTCGCTGGCCGGCGTGAGCGTCTCGCCGCGGGCCTGCTCGGGGCTCATGAACAGCGGCGTGCCGAGGGTGATCCCGGCGGCCGTGGCGTGCGGCGAAGTGTCGTCGCCGTCCGGCAGCGGCAGTGTCTCGGCGCGCGCGTGAGAGATCGGCACGACCGTCGCGTGCACGGCGCGATGGCGGTCCGACGAGCGCACGCGCGCCAGTTGCAGCCACCGCGCGAGTCCGAAGTCGAGCACCTTCACCTGGCGGCTCTTCGTCAGCATCACGTTCTCCGGTTTGAGATCGCGATGGATGATCCCGGCGCGGTGGGCCGCCACCAGCACCTCGGCGATGGCGATGGCGATGCGCAGTTTCTCGCCGCGCGTCGCCTTTTCTCTGAAGACGTCCTCGAGCGTGATGCCGTCGATGTACTCGAGCACGAGCACGTCCACGTCGTCGCTCTCTACGTAATCGTGAATGCGGCAGATGTGGGGGTGATCGAGTCTCGACAGTGCGCGCGCCTCGCGCAACAGACGCTCCCGCGCGGTATGGTCGAGCCGCTGTTCCGCGTGCAGGACCTTCAATGCCACCTTCCGCTCGAGCTTCTCGTCGTAACCCGAGTACACGTCTCCCATGCCGCCCTGGCCGACGACACCGGTGACCCGGATATGTCCGAATCGTCGTCCGATCAGTTCCATCGGGGGACCCTCGTTGTGATTGAGTCGCTGAAGGGTCCACATTCTACTCAATATGGACGGACAACCCGTCCTGATTTCCTAAGTCCAAAAAGGAAACGCCGTCCGAAGGCGGCATCTCTTCAATGAATCCGGCGGGATCTGCTTTGTGCGATTACGGCTTTGATGCGATATGTCTCGTCGACGCGGAAGTTCTCCAGCGCACCACCGGTGTCGCCGGGTCTGCGCAGCACTGTCCCAGCTTCTTGCGCGCGAACGCCACATCATGTTGCCGGCCGGCGCTGGACGGATCGCGTTGCAGCCGCGCCGTCTGGATGGCCAGCACGAGGCGGTACTCGTCGCGCGCTTTCGCCAGGTCGCCCTTCGCCTCCAGGACCGTGCCGACCGCGTCGTGTCCGGATGCGCGTTCGCGCTGGTACTCGTCATTGTCCGGATGCTCTCGCGCGAGCCTGGTCGTGCCCTTCTGGTACTCGGTCATGTGGTGCAGCGCGCGCGGCAGGTCGCCTTCCAGCCGTCGCGCGTTGCCGACCCAGTAGTGGCTGGTCGCGTGCGCGAGCTGCACCCGCGGATCGTTCGGCGCTTTGCGCAGTGCGGCCGTCGAAAGCTGCAGCGATTTCTCGAACACGCGCCGCGCCTCGGCCACATTGCCCTGTCCGATGCGCACATCGCCGACTTGGTTCAGCGCCTTCGAATTACGCGCGAGCTCCTCCGCGCTGACTGTCTCCGGGTTCAGTGACGAGACATACATCAAGGCCCGATTGGCCACGTCGTCCAGCACGTCCAGCCGGCCCACCGAGCCGAGCTTCTTGTGCAGGTCGCCGAGCATGAATTCGATCAGGTCTTCCGCCTGCGCGCGGCGCCGCTCTGCTTCTCCCTGCGCGGCGATGGCCTTCGCGCGCTCGGTCTTCAGGTCGACGGTGTAACGCCAGCCGCCGAAGGCCAGCAGCGCCACGAACGCGCTCGCCGCGGCCCGCCGGGCGATGCGCTGCGTTTTGTCGGCGAGGAACTTCAGCCGCTCCACCGCCTCGATGGCCGTCGGGCGGTCCGCCGGTGCGAACTGTTTCAGCCGATGGATGAGAGCCGCGACGTCGCCCGCCACACCGCTGACCGGATTGGTCTCGCCGCGCGCCGCGCGCAGCATCACCTCGCGCGCCGAGAGGCCCATCGGATGCGGGTCCATGCCGGTGAACAGCGCCTGCAGCAGCAGGCCGAACGAGTACATGTCGCTGGCCGGCGTGAGCGCCTCGCCGCGAGCCTGCTCCGGGCTCATGTAGAGCGGCGTGCCGAGGGTGATGCCGATTGCGGTCTCGAGCGGCGCGGCGGTGTCGTAGCTGCTGCCGCCCTGCAGCACCGCGTATTTGCCGGTGAGCTGCTGCGCCGCCCGTGGCCGCTGCAGCCAGCGCGCGAGTCCGAAGTCCAGCACCTTCACCTCGCCGGCCTTGGTCAGCATGACGTTGTCCGGCTTGAGGTCGCGATGCACGATGCCGGCGCGGTGCGCGGCCACGAGCACGTTCGCGATGGCCGCCGCGATGCGCAGCTTCTCCGCGCGCGACGTCGTCTCGGTCATCACCTCGGCCAAGGTGCGGCCGTCGATGTACTCGAGCACGAGCAGGTCGACCTCGTCGCTCTCGATGTAGTCGTGGATGCGGCAGATGTTCGGATGGTCGAGCCGCGACAGCGCGCGCGCCTCACGCAGCAGCCGTTCGCGCGCCTCGACGTCGGGCCGCTGCTCCGGCGCCAGCGTCTTCAGCGCGACCTTGCGCTCCAGCTTCTCGTCGTACCCGCCATACACATCCCCCATGCCGCCCGAACCGACGACCTGCGTGACGCGTATGTGGCCGAACCTCTGACCGACGAGCTCCATGAAGTGTTTTGAGGATCTTCGCGAATAGTTTAGCGGTTCCGCGCCCAACGTTCCGCGCACCTTCATGGACGCGGCCTACTCAGCGCAATTTGCGCACGGCCCCTCACCCGCCCTTCGGGCACCCTCTCCCCGCTTACCGCGGGGCGAGGGGCAATAAACACGCATCTCGCGAGACGCTCCCTCGCGACAAACATGGCTCTCGCGAGACGCTCACTTTGTTGCCCTTCTCCCCTCGTGAGGGGAGAAGGTGCCCAACCGGCGGATGAGGGGTTATCGCTCGCGCGAAGTTACGGCCGCCCGCGCCTACCCGCCGCTCAACGCCGGCAGGATGAAAATCTCCGCGCCGTCGCGGACCGGCATGCCGAGTCCGCCGGAGTCGCGGATGCTTTCGCCGTCGACGAAAATGTTGACGTGCAGACGCACCTCGCCGAGCTCGGTCAGCACGCGGTCGCGCAGGCCCGGCCACTGCGTCCAGAGCAGCGACAGCGCGTCCGACACCGAGGTGGCGCTGCCGTCGACGCGGACCTCGCCGCGATTGCCGGCCAGCTCGCGCAGCGGTCCCGGGATGACGAAGACGAACGGCATCACGCGCCCTTCCGGCCGCGCTTCAGCGTCACGCGCGCCGCGTTCACGGAGACCACCGCGGGCAAGCCGTCGAGCACCATCGACCAGCTCTTCCCCTCGTCCGCCGAGGCGAACACTTTTCCACTGCGCGTGCCGAAGTAGACGCCCACCGGGTCGAGCGCATCCACCGCCATCGCGTCGCGCAGCACGGTCTCGTACGCGCCCTTCTGCGGCAGCCCTTTCGCCATCGCCTTCCAGCTCTTCCCCGCATCCCGCGTCGCGTACACCCGCAGCTTCCCCTCGGGCGTGCATCGGAACTGGTCGGACTCCAGCGGCACGATCCACGCGCAATCGGGATCGTTCGGATGCGTGGTCATGGCGAAGCCAAAGTCCGACGGCACGCCGTTGGCGATGTCGGTCCAGCTCTCGCCGCGATCGTCGCTGCGATAGAGGCCCCAGTGGTTCTGCAGGTACATCCGCTCCGGCTGCTGCTCCGACTGCACGACTTTATGCACGCACTGACCAAACTCCGGATGCTTGTCCGGGAGAAAGTCGGCGCGCACGCCGCGATTCGACGGACGCCACGTCGTCCCGCCATCCTCGGTCACGTACATGCCCGCGGTCGACACGGCGATGCGGATCCGTTGCGGCGTCTCCGGATCGAGCAGGATCGTGTGCAGGCAAAGCCCTCCGCCGCCCGGCTGCCATTTCGGCCTCTGCGGATGATTCCAGAGGCCTTCCGTCAGACGCCACGTTTCGCCCGCGTCGCGCGACGCGAAGAGCGCCGCCGGCTGCACGCCGCAGAACAGCGTGTGGGGCTCGGCGTCGTGTCCCGGCGCAATCTGCCAGATGTTCTCCAGAGCCGCCCCGCTCCCCTCGGGGAACTTCACGTTCGCTTCCTCCGGATTGGTCCAGCTCTGCCCGAAATCATCGGACGAGCGAAGCAGCGCCCCCCAGTGCATCGACTGCGGCCCCGCCCAGATGCGATTGCGCCCCGCCCGCCCGTCGTACGCCATCGCGTAAACCGCGCTCCCCGGAAAATACGGCCCGCCCACCTCCCACTTCTTGCGCGACTTGTTCGCGCGAAGAATGAAAGCCCCCTTCATCGTTCCAACGAGTAGCAGTACATCGCCGTTTTTCGGGTTTACGTGGTGGATCTCAGGCATCTGTCTTCTCCTAATTTCAGGGAAGGTAAAAGGAAAAAGGTAAAAGGTGAAAGTCGCTCCGCGTCAACGCATGCTTCAGGCGGAAAGCGCGCCTTCTCGCGGAGCGTACTTTTACCTTTTACCCTTTACCTTTCACCTCCGCAGCAACCTAACATACGATCCACGCGCCGAAACCAAATGACCGATCTCGATCACCTCTTCGCCAACAACCGCGCCTGGGCCGCCGAGATGACCCGGCAGGACCCCGACTTTTTCACCAGTCTGTCGGTCCAGCAATCGCCGCAATACCTCTGGATCGGCTGCTCGGACAGCCGCGTGCCGGCGAATCAGATCGTCGGCCTGGCGCCGGGACAGATGTTCGTGCACCGCAACGTCGCGAACGTGGTCGTGCACACGGACCTGAACTGCCTGTCGGTCATCCAGTTCGCGGTCGAAGTGCTGCGCGTCCGCCACATCATCGTCTGTGGCCACTATGGCTGCGGCGGCGTGCTGGCCGCGTTGCGCGAGGAGAAGGTCGGCCTGGCCGACAACTGGCTGCGTCACGTGCAGGACGTGCGGCGCGCGCATCAGTCGCGCATCGACGCGCTGCCGTCCGAGGGCGAGCGGCATCGCCGGCTCTGCGAGCTCAATGTGATGGATCAGGTCGTGAACGTCAGCCAGACCACCGTCCTGCGCGACGCCTGGTCGCGCGGTTACGAGGTGGCGGTGCACGGCTGGATCTACGACCTCGCCGACGGCCTGCTGCGCGACCTCGACATCTCCATCGGCGCCGAGTCGGAGATCCCGGTGCGCGCTGGCCGGGAGAGTTGATGCCGCCGTCATCGTCGATCGTCTGGCCGGAGAAATACGATCCGGCGCGTGCGCCGATCCACGTGCGCAACGAGATCGACATCGCCGCTCCGTGCGAGCGCGCGTGGGCGTGGCTGATCCGCGCGCAGCTCTGGCCTTCGTGGTACGACAACTCCTCCAACGTCCGCTTTCTCGACGGCACGCCGCCGGACCTCGGCGAAGGAACGCGATTCCGCTGGCGCACGTTCAGCGTCGGGATCGAATCGCACGTCCGCGAATTCGTCCCGCCGTTTCGCATCAGCTGGGCGGCGCACGGCATCGGCGTCGACGCGTATCACGCCTGGCTGCTCGAGCCGACGCCGAACGGCTGCCGCGTGATCACGGAGGAGACGCAGTACGGATTCGTGGCGCGGCTGGGCAAGCTGGTCCTCCCCAACCGCATGTCGCGCGGTCACCAGCGCTGGCTGGAAGGCTTACGCGACCACGCCCAGCGCGGCCAGCCGCCGGAGTAGAGGGCGCAGTGAGCAGGGCGCAGGGCGGAGGAGACAACGCCGTGCTCCTCTGCCCCCGCTCCTGCGCCCTCCGCCCTGCTCACTGCCCCCTACCCGACGATCATGTCGGCTCCGCGATGAAACGATAGCCGATCCACGGCTCCGTGACGATGTAGCGCGGTTGCGCCGGGTCGGGCTCCAGCTTCCGGCGCAGTGCGCTCATGTGCACGCGCACCGTGTCGTGCGTCGTGCCGGGCGCGGAGCTCCATACGCGGGCGATGATCTGGTCGATGAACACCGGCTTGCCCGCGTGCGTGGCCAGCAGTTCCAGCAGCGCGTACTCCGTCGGCGTCAGCTTGAGCTCGCGTGCGGCATGCGTGACGCGACGGCGTTCGACGTCGATGGTCAGCTCGTCGAACTTGAGGACATTCGAAGCGGCGCTGCTCCGCCGCAGTTGCGCGCGAATCCGTGCGAGCAGTTCCGGTACAGAGAACGGCTTGGTCACGAAATCGTCCGCGCCGAGATCGAGCGCGCGAATTTTGTCGGCGTCGTTGCCACGAACGGAGAGGACGATGATCGGCGTCCGCGAGAACTGCCGGATCGCGGAGATGAGCGCGAAGCCGTCGGCGCCCGGCATGGCCAGGTCGGTCAGCAGCAGCTCCGGCAGATTGACGCGGAACGCCGCCAGTCCCGCCCGTCCGTCGACTGCCGTCAGCGCGTCGTAGCCCGCGGCCCGCAGCTCGCCGCACAGTGAGTCGCGGATGCCGGGATCGTCGTCGACGATCAGCACGACCGGCTCGGCGGTCACGCGCGCTCCTCGAAGATCGCCGCCGGCAGGTCAACGCGTGCGACCGCGCCGCCGCCCTCGCGGTTCTCCAGAGTGAACGCCCCGTTGCTGGCCGTGGTCAGGCCGCGCGCGATCTCGAGGCCGAGACCTCGCTGCACGACGTCGGAGTCGGGGGCCAGGCCGCGGCCGCGGTCGCGCACTTCAATGTGCACGCGCGACTGGCGTCGCTCCGCGGCCAGCTCGATCGGCGCGCCGTCGACCGTGGCGCGATGCGCGTTCTCGACGAGATTCACGAGGATCTCCAGCAGCAGCGACGGGTCGACGTACGCGTCGGGACATTCGGCCGCGACGGAGATTGTGACCGGCACGCCGGGCAAACTCTCGTGCACCGCGCGAAAGATGTCCGCCGGCGGCGTCGGCTCGGGATGCGGCGTGAAGCGTCCGGACTCGAGCCGGGCGATGGTCAACAAGTTGTCGATCCGGCGATGGAGGCGCGCCGACTCTTCGTCGATCGCGCCGACCGTCCCGGCGATCTCCGGCATCGCCGCGGCGTGACGCTGCAGCGCGGCGGTGTGAATGCGGATCGCGGTCAGCGGCGTGGTGAGGTCGTGCGACACCGCGCGCAGCAGCGAGGTCTTGAACGCGTCGCTCTGCCGCAACAGGTCGATGTGCGCGCTCGCCTCCCCCGCCACCCGCAGCCGCTCCGCCTCGGCCGCCTGCGCCCGCGCGCTGAAAATGATCCGCGTCACGACCAGCGCCGAGACCAGGAACGCGCCCAGCGCCATCCAGTTGCGCGGATCGTCAATGTGGAACGTGTGCAGCGGCGGGAGGAAAAACCAGTTGTAGCAGCCCGTCGCCAGCAACGACGCCGCGATCCCGACT
Organism: Thermoanaerobaculia bacterium; assembly: GCA_036387915.1. Lineage (GTDB taxonomy): Bacteria > Acidobacteriota > Thermoanaerobaculia > Gp7-AA8 > Gp7-AA8 > QHVT01. The sequence goes on from DASVSV010000471.1 coordinate 12,875, forward strand.
TTCAACCCGCCCCACATCGAGAGCAGCACCACCGCGAACAGGTACAGGAACCCGATCGTGGTCGGATCCAGCCGCGCCGCAAGCCCGCCCGCGGTGACCGCCACCACCGCCGCGATCATCGTCAACCAGTGAACCAGCACCCGCACGGGATGTTCGTAGCAGAAAGAAGAGGAAAGAGGAAAGAGGAAAGAGCGTCCCGCGCACGCTTATGGAGTGCGGCGG
>DASVSV010000472.1:0-2594 GCA_036387915.1 Thermoanaerobaculia bacterium
GACCCCGACGATCACGCATTACCAGCAAGTCGCCGCAGAGTTCATGTCCGCGCTCGACGAGATTGCGCAGATCATTCCGAAGCTGGAAGCGATCCACGTCTCCACCGCAAATCTCGTGCGCTCCCGCCTCAACGTTCCGAACGAGTTCCTGGCCACCGTCACCGCGGCCGTCGAACAGGTTCCGGAGCTTCAGGCGATCAACAAGCTCGACGTGAACGCAGCCCGCGACACCATCCAGTTCCTCGAAGCCTTCCGTCCCGTCCGCGACAAGGTGGACGCCTTCGCGAAAAATCTGAAGTACACGATGGACTCGCGCAAGGCGAAACTCGCCACCGACTCGCTCCTGACGTACGACGTGGCGAAGGGCCTCGCTCGCGATCCGAACAGCGCCACCATCGCGTCGCTCGTCGCGAACATGAAGCGCGATCTCGGCCGTCGCGGCCGTCCCAAGACGCCTCTGGCGTTGCGCAAGACCACCGCGACCCCCGGCATCGGAGTTCCCACGCCACGACTGCTTCCCGGTCAGGAAGGCGGCGGCGATTCGTGACGACTCCGAGCCGCGCGGCACGCGGCTCGGGTCGGACACGAACACGCCCCCCGTCTGCTAGGACCAAAGGAGCAGCAGTGTCATGGGAAACATACCGCAGTACATATGCGGCGTCATCCCGCCTCACATCCTGACGCGGGTTGCCGAGCACACATCCTCTGAAGCAAGCGGCACCGCCCGCGCCACGCTCGAGCACATGCGCGAGCTGGCCACGGGTCGCGCCGCAACGCTCCTCGAACGACCGAGCGCGGTTGCCGCCACGCTCACCACTCCGAAAAAACGGCGGAACGTCTACTCCGCGAACCACACCCTTCGCCTGCCCGGGAAGCTCGTCATGAGCGAGCACAAGACGCGCGGCAAGGACGTCGAAGTCAACGAGGCTTACGACGGGTCCGGATCGACGTACGATTTTTTCGCAAGCGTCTTTCAGCGTTCCTCCATCGACGGCCGCGGAATGCGTCTCGACTCCACCGTGCACTACGGCACGTCATTCGAGAACGCGCTCTGGAACGGCCGGCAGATGGTCTACGGCCACGCGGACGGACGAATCTTCAAGCGCTTCACCGCATCCGTCGATGTGATCGCCCATGAGCTGACGCACGGCCTCACGCAGTTCGCCGCAGCTCTCGGTTATCACGGTCAGACCGGTGCGCTCAACGAGCACCTTTCCGACGCGTTCGGGATCATGGTCAAGCAGTGGTTGCTCGGCCTGTCCGCAAGCGAGTCCGATTGGCTCATCGGCGCGGAGATTTTCGGCCCTGCCGTAAACGGTGTAGCCGTGCGGTCCATGGCGTTTCCGGGCACTGCCTATGACGATCCCGTCCTCGGCAAAGACCCGCAACCGTCGCACATGCGCGACTACGTCGAAACGACGGAAGACAACGGCGGCGTCCACATCAACTCCGGCATTCTCAACCACGCGTTCTACGTCGCCGCGATGACTCTCGGCGGAAACACGTGGAACGTGCTGGGGCGCATCTGGTACGCGGCGCTCACCGAACGGCTCCGGCCCGAGGCTGACTTCGCGGACTTCGTGCAGGCCACCGTCGACATCGCCGGCGAACTTTACGGCCACGGCGCGTCGATCCAGCGCGTCGTCGCCGACGCCTGGTCGGACGTGGGCCTGTCGCCGGCCGTCGTCGGGTGTGTCGCCAAGCACACCCCCGTCAAAAGGCCGCGCGAGCGCGCCGCCGTCGTCGCCACGCGCATGCCGCGCGTGCGTCGCCGGCCCGCCCGCTGACCGCCTTCTCTTCACCCATCCACCAGCATCCGACCTGCCTCGAAAGGAGAGGCATTCACCATGAGCACGAATCCCAAAGAACTGAATCCCCTCGAAGCATCCGTGGCGTTGATCGCCAAGAGCAAGCGCTCCACCGATCGCACGCTGCGCGCGCTCAACGTCGACATGGAGCAGGAGAACACCCTCGTGCAGGACACGCCGAACACGCGCCTGCAGAAGGTGCTGAAGATCTACCGCGGCATCAAGCCGGTGTTCGCGATCATCGGCTCCCTCCCGCTCATCCCGTCCACGTGGCGCGCGGCCATCGTCATGTTCACGCAGGCGCTCGACGCGCTGACCTCCGTCGGCGGCGACATCACCGCGCAGTTCAAGGCCGGCAAGGACCTCGCGGAGCAGGAATGAGCACCCGCAAGGTCGCACGCAGCGCATCGTCCGGCCGCTTCATCAGCGCCCGTGACGCGCGCCGCTGGCCGCAATACACGGTCGTGGAGACGATCGACTATCCGTCGTCTTCCCGGCTGCGTCGCCGCCGCGCCGTCAGTCACGTCACCGAGGAGAACCAGAACCGCCACGGCTTCAAGGCGGGGAAGGACATCCGCACCGCGAAGGGGAAGACCACCGGCCGCAACTTCAAGGCCGGCCGTGATCTCTGACGCTTCACGCAGTTAACCCGGTGGGGCGCGCGTTCGCGCGCGCTCCACCTCTTCGGAGAGAGACCATGAACATCCAACAATACCCGCTCAAGAAAGGCCAATACTTTCCCGATCTCACCGCGAAGAAGTTCGTCGTCTGGCACGGCACGGCCGG
>DASVSV010000473.1:0-34902 GCA_036387915.1 Thermoanaerobaculia bacterium
GAGGGACCTGGGCGGGTGGGGGCGCGCTACGCGTGCAGTGGACGCGCCGCGCGCCGCCCACCGCCCAGGTCCCTCGACTCGACGCTCGGGATGACAGGCTTTCAGTCCCCGCCGACCGCGATCTGCGACCAGGCGTCGCCGCTCTGGTTGTCGATGGACGAGGCCCAGCCCTGCCAGTCGCCGGCGCCGCCGCCGAGGTCTTCGATCAGGACCTGCACGTTGCCGGAGGACGTGCCGGGGACGAGCACCTGCTGGATCGCGCGTGCGGGCACGTCGAACTCGAGCGCGATCGTGTCCGTGCCGCCGCTGCCGTTGATGGCCACCGTGACGCGGAAGCGCTGCGTCGTCGACGACGGGTTCATCGCGCCGACGTTGAGGCGGTACTGCGCGCCGCGACGCTGGCCGAAGACGGCCTTGACGAGGTCCGTCCCCTGCGAGCCGGCAACGACCGCGGGAAACGTCTGCGACATCGTCCCCTCGCTGCCGTCGGGGCGCGGCGTCCAGATGCGCGAGGTCACGTGCAGCGCGGCGTTCTGGTCGAACGAGTTGTCGGCGTTGACGCCGACGAACTCGATCGCACCGATTCCACTCCTTCCCAGAATCTCACTGACGAAGTCCTCGGAGGAGATGCCCTGCTGCGCCGGAATCTCCAGCGTGCCGGCGGGCGTCGCGCTGCCGGTCGCACCTTGCGGGAGCCAGAAAATCAGCACGCGCTGTGTGGCGGTGCGCAGGTTGATCAGGTTCATGTCGGTGCGGAAGAACGTGCCGTTCGCGCCGGCGGCGCTGCCGGCCACCGGGACGTAGATGCGCGCCGCGGCGGCGCGCGGAATGATCACTTCATTCGTGACCTGGGCGGAAAGCGGAAGAGCAAGCGCGAGAGTCAGAAGCAGGGTTCTCATAGCAAGAGAAACGCCCTGCCACGCTCCGAGCCGGACTCGAGCGCTCTCGCGATGCCGTGCCCCCTCTCCCCGCCGCCACGCGCGGAGAGGGGGCAGTGCGCCGCATTTGCAACGTTACGGGAGCACCCAGACGAAGCCCATCTGCGACCAGGCGTCGCCGGAGACGTTGTCGACGGAGGAGGCCCAGGTTTGCCAGTCGCCGGCGCCGCCGTCGAGATCGGTCACTTCGAGCGTGGCCACGCCGGTGGAGTCGGCGGGGATGAGCACGTGCTCGATCGAGCGCGGCTTCACGTCGATCTCGAGCGTCTCCACTTCCTGCCCCGTCGCGCCGAGGATGCTCGCTTCGATGCGGAAGCGCTGCGTCGTGGCGGAGGGATTCATCACGCCGACGTTGAGGCGGTACTGCGTGCCGCGGCGCATGCCGTAGATGCGCTTCACGTTCGACTGCGCGCTCTGCCCGGCGACGACGGCGGGGAACGTCTGCGACATCGTTCCCAGCGACGGTCCCTCGGCGGTATCAGGCTGGCGCGTCCAGATTCGCGAGGTGACGTGCAGCCGCGCCTGCGGGTCGAACGCGTTCGCGCTGGTCACGCCGACGACTTCGATCGCGCCCACTCCGGTCTGGTGCAGCAGGCGGTCGACGAGATCCTCCGAGAAGAAGCCCGCGCCGGCGGGGACGTTGTACGTCTGCAGCGGCGCGGCCGGACCGGTCGAACCCTGCGGCAGCCAGTAGAGCTGCACGCGTTGCGCGACGTTGCGGGTGTTGGTCACGCTGATCTCGCTGCGGAAGAACGTTCCGTTCTGCCCCTGCGCGTGACCGGCCACCGGGATCCAGAGGCGGGCCGCGCCGGTCTGGGGGACGATCACTTCGTCGGTCTGCTGCGCAAATGCTGACAGGGCGAGGAGGAGTGCGAGGAAGATCGTGGCTGTACGCATAGGACGAACGAGCTTAGTACGGCTCCTCGGCCCGTCGATGTGACGCATGCACGGACCGGCGAAAAGATGTTGCAAGCGTGAAAACACGTCAGTTGAGGCGGCGCGGCCCTTGCAGCCGAGGCCCGATCGGTGTTCATCTAAAGCCGAGGTGTCTATGCGAGTTGCTGTTCGTTTTGTCGTCGCCGCGTTCGTCCTCGCCCTCATCGTCCCCGTAACCCAGGCTCAATACTTCGGCCGCAACAAGGTGCAGTGGGAGTCGTTCGACTTCAAAGTGCTCCAGACCGAGCACTTCGACATCTACTACTACGATCAGGAAGCCGACGTCGTGCACGACGTCGCGCGCCAGTCGGAGCGGTGGTACGCGCGCCTCTCGCGAGTCTTCAACCACTCCTTCCGCAGGAAGCCGATCGTCCTCTACGCCAACGCCGCGGACTTTCACCAGACCACCACCACCGGCGGCAACCTCGGTGAAGGCACGGGCGGCTTCACCGACGCGTTCATGAACCGCGTGGTCCTGCCGCTGACCGGCGACTACGCGCAGAACGACCACGTGCTCGGCCACGAGATGGTGCACGTGTTCCAGTACGACATCGCCGCGTCGTCGAACCAGCAGCGCCGCCGTTTCGCGCTCGAGGCGATGCCGCTCTGGATCGTGGAAGGCATGGCCGAGTACTTCTCGAAAGGGCGCGTCGACCCGCTCACGGCGATGTGGATCCGCGACGCCACGATCCACGACCGCATGCCCGACATCCGCGAGATCACCCGCGACCCGCGCTACTTCCCGTACCGCTACGGCCAGGCGCTGATGGCGTACATCGGCGCGCGTTTCGGCGACGAGGCGGTGGTCCGCTACTTCATGGCCGCCGGCGTCGTCGGCCCAGAGGATGCGGTCGAGCGCGCGGTCGGCATCTCGCACAAACAGCTCTTCGCCGACTGGGCCGAAGCGGCGCGCGAGCTCTACACGCCGGTCCTGGCGACGCGCACGTCGCAGCTCCCCGGCCTGCTGATCGGCAAGGCGCCGGAGCCTCCGCCCGCGGCACCTGCGGCGGACGAGAAAGAGCGTCGCCGCCGCCGTCGCCGCCGCGGCTCCACGGAGCTGAACGTCGGTCCGGTGCTCAGTCCGGACGGCCGCTTCATCGCCTTCCTTTCCGCGCGCGAGCTCTTCTCCATCGACCTCTTCCTCGCCGACGCGAAGACCGGAAAAGTCATCCGCCGTCTCGTCTCCTCGGGACGCGACTCGCACTTCGAGTCGCTGCGCTTCATCGAGTCGGCCGGCGCCTGGTCGCCGGACAGCAAGCGCCTCGCGTTCATCACCTTCGCCCGCGGCGACAACTACCTCTCCTTCGTCGACGTCGAAACGCGCGACATCGACCATGTGAAAGTCGAAGGGCTCGAGGCGCTCCAGAACGTGGCCTGGTCGCCGGACGGACGGACCATCGCCCTGGCCGGACAGACCACCGGCGTCAGCGACCTGTTCCTCTACGACGTCGAGTCGAAGGCCGTCCGCCGCATCACCGCCGACAAGTACGCCGACCTGCAGCCGTCCTGGTCGCCCGACGGCAAGACCATCGTCTTCGCCACCGACCGCGGCGCGGGGACGGTGCTCGAGCAGCTCCAGTACACGAACATGCGCCTGGCCGTGATCGACGTCTCCACGGGCCAGGTCCGCGAAGTGAACGCCTTCGAGGGCGCGAAGCACATCAACCCGCACTTTGCGCCGGACGGCGCCTCGATCTACTTCATCGCCAATCCGGAAGGGATCCCCGACGTCTACCGCATGACTTATCCGGAAGGGCGTCTGTCGCGCGTGACCGCGGTCGACAGCGGCGTGGCCGGCATCACCGACATGTCGCCGGCGCTCACGGTCGCCTCGCGCACGGGCGAGCTCGCGTTCTCGGTCTACGAGGACGACAACTACAACATCTACAGCATGCCGGCCAACACGGCCGGCACGGCCGTCGCCACGAACCTGCCGCCGGCGGAGAACACCACCCCGCGCGCCGCGCTGCTGCCGCCGCTGCGCGGCACCGGCTCGGAGATCACCGGCTACCTGATGCGCCCCGAGGAAGGCCTGCCGCCCGCATCGGCCGACTTCGTGGAGCGTCCGTACAGCGCCGACCTCAAGCTGGCCTACCTCGGACCTCCGACGCTCGGCGTCGGAGTCGGCGAGCTCGGCGTCGGCGCCGGCGGCAGTCTCTCCGCATATTTCTCCGACATCCTCGGACAGCACAACGTCGGCTTCACGTTCCAGGGCGGCGGCGGTGGCGGCACGGGCAGCTCGAATCTCACCGAGCAGCTCGGCGGCTCCCTCTTCTACCTCAACCAGACGCGCCGCCTGAACTGGGGCGCGGAGCTCGTGCACGTGCCGTACGTCTACGGTTACCCGAGCTACTTTGTCGCGCCGTACACGCGCGAGGACGGCACGACCGTCAACGCGGAGTACTACGTCCTCGACCGCGAAGTGCAGCTCATCACCGACGGCTCGCTGCTCGCGCAGTATCCGTTCAGCACCACGCGGCGCATCGAGGTCGCGGGCGGCGCGCAGCGCTACTCGTACAAGCTCGAGCGCGAGACGTTCGTCATCGTCAACGGCCGCGTCGAAGACCGCGACACGGTCCAGCTCCCGAACTCCTTCACCATCAACTTCACCAAGGCCTCGACGGCGTTCGTCGGCGACAGCTCGCTGTACGGCTTCATCTCGCCGATTGCCGGCACGCGCTACCGCTACGAGCTGGAGGCGCTGCGCGGCGACCTCTCGTTCCAGACCGCGCTGGCCGACTGGCGCAAGTACTTCTTCGCGCGCCCGGTGACGTTCGCCATTCGCGGCCTGCACTACGGCCGCTACGGCTCAGGCTCGTCCGACGTCCGTCTCTCGCCGCTCTACCTCGGGCAGGGATCGATGATGCGCGGCTACGATCCGTACTCGATCGACCCGGTCGAATGCAACACGGCCGACCCGGGCACGACCTGCCCCGTGTTCGACCGGCTCCTCGGCGAGCGCCTCGCATACGCATCGGCTGAGATCCGCGCACCGCTCCTCGGCACGCGCGAGTACGGCCTGATCAACGCCGCGTTCCTCCCGACCGAGATCTACGGCTTCGCCGATGCCGGCGCGGCGTGGAGCGAGGGCGACGAGGTCGACCTGACCTTCGAGACCGACACGCCGAACCGCGTGCCGGTGTTCAGCGTCGGCGCCGGCGTGCGCATCCTGCTCAGCTACATCCCCATTGAGTTCTTCGTGGCCAAGCCGTTCCAGCGCCCGAACGAAGACCTCGTGTACGGCTTCAACATCGCTCCGGGATGGTAAGAAAGTGGTTCGTGAGGAGCGCGCTCGCCGCGCTCCTCACCTGCTCCTCTCTTCACGCCGTCACCCGCGAGGTCGCGGTCACGTTCGACGACCTCCCCGCCAATCCCGCCTACGCCGCGAAGTTGCTGAAGGCCATCCGCAAGAGCGGCGCGCCCGCGGTCGGCTTCGTCAACGAGAACAAGCTCACCACTCCCGCACACACGGCCGTGCTGGCGAAGTGGCTCGCGGCCGGACTGGAGCTCGGCAACCACACGTACTCGCACCAGTCGCTGAATCGCATCGACGCCGAGGAGTTCGAGCGCGACGTCGTGCGCGGCGAGCAGGTCACCCGCGGGCTGGCCAAACGGCCGCTGCGTTGGTTCCGCCATCCGTTCCTGCACACGGGACTGACGCTCGAGACGAAACGCCGCGTGGAAAGTTTTCTCACGCAGCACGGCTACCGCGTCGCGCCGGTGACGCTCGACAACGCGGAGTGGATCTTCGCCGCCGCGTACGAGAAGGCCACGGACGCCGCGACGCGCAAGCGGATCGGCCAGGCGTACGTCGACTACATGGACGCGAAGCTCGCCTACTACGAGGATCAGTCGCAGAAGCTGTTCGGCCGCAACATCCGCCACGTGCTGCTCGTGCACGGGAACCGTTTGAACTCGGACTGGTTCGACGACCTCGCCGCGTCGATGCGCAAGCGCGGCTATCGCTTCATCACGCTCGACCGCGCGGTGGAAGACGAGGCCTATCGCAGCGAAGACACGTTCACCGGCCGAGGCGGCATCTCGTGGATTCACCGCTGGGCGCTCACGGCGGGGAAAAAGCGTGCATTCTTCGCGGGGGAGCCGACGACCCCGACCTGGATCCAGGACGTCGCCGGCATCAAAGAGTGACGATGCACCTCACGCGCACCGAGTTCGAACAGCTCGTCGAAGAAGCGATCGGCGGCCTCCCGCCCGAATTCGCCGAACTTCTGGAAAACATCGCCGTGGTCGTGGAGGAGGAACCGAGCGACGACGACCTCGCCGCGATCGACGACGACGATCACGATCATGGCGACGGCGACGGTGACGGCCACGATCACCATCACAGCGAGTTGCTGGGCATCTACCGCGGCGTCGCCCTCACCCACCGCACCCACGACATGCTCCCCATGCTCCCCGACCAGATCGCCATCTTCCGCGGCCCCATCCTCCGCATCGCCCGCAGCCGCCGCGACGCCATCGCCGAAGTCCGCGACACCGTGATCCACGAGCTCGGCCACTACTTCGGACTGGGCGACGACGACATGGCGTACTGAAACGGCGGGAGCGCTGGCGTCCTCGCCGGCTGTACCGGCCGGCGTCTCGCCGGCCGTCGCTTGGCGCAGGCGGGACGCCTGCGCTCCCCGGGAGGCGGCGCGACGCAAATCCACGAATCTGCTCGCGATTCTCCAGTTTTCTCAATTGTCACGACGCGCCTCCCTCTGGGACGCCGCGGCAGCGACAATGCATGCACATACATACGGAGGCTCTCCATGAAGCGTGCTCTGGTCCTGTTTGCCGTTCTCCTTGCCACCGCCTGCGCGACCACGCGGCCGGCGCCGCAGGTCACCGCGGCGGGCGGGACGCTGACCGGCGTCATCGTCGCACCGGACGGCGTCCCCATCTCGGGCGTGACGGTGACGGTCTCCGCCCGCGGACAGCGAGCGCAGTCGCAGGTCACCGACATCGACGGCACGTACGACTTCCGTGGACTGGCCACCGGCAAGTACACGGTCGTCCTCGACCTCCCCGGCTCCGAGCCGCAGCGCTACTACAACGTCCCCGTCACCGCATCACAGGGCGCGTCGCTGGAGACGATGTTGAAGGTGTTCACCGTCTGAGCCTGACGAGAGGAAGGAAGCGCGCACGCTTCGTAAAGTCAGTCCCCTCTCCCCGTGCGCGGGGAGAGGGGACTGACTCTACGGCTCGCCGCACCTCACTGCACGCTGCGCCCTGCTACCTCCGCCCTGCCTAACGAATGTCGACCAGCTCGATGTCGAAAACGAGCATGCCCTGCGGCTTGCCCCTCTCCTTGCCGTAGGCCAGCTTCGACGGGATCCAGAAGCGCGTGCGCTCCCCTTCGACCATCAGCTGCAGACCTTCCGTCCAGCCCTTGATCACGCCCTCGAGCGGGAACTCGGCGGTCTGGCCGCGAAGGAGGGAGCTGTCGAACATCTTTCCGTCGGTGGTCCAGCCGGTGTAGTGCACTTCGACCGTCTGGTGGCGCTTCGGCCTGGCGGTGCCGGTGCCGGCGCGCAGGACTTTGTACGCCAGTCCCGAGGATGTGACCGCCGCATCGGCGGGCGGCGCGGCGACGTCGGCCGGCGCGGTCGTCGGATTCGGCAGGATCTCGACGAGCGTCGAGTCGATGACCAGCGACTCCCCTGCCTTGATCTTGCCCGCGCCGAGGGTGTGCGGGATCCAGATGCGGCGCGATTCGCCGGCGACCATCTGCAGCGACGCCTCGCGCCAGCCGGGCAGCATCTTCTGGATGCCGACCATCACCGTGGCCGGTTCGGCGACGTGCTGCACGAGCGTCCCGTCCGGCTTCCACACCGTAAACCGCACGCGCGTGAGGCTGTCCTCGGCCGGCTTTTCGGTGCCGGTGCCGGCGGCCAGCACCTTCGTGACGAGACCGCTCTCCGTGCGCACCGCGTCAGCCGGCGGCGTCGCGAGATCCGCGGGCGGCGCCGGCTTGTCAGCGGCGAAAAGCGGGAGCGAGAGAAGTGCGAGTACGGCCAGACGTCGAAGCATGGCGGCGGCAACGCCGCCGCCACGCCAACTAATCCCGTGGAATGTGGAACGGCACTTCGTCCTCGGACGACGCGGCGCTGAATTCCACGCGCTCGTTGTCCTCGCGAACTTCGCGGTCGTCTTCACTGCGATACGTGCGAATGTCTTCCATCGTGTCCTCCTAGAACTGTGCTGCTTCCGTGGAACCGGCGAGGGCCGTCGTGGACGACTCGCCGGAGCTGATGACTTTGGCCACTTCGTCGAAGTAGCCGGTGCCCACTTCGCGCTGGTGGCGCGTCGCGGTGTAGCCGTGCTGCTCGGCGGCGAACTCGGACTGCTGCAGGCGCGAGTACGCGGTCATGCCTTCCGCGGCGTATTCGCGCGCCAGCTCGAACATCGAGAAGTTGAGCGCGTGGAATCCGGCCAGCGTGACGAACTGGAACTTGTAGCCCATCTTTCCGAGCTCGCTCTGGAAGCTGGCGATCTGCCCGGCCGTGAGCTTCTTGGCCCAGTTGAACGACGGCGAGCAGTTGTACGCGAGCAGCTTCCCGGGAAACTTCGCGTGCACGCCCTCGGCGAACTCGCGCGCCTCTTCGACGTCCGGCGTCGAGGTCTCGCACCAGAGCACGTCCGCGTACGGCGCGTACGCGACGGCGCGGGCGATGGCCATCTGCAGACCGTTGTTGATGCGGAAGAAGCCCTCGGGCGTCCGCTCGCCGCTGATGAACGGCTGATCGCGCTCGTCGACGTCGCTGGTGAGCAGCGTCGCTGAGTGCGCGTCGGTGCGGGCCACGACGAGCGTCTGCACGCCCATCACGTCCGCGGCCAGGCGCGCCGAGGCCAGCGTGCGGATGAACTGCTGCACGGGCACCAGGACTTTGCCGCCGAGGTGGCCGCACTTTTTCTCGGATGCGAGCTGGTCCTCGAAGTGGACCGCGGCCGCACCGGCCTCGATCATCATCTTCATCAGCTCGAACGCGTTCAGCGCGCCGCCGAAGCCGGCTTCCGCGTCGGCGATGATCGGCGCGAACCAGTGCGTGCCGCTGCGCCCTTCGACATGGTCGATCTGGTCGGCGCGTTGCAAGGCCTGGTTGATGCGCTTCACCACCTGCGGGACCGAGTTCGCGGGATAGAGACTCTGGTCGGGATACATGTGGCCGGCCAGGTTCGCGTCGGCGGCGACCTGCCATCCGGAGAGGTAGATCGCCTTCAGTCCGGCGCGCACCTGCTGGATGGCCTGATTGCCCGTCAGTGCGCCGAGGGCGTTCACGTAGGGTTCGGTGTTGAGCAGGTCCCAGAGGCGCTCGGCGCCCATCTCGGCCAGCGTGTACTTGATGTCGACCGAGCCGCGCAGACGGAGCACGTCCTCCGCGGTGTAGTCGCGGCTGACGCCGTTCCAACGCGGGTTCTCCTCCCACTCCTTCTCGATCTGCTTCGGGTCACGCGCTTCTTTCAATTTCATGATTGCTCCTGTCTCAACAGCTCCGCGTAAGCGGGAATCGTCAAAAAGTCAGCGAGCTCGCTCGCGAGAATGAGCTCGTCGAAAATCGTGGCCGCGGTTTGAATGTGCCCGCCGCTCATGCCGGCCACTTCCTCGTCGCGGATGCGGCGGTAGAGCGCGGCGTCGATGGCCGTGCCGTCGTCGAGCCGCGCGCCGTGATGGATCCACTGCCAGAGCTGCGTGCGCGAGATCTCCGCGGTGGCCGCGTCTTCCATCAGGTTGTAGAGCGGCACGGCGCCGGAGCCGCCGAGCCACGCGGCGACGTAGAGGATGCCGACGTTGACGTTCTGCCGGAGACCCTTCTCCGTGATCACGCCTTCCGGCAACTCCAGCAACTCGGCCGCGCGCCGCGTCTTGCCGGGTGCACTCGCGATCTGGTTCGGTCCGGGCATGTGCTCGTCGAACACTTCCTTCGCCAGCGCGACCATGCCCGGATGCGCGACCCAGGTGCCGTCGTGGCCGGCCTTCACCTCGCGCAGCTTGTCAGCGCGCACCTTGGCAAAGGCCGCCTCGTTCGCGGCGTCGTCGCCCTTGATCGGAATCTGCGCGGCCATGCCGCCCATGGCGTGGATGCCGCGCTTGTGGCAGGTCTGGATCAGCAGGTCGACGTACGCGGCGAGGAAGGCCTTGTCCATCGTGATCGACCCGCGGTCCGGCGTGATGAAGTCGCGCCGGGCCCTGAATTTCTTGATGAAGGAGAAGATGTAATCCCAGCGGCCGCAGTTCAGGCCGGCCGAGTGATCGCGCAGCTCCCAGAGGATCTCGTGCATCTCGAACGACGCCAGGATCGTCTCGATGAGCACCGTGGCGCGGATCGTCCCGACCGGGATGCCGAGGAACTGCTGCGCCAGGACGAAGACGTCGTTCCAGAGCCGCGCCTCGAGATGCGACTCCATCTTCGGGAGATAAAAGTACGGACCGCTGCCGCGGTCGACCAGTTCCTGCGCGTTGTGGAAGAAGTAGAGCGCGAAGTCGAAGAGGCTCGCGCTGACGGGCGTGCCGTCGACGGTCACGTGCTCTTCCACCAGATGCCAGCCGCGCGGGCGCACGAGCAGCGTCGCGGTCCGGTCGTTGAGCTGGTACTGCTTCGCGCCACTCTCGAACGAGATCGTGCGGCGCACGGCGTCGATGAGGTTGAGCTGCCCCTGGACGCAGTTCTCCCAGGTCGGCGAGTTCGCGTCCTCGAAGTCGGCCATGAAGACGTTCGCGCCGGAGTTGAGGGCGTTGATGATCATCTTCCGGTCCACCGGACCGGTGATCTCGACGCGGCGGTCGCGGAGGTCGTGCGGGATCGGAGCGACGGTCCAGTCGCTCTCGCGGATCTCGCGCGTGTCGGCGAGAAAATCCGGGAGCTCGCCCGCGTCGAGCCGCTGCTTGCGCGTCTCGCGCGCGGCCAGGAGCTCCAGCCGGCGTCCGTTGAACTCCTTGTGGAGCATGGCCACGAAGCCGAGGGCCTCGTCGGAGAGGACCGCGTCCCACTCCGGACGAACCTCGCCACGGACCTCGATATCGGTAATCAACAGCACATCAGTCATCGTGTCAAAGGATGAGCACGGGGCCTGCCAGAGTCAACAAACCCAGGCTCATCCGTATGTTAGGCGGTCAACATCTGTAAAGACGGACCTGTAAAGCAGTAAAGGCTTGTAAAGCGGCGGGGCGCGGGCGGAGAATGCGCACCAGTGATATTTCGAAGGTTGTGCCACCTTTCCGAAAGGCACCGATGACTCGACCATGACTCTACAGGCGAAACTCGGACCCAAGGTGCGCGCCATGCGGCGCAAGGAGCAGCTCACGCAGACGCAGCTCGCGCAGCAGCTGGAGATCTCCCCCAGCTATCTCAATCTCATCGAGCACAATCAGCGTCCGCTGCCGGCGCATCTGCTGGTGCGGCTCGCGCAGATTTTCCACGTCGAGCTGCAGGCGTTCGCGGACGACTCGCACGCGCGGCTGGCCGACTCGCTGCAGGAGGTCTTCGCCGATCCGCTGCTCGAGGAGCACGCGGTGACGACGAACGACCTGCGCGAGCTGGCCGAGTCGCCCGGCGCGGCGCGCGCGATCATCTCCCTTTTCCACGCGTACAAGTCGAACGTGCAGGCCATGCGCGACCTGGCGTCGCAGGTGTACGACGGCCGCGCGTATCACGGCGTCGACCCGTCGCACCTGCCGAACGAGGAGTGCTCGGACGTCATCCAGGAGAACGTCAATTACTTTCCCGAGCTCGAGGCGGCGGCCGAGGAGCTGACGCGCCACGCGTCGTTCGACCGCGGGGACATGTATCGCGCGCTGGTCGCGCATCTCGCGGAGCGGCACCGCGTGCAGGTGGTGCTGACGCCGGTCAGCCGCGATCGCGGCCTGGTGCGTCACTACGAGCCGGAGTCGCGCAGGTTGTCACTGTCGGAAGTGCTGCCGCCGTGGAGCCGGCAGTTCCAGCTCGCGCACCAGCTCGCGCTGCTCGAGGCGGCGCCGGCCATCGACGCGATCGTGGAGCGCTCGCAGAAGAACCTGAACACGCCGGAGTCGGTGAAGCTCTGCCGCATCGCGCTGGCGAACTATTTCGCCGGCGCGCTGCTGATGCCGTACGACGATTTCCATCGCATGGCCGAGGAGATGCGGTACGACATCGAGCTGCTGCAGCATCACTACACGGCCAGCTGGGAGCAGGTCTGCCATCGCCTGACCACCCTGCGCAAGCCGGGCTCGATCGGCGTGGCCTTTCACTTCGTGCGCGTCGACATCGCCGGCAACATCTCGAAGCGCTTTTCCGGGACGGGCATCCGCTTCGCGCGCTTCTCCGGCTCGTGCCCGCGCTGGGACGTACACGCGGCTTTCCTCACCCCCGGCCGCATCCGCACGCAGCTCTCGAAGATGCCCGACGGCACCGCGTACTTTTGCATCGCCCGCACCATCCGCAAGAGTTACGGATACGCGTCGGGCGACGCGCTGATGGCGGTCGGCATCGGCTGCCCGGTCCGCGACGCCCGCAAGCTCGTCTACGCCGACGGCTACGACCTCGGCAACATCGAAGCGGCCGTCCCGATCGGCACGACCTGCCGCCTCTGCGAGCGCGTCGACTGCGAACAACGCGCCTTCCCCCCACTCCAGCACGGCCTCAAAGTCGACGAAAACGTCCGCGGCCGCTCGTTCTTCGCCCCGGTGGACGTGAAGGTGCCGATCGCGGTGCCGGCGCCGGCGGTCAAGCCGCGGCAGACGCGGAAGCGGTAGTGGTATGGAGTGCGGCGGCATGGCCGCCGCTTTCGTATTCACCACCATCACTGCCGAGACGCACTCGAATGGCAGGTCGCTCCCGAATAGCAAAGCGGCGGCGAAGGCCGCCGCACTCCATAACCTCCCGGGATCGGCGCTCAGGATGGGGGACGTCCCGGCTGCGGCGCGGGCTCGAAGTTCGCTTTCCAGATGCGGAGCTTGTCGGGAGGCAGTTCTGCCGCAACGAGCGTCAGCTCTCGCGGGTTCTCTCCCGCAATGGTGAGACGAATGCTCTGGCCGGGACGAATGGTCTTCAGCCACTCCAGCATTGCCAAATCGTCTGGAAAGGTGAGCGGCTGGCCGTCGATCGCCGTGATCACAGTCTGCGGCGTGAGCCCCGCGCGATAAGCCGGCCCGTCGTCGGGCACGTGCCTCACCATCAGCCACCCGCCGCGTGACTGCGCGGCATCCGGCTTGTGGTAGCTGAAGCCGAAGCCGAGGTAGCCGGGCGGCTGCGGCATGGCGTCGGCGACGACGGGAGCCGGCGGTGCGGACGGGGGTGCAGCCGCGCATGCGGCAAGGAACAGCACGAAGACGATCGGCAACGATTTCATGGTGCGAGCGCTCCTGCATGGACCCGTTCCACCGCGCCGGGCGCGAGCTGCACGCGAGCACAACGGCTCGAGTGTCGATCGGAGCAGATCGAGTAATCGCCCGCTTCGAGCTCCAGCACCATGCCCCACGGCCGGCGGTCGCGCGGCGGACTGGTCCAGTTGAGCGGGTATCGCAGCATACTGACGCTCACGGCGCGTCCATAGCGCTGGATCATCGGGAATGGCGGATCATTCTCCATCTCGAGCTCCAGGACACCCGCGGGTCCGCCGACGACCACTTCGACGTTCCGCTCCATGTCTCTCTGAATGGGGATCGACAATACTTTCACCGGCATCGCCGGGGGCAGAATGACCAGGTCGAGCACGCCCGCGTCATCGGGAAGCGATATCTGGAACTGTCCGCTCGGCCCGCTCACCTCCTCGTAGTAAGCATCGCGGTGAGGAATCATCCAGCGCACGAAGGCACCGGCGACAGGCCGGCCGGTCGGCGTGACGAGCCAGCCCTTGACGGTGACCTGCGGCCGGACCACGATCGTGATTTCCTTATCGAGATCTTCGGTGACGCTTACGGGCACAAGACTGCTCTCAACGCCGTCACGCACCGATCTTGCGGACAGGCGGACTTCTCCTTCGTCCAGAGCGACGAACTCGAATCGTCCATCGTCTCCCGACGACCCGCTGGCGATGATCAGTTTCCGACTATCGTGAACCCGGACTGTCGCACGGACCGGTTTGCCGCTCTCGTTGACGACGACGCCCGTGATTCGCGTGTCCGGAAGGGTCAGGTCAACTTCAGTCGGGCCGTCATCGCGCCGGCGGATGTCGACGTTCTTCGTCAAACGCAAGTTCCGCCGCGCCTCGATCTGGATTTCCCACTTCCCCTCGGTCGGCAATGCACCGGTGAAGCGTCCTTCCGCATCTGCCTGCAGCACGACCATGCTCGTACGACCGTTGCGGAGCTCCATTCGCGCTGCAATCGGCTCATCACCGATTCGCACCGTCCCGGTGACCGCGAGTGCATCGATCGCCACCTGAACCGGTGCCATCCGCGGCGACACGTCGACGGTGGAACGCTCGAAGGCGTTTCCGCGGTGGTCCTTCACGGTCACCATGTGCACGCCACCGTTTACACCTTCAACCGACCAGCTGCCGGTCATCGACGCCGCACCTTCCGCGACCGGGATCGACGTCGTGGCGAGCGGTGTCAGTTCGCGCAGCGACACCATCCAGGGCTGACCGTACGGATCGAGAGGCGGCTGCAGCAGGACTTCGACGCGCGACAGCGGCTCGATCACGAGCGCCCGTTCCAGTTCCGTCTCTCGTCCCGCCTCGACGCGGATCTCCGCGACGCGCACGGCGGACCATTTCTCTTGTCGCGCCGTTACCGTGTACTGGCCCGGCTCGAGCTGCGCGAACTGGAAGAACCCGCGCGCATTGGGCCGGCTCTTCACCGCTCGTGCGGACAGCCGCTTCTGCTCCGCCGCCTCGGCCGCGGCCGACTCGCTGGTCGGCGGTGCCAGCGTCGGAGCGATCTCGACGACGACGTCATTGAGCGGCGGACCTTCGCCGTCAAATTGCACGAAGCCGGCAAGCGAGCCGCCGCGCTCCAGCCGAAGCTCGCCGAGGTCGGCAGTGGCGCCCGCGCCGACCTCCACATTCCACACGTACCGCGGTGCCAGACCGTCCATCGACACTCGCAGGTCGAGCGTCGTCGCAGGGACGTCACAGCGAAACCGCCGAGACGCGATCGGGCATCGAACGATCGTCGGTGGAAGAAGCGCACCGCCGCTGCGCAGTGGTGTGGATTCGAGCCTGATCGTGACCTCTTCGGGTGCGGCGATGTCCGGCGGAAGTGTGAGCCGTCCCACCAGAGCTCCCGCCTGCCACATGCGCAGTCTCACCGGCTCCGCGGCAGCGTCACGTGCGACACGCACGGTCGGCGCCCAGCAACGTGGCGACTCGGCAGCGACGGACCACTCGTAGGCCGCGGGAGCGTCCACTTCGAGGATTGTGTGCGCGGCAGTTGCACGCCACGACCTCGCGACGGCGTCACCGCATCCAGCGTCGGAACACAACGGGTGGATCCGGATCACGCCCGCAAGGCAGCGCTCATCAGGCGCGTCGATCTCGATGCTTAGCGGCACCGTCGCGGCCGTCGATGCAGCCGCGGCAACCGCGATCAGGACAAAAACTGAAACCCGGTCCACGGCTCAAGCCAGATAGCAACGCGACTCGCCGCAATAGGGATCGCACTCTTCCTCGCCGTTCGGCCAGCGCCAGCAGATCGTGCCACCCTGACAATCCGCCCAGTGACCGCCATCGTTATCCGTGGAACAGCTGGCGAAATCCGAGCCGATGGACACAGAGCATTCGTCGCACCCCAGGACCCCTCCGCCGCCCCCGCCATCCCCCGGATCGGGGTTCTCGACCGGAGGACCAGTCTGCGCGACGACGTCGACAGCGGGGAGCATCGCGAACATCACGACGACAGCCAAAAGCACATGCCTCATGACGACCTCCATGAGGATAGATTTACGTCCACACGGAAGTCGCGTCAAGAGACGTGTACGTGCCTACGAGCCGAACCGGTACATCAACGCCCTGCGGATCTCGTCGAGCTCCTGGCTTTCGCCGGCGCCGAGGGGTTTGGACACCTCGATCGGTTTGACGTCGGGATCGGTGAAGGAGATCACGCAATAGTCGGCTCCGGGCGGCTCGGTGACGTCCGCGATCTCGGCTCCGTCGCGGCCAAGCTCCCCGATCGCCTCACGGGCCATCCGGCGAATACGGTCCTCGAAGTCGGTCATGACCGCTGCGACCAACAAGAAGCGCGCCAGTGCGCGCTAAACTTTCCGCATGCACTCACGACGGCCCCCGGTGTCGCTGACGTCCCTCGTCGGACGCGAGCGCGAGATCCGGGACCTCGACGCGCTGGTCGCCGCCCAGCGCCTGGTCACGCTGACCGGCGTCGGTGGCAGCGGCAAGACCCGGCTGGCCGCGGAGCTCGCGCTGCGCATCGACTGGAAGCGCGCCGACTCCGTGGTCTGGATCGAGCTCGGCACGTGCAGCGATCCCCGCGGCGTGGCGCAGCAGGCCGCGGCCGCGTTGTCGCTGCGCGTCGCGCACGGCGAGACCATCGACGCGCTGGCCGACGCGTTGCGCGAGCGCGAGCTGCTGCTCGTCCTCGACGACTGCGAGCACGTCGTCGCCGCCTGCGCCGAGCTCGCGCGGACTCTGCTCCTCCGCTGCCCGAAGCTGCGTATCCTGGCCACCAGCCGCGAGCCCCTCGGCGTCGCCGGCGAGCACGTCTGGCCGGTGCCGCCGATCGCGCCGAACGAAGCGGTGCAGCTCTTCGCCGAGCGCGCGGCCGCGGTCGACCCGACCTTCACGTTGAGCGATCCCGCCATCATCGACGAGATCTGCCGCCGCCTGGACGGCATCCCTCTGGCCATCGAGCTCGCCGCCGCGCGCGTGCGCGTGCTCACTCCCGAACAGATTGCGGCAAAGCTCGAAGACCGGTTCGCGATCCTCACCGGCGGCGCGCGCACGGCCATCCCGCGACATCGCACCCTGCGCGCGGCCATCGACTGGAGCTTCGCGCTCCTCTCCGAGCGCGAGCAGACGCTGCTGGCGCGGCTCTCCGTCTTCGCCGGCGGCTTCTCCCTCGACGCGGCGGAGGCGGTGTGCGGGGCGAGCCTCGACCTGCTCACCGGCCTCGTCGACAAGTCGCTGGTCGTGACCACCAGCCGCCGGAACGGCGTGCGCTATTCGCTGCTCGACACGATCCGCCAGTACTCCGCCGAGCTGCTCACTGATGCCGAGGATCTGCGGCGCAGACATGCGCTGGCGTTTCTCGACCTCGCACGCGATGCGACGACGGACCTCATCGGCGGCGTGGCCGCGCGTCTCGACCGCCTCGATCCCGATCACGACAACGTCCGGGCCGCGCTCACATGGAGTCTAGAGCACGAGCCCGACACGATCGCCCTCCCCCTCGGCGCTGCGTTCCGCTGGTACTGGTATTACCGGATTCTCTGGAGTGAAGGGCTGCGCTGGCTGACGGCCATCCTCGAACGGTCCTCCGATGCACCATCACCGGAGCGCGCAGGCGTGCTCGCCGGCGCGGGGACGTTCTCCGCGTACCTCGGCGATCTCGACTCCGGCCGCCGCTGGCTCGAGCAAGCTGAATCGATGTGGCGCACGCTCGGCGACCGGCGCCAGCTCGCGCTCACCCTATCCGTTTACTCACAGCTCCTCGCCAATGCCGGCGAACTCGAAGCAGCGGCCGAGCGCGCCGCGGAGGCGGCCGCACTGGCGCGCGTGGCCGGCACCGAGTGGGACGTCGCGTACTGCCTCACGAACGGCATCGCCTTCACCGCGCAGCGTCGTGGCGAGCTGGCCGAAGCCGACCGCGCGCTCGAAGAAGCCGAGTCGATCTGGTCGCCGATGAAGCACCCGCTGGGACTGCCGTTCGTCCTGAACGCACGCGCGCTGCTGGCCATCCGCCGCGGCGACCACGCATCCGCCGCACGCTTCGCGCGCGAGGCCCTGCAGGAGACGCGCGGACGCCGCGAGGTCTGGTTTTCCGCGCGCTCGCTGCGCATCCTCGCCTTCACCGCCACCGGCGATCTTCCCCGCGCCGCCCGCCTCCTCGGCGCCGCCGACGCGATGCTGCGCACCATCGCCGCGCGCATGCTCCTGCACGAGACCACCGAGCACGAGCGTCTGATGGCCACACTGCGCGAGTCGCTCCCGGCCGCGGAGCTCGAGGGGGCGCTGCACGAAGGAAGCACGATGTCGTTCGACGACGCGTGCGAGCTGGCGCTGTCCGCGGACTCCGTCGCCGTCGAAAGCAGTGCGGAGACGTTGCACGTCAACGACCTCGGTCCGCTGCAGATCACGCTCGGCGGCAAGCCGCTGGTCGCCGAAGGCCGCGCGTCGAACCGCGCCCGCGAGCTGCTGGTGTTCCTCCTCGCCCAGCGCAATGGCGCCACGAAGGAGGAAGTCGGCGTCGCGTTCTGGCCCGACGCCACCACGGAGCAGGTCAAGAACTCCTTCCACGTCACCCTGCACCGCCTGCGCAAGCTCCTCGGCAGCTCCGACGCGGTCGTCGCCGACGGCGCACGCTACGTCGTGGCCATCCCGCACACCGTCGCCTCGCGCCGTTTCGAGGCCGACGTCACCGCCGCGCTGCGCGCCAACACGCCGGAGAAACTCGACGCCGCGCTCGCGCTCTACTGCGGCGATTTCCTGCAGGGCGAAGACGCCGGCGAGTGGTGTCTCCCCATCCGCGCCCATCTCCGCCAGCTCCACCTGCGCGCCCTCTTCGCCCTCGGCCAGGCGCACGAGTCGCGCGGCCGCTACACCGACGCCGCCGAAACCTACTCACGCGTTCTCGCGCGCGAGCCGTTCCACGAGCCGGCCGCGCGCCAGCTCATGATCTGCCGGGCCCGGCTCGGTGCACGCTCCGAGTCGCTGCGCATCTACCTCCAGCTCGAGCAGCGCCTGCGCGACGACCTCCAGGCCGCACCCGAGCCCGAGACGCGCACCCTCTACCGCCGCCTCGGCGCGAACGAATCCGTGTAATCGCAAAAAAATCTTCGCGGTAATCGCCCCCGTAACTGCCGGGTAAGCGCCCCTCCCTACCTTGCACTCCGACAAACAACGGAGGCAACCATGAACAAAAGAGAAAAAGGGATCCTGCTGACCGCGACGCTGGTGGCGTCACTCGCGGTCATCGTAGCGGCCAATGCGTCGCGTCCCGTGCCCGCGCCGCCGCAGGCCGTGAAGCGCCCGATGACCCGCGAGGAACAGCTCGCGCGCGGCAAGTACATGGTCACGATCGGCGGCTGCCATGACTGTCACACGCCGTGGATCATCCAGCCGGACGGCAACCCCGGCCCCGACATGAGCCGCGCACTCTCCGGCCATCCCCAGTCCTTCCCGATCACCAAGCCGGCCAGGCTCACCTCGGATCGCTATGCCGTCGCCACCGCCCCGACCAACACCGCGTTCTCCGGACCGTGGGGCGTCAGCTTCGCCGCGAACCTCTCTCCCGACACGATGACCGGCACCGGCATCTGGACGTTCGACATCTTCAAGAACACCATCCGCAACGGCCGCCACTGGGGCGTCGGACGTCCGCTACTCCCGCCGATGCCGTGGTTCAACTATCGTGAGATGACCGACGAAGACCTGCTGGCCGTCTTCGCCTATACCCGCACCCTCAAGCCGATCCGCAACGAAGTCCCGCAACCTCTGCCGCCTGCCCCGCAGACGGCCGGTAAATAAAGGAGAAATGACATGAGCCGCAAAAAGATCCTCGTCTTCGGAGCCACCGGTGCGCAGGGAGGGAGCGTCGCCCGCAACCTTCTCGCCCGCGGCGTCTACGACGTCCGCGCCATCACCCGCAAGACCGACTCCCCCGCCGCGCAGGCGCTGCGCGACCTCGGCGCGGAAGTCGTGCAGGGCGATCTCGACGACCCGGCGTCGCTCGCCGCCGCGCTCGAAGGCTGCTACGGCGCATTCGGCGTGACGAACTTCTGGGAGCACTTCGACAAGGAAGAAACGCAGGGGCGCAATCTCGTGAAGGCCGTCGCCGACGCGGGCATCCAGCACTTCGTCTTCAGCACGCTGCCGCCCGTCGCCAAGGCCACGAACGGCGCGCTCAAGAGCCCCCACTTCGACCTCAAGGCCGAGCACGAAGAGTACGCGCGCAGCCTCGGCATCCCGTCGACGTTCATCCACGTGCCGTTTTATTACGAGAACTTCCTCGGCTTCTTTCCGCCGCGTCCGGCCGGCGACGGCACGTATCAGTTCGGCTTCCCGCAGGGCGACACACCGCTGGCCGCGATGTCGGTGGAAGACGTCGGCCGCATCGTCGCGCCGGTGTTCGAGCAGCCGGAGCGCTACATCGGCCAGACGCTGAAGCTCGCCGGCGACGAGTTGCCCGCAGCGGCGTATGCCGCAGTGATGAGCCGTCGCAGCGGGGCGGAGGTGCGCTATGCGTACGTGCCGCGCGAGACGTTCGCCGCGTTCGGCTTCCCCGGCGCCGAGGATCTGGCCGATATGTTCGAGTTCTACCGGCTGCACATCCCCAGCCGCGCGAAAAACATCGAAGAGTGCCGCGCCATCGCGCCCGAGCTGCAGAGCTTCGATGGGTGGCTGGCGAACAACGAAGGAAAGCTGAAGGGCGCGCTGGGACTCTAGTCAAAAAAATAGGGCGGCCGGAAGGCCGCCCTACGTTGTTCTACTGAATCGCGCGTCTACTGAACGGCTGCGGCGGTTTTCGCGCAGTGCTGATCGAATGCAGCGGTCAGCTCCGCGGCGATGTCGTGCGCGTGGCGTCCTTCGATCTGCCACCGCTCCAGCATCTTCACCACCTGGCCGTCCTTCATCAGGGCGATGGCGGGTGAAGAGGGGCGGAAGCCGGCAAAGTACTCGCGGGCACGCTGCGTAGCCTCGCGGTCATTGCCCGCGAAAACGGTGATCATGCGATCGGGCTTCGTGTCGTGCTCGAGAGCCATCGCCACCGCCGGACGGGCCATGCCGGCCGCACATCCGCAGACGGAGTTGACGACGACGAGCACCGTGCCCTGCTTCCCGCCGAGCACTGCGTCGACGTCGGCGGCCGTGCGCGTCTCCTCGATACCGAGCCGCGTCAGCTCCTGCCGCATCGGCCCGACGATCATTTCATCGTACATCTGAGAGTCCTCCCGACCGGATCATAACGCAGCGGGCACGCGGTCCATGCCGCGTGCCCGCCAATGCTCTTTAGTGTGCTCCGGAAGCGACCTGAATCGACTGCATCATCTGACTCACGACGCTGTTGTAGTTGGCCGCCTCCGCTTCCGGGGTCACGAACACCATGTACATCAGATGTCCGTCCGGCAGAGCGCGGGTGACCACGGTCACGCGCTCGGAGATGCGGGTGTTCGGGTTCGTGCCGCGCAGGCTGGCCGCGAGTGCCGTGGCGTTGCCCGAGCGGAGCTGCTGGGTCGAGCCGCTGATCACGCGCAGATGCGGACTGGCCTGCTGAATCTGCTTGAGCAGGTCGGTCGTCGCCGACTCCATCGTGACCTTCCCCGAGCGGACCTGCGGCTCGTAATGATTGACGATCGCGCCGTAGACCACTTCGTTACGGCCGCCGACGTTGCCCACGCCGCCCTCCGGGGCGATGGTCACGCCGAAGCCGCCGCTGTCGTACACGCGCCAGTTCGAGGGATACGCGATCTGATACGAACGCGTGCGATTGGTGAACGTGCGGAACGAGCGCGACGGTGCTTCCACGCGTCCGATCGAGCCGCTGTTCGGGTTGTTCGTGCCGCTGGTCATCGGCGGATTGTTCGCCGACGAACGGGCGATGTCACCCATCGAGCGCGCCGCGCCGTAGGTGTTCATCTGGCGTTTGATGGCGGCGAGCTGGGTGGTGTTCTGGGTCGGGGTCGAAGGCTCGTTCAGGAGCTGGCGCTCCTTTTCGATGCGCGCGATGCGGTCCGGCGGGGCGGGGTGATGCGAGAGCCAGGTCGTCTTGCGGGACGTGTCCACCTTCGCCAGCGTGTTGAAGAAGCTGACCATGTCCGCGGGCGTGTAGCCGCTCGCGGCGAGGATCTGCGCGCCGCGCACGTCAGCCTGCGTCTCGAGCTCGCGGCTGAACTTGAGGAACAGCGCGTTCAGTCCGACGCCGCCGACCGTGTTCAGGATCTGCGCGGTGTTGTTGCCGACCTTGCCACCGAGCAGTCCGCCGAGGATCTGCAGACCGGCCTGTGCGGCGTAGGCCTTCGAGGCCTGATGCGTGCCGTGGCGAAGCGCGGAATGCGCGATCTCGTGCGCCAGGACGCCCGCGACCTCACCCTCGTTCCTGGCGTTGTCGATGATGCCGCGGTTCAGATAGATGAAGCCGCCCGGCAGCGCGAACGCGTTGATGTCCGAGGCGTTGATGACGCGGAAACGGTACTGGAACTGCGGGCCGCCCGCGTTCACGGCGAGCTTCTGTCCGATACGGTTGATGTAGTCGTTGACCTGCCGGTCGTTGAGCAACGGGAGCTGGCGCTCGGCTTCAGCAGCCGACTGGGCGCCGATCTCGACGTCCTGCTGCGCGCTGAACATGTTCCAGCCCGGATTGATCTTCGTCTGTGCTTCGGCCGCGCCGGCCACCAGGAACATCGCCAGCATGAGGGCGAGTAAGGGCCGCGAGACGAGCTGTGCTGATCGATTCATGCCTTCCTCCTTCAAAATAACTAGAAGCGGACAGTGCATGGGTGGTGCCGTGTTTCCCTCCGTAAACATCACCATTTTCGCGGGTTAAACGCCCTCTCACGGTGACGGTTCGTCCCGCTTTGCGGGACGCTCAGTGCCGAGCGGCACGGCGGCGGGTGAATACCAGCCTCAGCAGAGCGTCGAAATCGGCGTCATTGATGACGTCGTCTTCATTCGCATCGCAGCCCCACGAGCCCGCGTACGCGCCATCCTGGGCCGTGATGCGCGGATGACTGCCGCCGTCCTCGATCTCCTTCGTCACCGGGACGATGTCCCGTACGTCGGTGAGGCCGTCGCCGTTGCAGTCGCCCCGCGGCGGCACGTGCAGGCGGTGGATCGAGCTCGCGCCGCCCATGGCCGTGGCGAAGTAAATCGCGCCCGAAGGCGTCTGCGTGACATCGAGGATGAACTCGTTGAAACGATCGACGACTGCCACTGGATGCGGGATCGGGCGCGTGACCAGATCAGGAAAATAGTAGAGAGAGCGCGTGACGAAGGCCGCGGAGAGATAGCCGCGCGGCAGCATCGTATTCGCCCCGTTGAGGCGCAGCAGGCCGGTCGGCGCGACGGTGCTGGGCCAGACGTACGCCGGGGCGATGGAGCCGCTCACCGGAGGGTCATTGCCGTACGACGCGGGCCAGCCGAGATTGTCGCCCGGCGCGACGACGTGAATCTCGTCGCCAGCTTCCGGACCGTTGTCAGCGACGACCAGCCGGTTCAGCTCGGGGTCCCAGGCCAGGTCATAGGGATTGCGCACGCCGCGCGCGAACTGCTGCACGCTGCCATCGCGGCCGAGGCGCCAGATCTTCCCGCCGTTCCACGCCGGGTTTTGCGCCGGAAAGGAGACGCCGTAGTCGCCGATGCCGACGAAGATCGTGCCGTCCGGCGCGACCGTGGGATTGCCGCCATGGTGTTCGGTCGAGACGCCGCGCTCGCGGAACTCGATGTCGCACTGAAACGAGAACAGCACCCGTTCCGCCCCCGTCCCCAACTCCACCTCGGAAATCACGTCATCGAGCACCAGGTCTTCGTCGTCATCCCACGTCGTGTAGTGCACGACCGCCGTCGCGTCGTCGAGCATGGCCATGCCGAGGAGCCCGCCGTTGCCGCCCGCACGCGTCGGCAGAGCCGCGACCGGCACGCTCTGATTGCCGTCGATGCGATGGATCCAGCCGTTGGTGGTCGTGGCGTAGAGAGTGCCGTCGGAAGCCGCCGCGACGGAACTGACGAACCCCGGCACGCTGGCGATGGTCTCGACCCGGAACCCGGGCAGCGTCTCGCCCGCGACACCGCCGGCCAGGAAAACGAACAACAGGGAAAGAAAGAGCCTCATCCGCTGGCGCACTCAAGAAAAATCCGCGCCAGCATAGACGACCCTCCGTCAACGAGCAGAGACGGCCCTCTCCTGCGACCTCGCCAGTCGCTCATCTTTCATCTCTCATCGCTGGCATCGACGACGCCTTCGCGTCATCGGAATACAGATGCCCCACGTGAAGTTGTGCAGGTTCCTTGACGCGAAACCGGCCCGGTGAGATCATCGCCGCCGTTTCGCAGCAGACCGGTGACGCGGGGTGGAGCAGTCTGGTAGCTCGTTGGGCTCATAACCCAAAGGTCGCAGGTTCAAATCCTGTCCCCGCAACCAATCGTAAATTACTGAACGGCCAGCGCTTACGCTGGCCGTTCCTGTTTTCGGCTCGACTCAAAATCACGCGAAATTAAGAGAATCTTAAGAGTGGATTGTTCGTGAGCGCGTTTGCTCAGCGTTGATAGGGCAAGCGCCGAAGCGCAAATGGCACTCTCTCTCGCGACAGTGCTGCGGCGTCGACCGGCCAACAGCGAACCGACCTTTGGCCTACACCTCGGGCTGTTAGGGCTCGTCGCGAACGCCGCCGGCACTCACTCGCGCATGCGCGTTCGAAGTCTTCGTGGAAACCCCCTCTGCGATCGAGGCGTCGAGCCGCTCCGTCAGTGTTGGCACATCACTCTCGGCAGCGAGTCCTTCGAGCCACGCAATGACCTCGGGGATGTCGCCTGGAGGAAGCGCGCGGATGGTGGTGTTGAACTTCTCACCGAGCCGAAGATTGTTCTGATTGGCGATGCTGGCGAAGAACTGGTCGGCGAAGAAAACATCCACGTACGGCATGAACGTGGCCATGTGTTCGATGTCGTGCTGGTCGCCGGGCTTCGGCGTGCGCGGATTCACCCGATCATTGCCGCGGCACCGCATCGCGAGTTCCGCCTGCAGTTGGCCACGGATGTAAGCGAAGGGCGTCTCTGCGACGTGCGCACTCGCCAGGAAGTCGGGTGCGCCGCGGTCCCTACGGACTGATCATCCACACCGCGGTGGGCAACGAGCCCGCGTTTCTCGGCCGGCCGCCCAACGGCAGTTCGCGCCGAATCCTCGGGCGAGCAGCTCAGAAGCACAGCGCGAGGCGACCTCCGCAATGTCAAGACGTGCGACCTCGCGTTGCACAGGACAAAACAACGTCCTTCTCGTTGGCTCTGCTCCCGCCAAAGCGCGGTCGATGAGCGTGAGCCGTCGACCAAATCGGCCGCGCCGGCGGAGCGCCTGTCGCGTTGCGGCACGTCTACTAAATCTTGGACCCTCGAAGTCGGAAGCTAGCATTCGAGAGTAGAATCTGGCCAGTTCAACGCATGATCTCCGTCCGATCGCAGGCGACCGCCTACGCGAAGCGATGGTGTGACCCTTGACTCGGGAGATGGAGAATGAACGCACGTATTCAGGTTAAATGTGGCGCATGCTGGACACGCTCGGAGAGAACATGCACCCCGTAGCACGCCCCGGCACGCGGCCAAAACATCGTCGGATCAACGTTGCCGTAGTTGGGGTTGGCAACTGCGCGAGCACTCTTGTACAGGGAATATCGTATTACACGCAGGAACCAGGAGCGCCTGGGCTCATTCATCGATCCATCGCCGATTATACCGCGAGTAGCCTCCATGTCCGGGTAGCCTTTGATGTTAATAGCTCAAAAATCGGAAAGCGCATCGACGAGGCAATATTCGCACAACCGACTGCACTGCCATCTTCGCGAAGCGTATTCACTGTAAGGGTTTGGTCATGCCAGGGCCCGTTCTCGATGGCGTCTCGAGAAGATTGGAAGGCTCCGTGAGACCGCACCGTTTACGAAAGTCGCTTCCCGCCTGGCGGCGCTTTGTGATCCAACAACTCCTAGAGAATCGCGTTGATATTCTCGTCTCCTACCTTCCAGGTGGCTCACAACAAGCAAGCGTTTTCTATGCGGAGTGCGCTCTGCAGGCACGGGTTGCTTTCGCAAATGAACGGTCGCGATGCTCTGCGCGAAACATCGGCGGCGACTGCATGTTGTCGGCCGATGCGTAACGCTCGGAATGCCGACGAAGGGGTGCTCCGCACCGTGGAGGCGATACTCGCCACGAAAGTGGCTGCTGCCGTGCTGACCGATCGGATTTTCGCGATTTTCGCGGATGCTGCCGCCCGACATCTTCCCAGAGGTGCACCGCTGAGTATTTCGGGCGGGTGCGGTCTGAATTGCCAGTGGAACGAGCGGTGGCGGCTAAACGAACACTTTTCCTCCGTCTTCGTGCCGCCCTGCGCAAATGATTCCGGATCGGCGGTCTGCACGGCGATTGATGCTCAGGATCATTTGACCGGTGACCCTCATATCGAGCGGGATGTGTACTGCGGTCTTCCGTTAGGAATCTTTTAATGAACATTGGTATCGTCGTCGGAACACGCCCTCATGTCGGTAAGATTTATTCATTACAGAAGGCGGCAATGGAACTAGCAGGTAATTGCTGTATCCTCCATACGAATCAGCACTATGATTATGAAATGCACCAACTCCTGTTCGACGAGTTGGGGTATGCCCCGGATGAGGTCATGGAGAAATACAGCATCGGCAATGCTGTCGACTGGGTCATGGAAATGATTAAGCGACATCAGCTTGATTTTATTTTTCTACAAGGCGACTCAGCTCCTGCCCTAGTGGGTTCGGTCGCTGCGATCTATTCTGACATAGGGATCGGGCATATGGAATCAGGCCTTAGGGCGAATGACACATTGATGATTGAGGAGCGGAATCGAGTAATCGCAGACAGTGCAAGCCATTACCTATTCTGTTATTGTGAAGAGCACGCAGAAAACCTTCGTAAGAGCAAATCTTTACGTGGCAAGATCTTCGTTGTGGGAAATCCGACAGTTGAT
This sequence comes from Thermoanaerobaculia bacterium, assembly GCA_036387915.1. GTDB lineage: Bacteria > Acidobacteriota > Thermoanaerobaculia > Gp7-AA8 > Gp7-AA8 > QHVT01. The sequence continues at coordinate 26,671 of DASVSV010000473.1, forward strand.
CTGATTAATGAGATTCGTCCAAGGTTACATGCTCACGAATGCCCTCCTTATATTTATGTCACTCTACACAGAAGGGAGCTCACAGAAGATTCTGAGAAGTTATGCGAAGTTCTTGATGGGATAGCTCAGGCTTCTCGAGAGCTAGATCTTGATATCATTTTTCCGATACATCCTCGAACGCGTCAGGCATTTGTTAATCTAGGAATAGATCCCCATGCGCATCTGGGGTCAAGAGCAGAGCTACTGTCGCCGGTCGGGACGATTGATTCTCTTAGCTATATCGCCAATGCACGTATCGTAGTGACCGATAGTGGTTGCATTCAGGAAGAGGCCTGCATTCTCGGCACACCGTGCGTGACAGCAAGGAAGAGCACAGAAAGGCCAGAGACATTAAGAGTTGGCGCCAATATCTTGAGTGAGTGTTCGAGAATGAGCGTCGTTGATAATGTTCGACGCGCAAATGAAATGACTTTGAATTGGACGCACCCGTACGGGAACGGTTCTGCGGCCAAGGATGCGGTAGAAATCGTAATGACTAGCTATAAGAGTATACGAAACTATTAGTTATGACTTTGGGGTTGTCCCGCCCGCTGTTGAAACTATGCGGCGGCTCGGGTGACATTCTACGCGACGTTCTCCACTGACACACCGAGCCCGAGTCGTTGGTCACGCGCGCGGAGTGCTGCCACGAAGCGCGGCATGTCGGTGCACCCCCTTCAGGCGCCGGAAGCCCTTCACAGCTTCGAGGACACCGGCTGCCACCCAGCGAAGCCATCATCTGCCCGCCGCGCCACCGCTTCCACATTTCGCTACACGTGGCGGGTACGGCTCAGCAGGCCCTTCGTGCCCACCAGAGTTCCGCGAGCGCGAGCGATCGGAGTGTGGGAGATTCAACAACGAGGGACGGACCGGCTGCGCGAGCCTTCTTCTGGCGGCTCCTTTACTGAGAGGCGTGTTTACCTCGGCTTGGTCACCACTCGTATTACTATGAGCGGCGACGGAACCGCCGCTTCAATTTTTCAACAGTCAGGAGAGCACCCATGATTTTAGATGTAGCACCCTGGAAGTCAGAACCTGTATTTTGCCTAACGTCTGACATTGACTGGGCATCGGACGCCTCGATACGCTTCTTTCATGAATCAACTCATAGTACTGACTTTCCAATTTCGTATTTCATAACCCATGACAGTGAGTACTTATCCACTTTAAGCGATGATGCGGTTGAATTTGGGATACATCCAAATTTTTTGGCCGGCAGCTCTCATGGCGACTCATTTGATGAGGTGATTAATACATGCCGCGCTTATGTGTCGGCTCCCTCGTTCTTTCGCTGCCATAAATACTTTGATGTCGATGACACCATCATTAAGTTACTTAATGTCGGTTTCAAATTTGATTCGAATCTTTGTACGTTGATGGATACTGAGTTGAAGCCTTTAACGCACCGGCTTGGTCATACGCGCTTGCCGGTCTTCTGGGAAGATGGAGCGCACCTTACCCATGGATTTCCACTAGACTTTAATGCGTTCGATAACTCAGCCTTTCTGTCTCCGGGTTTGAAAATACTCAATATGCATCCCATGCATTATACGCTTAATACCCCGACCCAGTCATTTGCCAGAAGCATCAAGGATAATACGGAAAGAAGCGATTGGAATACGTTTTCCGATAGCGATATTAAGCGCCTCGAACACGGCGGGAGGGGGATTCGAAATTTTATTGATGAAATGTTAGCGTGGATACGGGATCGCAACTTCGTCAGAATGTCCCTTACGGATATCTATCACGTGCATATGCAACATATCGTGCCCTCCGAGGTTCACCACCCCCTGCACCTTTAGGTGTGCCTCCACTTGCACCCGCGTAAACTTCATTCCTCATCCTCCATGTGTCTACCGGAAAGCGTAATGCCTCAGTCATAGCCTCAGGGCCGGCCTAACGACGGCGGCGGCGAAGGCGGGCAAGTCGGAGCGCGCGATCATGGCGCAGACGGGCCACCGCCCCGTGATGACCCACGTACGCCCCGCACGGAGCCCTGCAGCCCCATCTCGCGCATCTTCGACTTCGGCCCTTGCCCCGGCACCAAATCTGGGCGCATGACTTCGTGGCGACCGGAGTGGTCGTGGATGGTTGAGGCAGCTTGAGGTGAGGACGCTATTTATCACGCCGGCAAGCCCCTGGGAGAATGACTACAATGAGAGCTTCAAAGGAACACTCGGGGAAAGCTCCTGAAGCGGGAAGTCTTCCACTCTTTGGAGGAGGCGAAGGTGCTCATCGAACAGTGGCGGTGGAGACGGTGACCAACCCAGTAGATGTCAGCGGGTCCGCCAAACGATTACTGAACACTGCGCTCGCCCGTGCTTCTCTGGCACAAGGCGATCCGCACGTCGAAGCCTTACCCCGAGTCCTCTTCGTCGAACTCACGCGCTTCTGTAACCTCTCTTGCCCGATGTGCCGCGAGCGAGGCACGATTCCCATGAATCAGCGCATGAGTCGAGACCTTTTCGAGCGCATCGCCCAGGAGTTGTTTCCCACCGCCGAGCTCGTCGATCTTCGAGGATGGGGAGAAAGCCTTATCCTCCCAGAGTTCCCCGAACGGGCGCGGCGAGTCCGTTTTGAGGGGTGCGACTTGCGGGTCGTGACGAACCTCTCCTTCAAGCGGCCAGCCGCACTGGAGCTGCTCGCTGACTTGGAGGCTTACGTAAGCTTCTCTATTGATGCTGCTTCACCCGAACTGGTTCGGTGGATCAGGGGCGGAGCCGACATTGGCCGTATCGTTGCCAACATCAAGCAGCTCGCCGAGGCATATCGCCAGCGTGGCTTGGAGGACCGGCTGTGCGCTTACGTGGCGTGTCAGCGGCCGGCGATTGAGGAACTCCCCGCCCTCCTTGAGCTGTTGGCAGACGCCGGAGTCACACGAATGCTGCTCGCGCCGGTTAGGGTAAGTGCCGACAGTCCTCTCAGCCTGTGCGGCACCGGAGAGCGGCTTCAAGGGCTCCTCTCCCAAGTCAGCGAGCGAGCGACCGTGCTAGGCGTCGAGGTGGGGCTCGCAGCGTCTCTCTTTGAAGGCCACTGGCCACGTGAGGATTCCACGCCCTGTAGTCATCCCTGGTACTACTGCTATCTGGCCTACGACGGACGCGTGGGCTTCTGTGACCACCTCATAGGCCCCCACGGTGACCCGTACATAATGGGCGACCTGCGCAAGAACTCGTTTCAACAGATCTGGAACGGTCCCGGCTGGCAGCAACTGCGCGCCGAACACTTGGGGCTGCGGCGAGCGGAGGCACCGCTGTTCGCAGAGTGCGCGTGGTGCTACCGCAACCGCCATATCGACTTCGAGCATGTCCTTGACCCGGAGCTCGCAGGTGCACGCACGCTCTTGGCGTCGATTTCGCCTCTGAGCCAGTCGCAGCGCCGATCGATTGACGAGGGGTGACCTCGGCTGGGGATCGGCACTCTTCCCTTGCAGAAGAAGACTCCAAACCGTAAGGTGGCCCATGATTAGCGATGAATTGCCTGAACTCAGTCGGGTTGAAGCGATCACTTTCGACTTTTACAACACCCTGATCTTTGAACGTGAGGGGCGAGGTCGCGGGCGGCTCCTCGTGGAGTATCTACAGACCCACGGACTGCGACCTGTTCCTTGGGAACATCGCTTCCTCCATGACGTCTTCGATGGTCACGACACCGAGTACTCCCCCGAAGCTCCCCAAGACCAAACGGAGGCGTACTACGCTTTACTTGCCCAGCGTGTCTTCGAAAGACTAGAAGTGCCGGCGTCTCACGAGGCCGTGTCTCAGCATGCCTCGTCGATATGGCAGATCCTTGGTCCCGCGTGCTTCGACGTGTTCCCCGACGCTTTGGGGGCGCTTCAGAAGCTAAGGGCGGAAGGCTATCCGCTCGCTGTGATCTCGAACTGGGAGTGTGGGCTCCGCCACTTCTGCACTGAGCTGGGGCTGTCTGAGTACTTCGAGCACATCCTTGGCTCCGCTGAGCTGGGAGTAGCGAAGCCAGATGAGCGCATCTTCGCCGACGCCTGTTCCCGGCTCGGAGTTCCTGCGGACCGAGTACTCCACGTCGGTGACACACTTACCGACGATTACCTCGGGGGGGAGGCTTCTGGGCTTCTTGTGGCTCTTCTAGATCGAAATCCGGGGGTAGAGTATCGTGCGGCCCGAGTGATCCACACACTCGATGAGCTACCTGGCATGCTCAGACATATGCCCGGCTAACGACCAAGGCCGCGCCACCCGACGAGCATATCTGCGTCGGGGCGCCTGAAAGCCGCTAGATACGAGTTCAATCGAGCAGATCGCTCCCTGAGAGGACAACCGAGAGGATCGCAATCGGCTCGCCGCCCCGCCTGACTCTCGCCTCCGCCGCCGCCCTAACGATCGCGTCGGTGTGGACGTCCGCAAGCAACAGGACCACGGCACCTCGCAGAGACCCCGCCGGTCGGGCGCCAATAATGGACGGGTGGCGACCAAAATGCTCAAGAGTCAGCGCCGGGAGCGTGGAGCACGCGCTCGGGCAGCTTCCAGTCCCTTCGCCTCGTGTCGATCATTGGGGCTTCTCGCCAATCGCGAGTTTCGATAGTGCCGAACAGATGGGGGGGGCACCGCTCAACAAGTATCGAGGTCCGAGCCTTATCATCGCACTGTCGCGCAGCCCTCACTTTGGCACCCGGCTGAGCGCTACTCAGTGATCGGTGCCCAGGCGTATCCGGTCCTGACTGCCGCCGCGGAACTGTCGCGCCGTCTGCTCGAAAGAGACTCCCGAGGAGGCTTCCTCCTTCAGCTTGACGCCAGCCGGGACGGTCGCCGAGCGTGAAGCTGGGCACAAACCAGATCGCATACCATGCCTTGGAGGTCTTGGAGCCGACACTCAGGGCATCCCAGCCGGATAGGTCGGTGTGCGGGCGCCCCCGTCGTGTTGCCAGGCTTTTCCGCCCGCAGGGCGGTTGCTTCAGCCGCTCCATCGGCAACTTCGATACATTGGATCATCTAATGACCAATAGCGTGATCCTATACTGACGGCTACAGTGGGCCCGTAGCCTCACTTGCGTTGATAGATTCTTTCGCATTCATGATGTCAAGAAATAACGTCGCCACTGCTTTCCGTGCTTGTGTATGCCCCTCTCCTTTCCACAACCCATTCGACACCTTAAAGTCTCTTTCTCTTCCGACTGTTTTAACAATATAGTTATTGAATCCGTAGATTTTATTCGAGAGTGACAAGGCAATATCATCTCCCCTGTTTGAGTAAATACCATATTGGTGCCTTAGACCCAGCATCCTTAGAATGGGCCCCTTCGCACACATATGTAATCTTCCGAATGCAATATCAGTTTCAAGTATGTCCTCATTGGTCTCTCGCGCGTCGGTTCTAGCAAACTCGATTTCCCCGTTAGTGCTCCGGATGATATCCCGACCTTGGATGCTCACAACGGATTCAGGATGCTTCATCAACACATCGGAAAAGACCCGCAACAATTCCAAATTGTCAACCACCAAATCGTCATCCTGAAAATAGTAAAACTTAGTATTGTACAGCAATGACGCTACGTGCCTGGCGAAACAATAGAAGTTCTCCCCTGAGTTGATAGTAACTGCATGCTTAAAAGCAACACCTCTCAAATCCGGATTATTATTGAATACGACGATATTGGTCGGGGGTAATGTATTGTCACGCAATGTATCAATGATCGTCGAGATATACCCCAATCTCTCCTCCCAGTAGCAGAGTATGATTGCAGTTATCGTGTCGTCGCTATTCATCGCATCTCAAGCCTTTCTTGTGGCCAGCATCAGCTTCCGAGAGTCACACCATGAATGATGCCATATATGAGATCCCGGCTCGCGTATCAACGCAAACTTAAAATATTGAGGGCTAAGAAGATCGAGGTAGTCCGCCGGCGACTTCGTCTGGCGAGCGGGGTGTCCCCTATCGGAAAACGACCCACGGATGTGTCAGGAGAGCCAATTAACTCGCCCTCCGAGATTCCCAGTACGGTTCAGTCTGAATCCCGGTGGGGCTCGGTGATCCACTGCCGCAACTGCATAGTGTTGAGATCGGCCCATGAAACTGGCATCGGTCTTCCGTTGACTACGGGCGTGAAGTAGGAGTGATCCCCGGGTGCCATTTTGCCGATGTAGGAGACATCATCGAAACGGCCAAGTCCCCAGCGCTCGTAAGCGTCCACGAGTGCCACCCGCGTATCGGCTATCTGCTCAAGTCGCCGGGTTCTTGTAATGCCCGCTGTATTTACACGGTACCGGTGAAGCAAGCGTGGGACATGCGCGAAGTTCACGACAGTGGATAGCCCAGCAATACGCAGGTTGAGGTCGTAGTCGCCGCCGGCGAAGAGGCTGGCCCGATAACCGTCGACCGCCTCAAGTGCTTCCCGCCGGTACAGCTGGCAAAAGTGGATGAAGTGCAGGTGGAGCAGCGGATCTTCGATCGTGCCCTTGTGCGAGCAGTGGTGTGCGTGAAACAGGGCCTTCTTCCTTTCTATCATTGGGCGTGTCAGGGCCGTGTCCCACCGCGCGTTGTCCGTATACACCAGTGCTGCGTCGAAGCGCGCTGCCGCCACGCACTGCGCGATGGCATCGGGTTCGATGACATCGTCAGAGTCGAGTATGAAGATGAACTCTCCCTGTGCGGCGGCAATCCCCGTGTTCAGAGCTGCGCCCGGCCCACCCTGCCGCGACAGCTCAATCACGTCCTTCTCGACCCCTCGAACCAGGCGAACTCTCTTCTTGAGGGATTCGAGGCTTTCGGCTGTCGAGGCATCATCCACGACAATCAGCTCGATGGCGGGCTTGGGATATGTTTGCCGATCGATGCTCGCCATGCATTCGGCGACGAAGTTGGAGTCGGTGTTGCGGTGCGCCACGATGACAGAAACTGTGCGATCATGGTGGCGCGTTTCTCTTGAAAGCATACAGTGTGTCGGATGACTGAGTTCAGGCAATTCATCGCTAATTATAGGCCACATAACGGTTTGGAGTCTTCTACTGCAGGGGAAAAGTGCCGATCCCCAGCGGAGGTCACCCCCGTCAACCGATCGGCGCTGCGACCGGATACTAGACGATATGCCATCCGAGCCTTGGAAGAGCGATCGCGAGTTGAGCGAGGCGGGCGTAAGAGGCGCTTTGGGCGACCAGTTTCCTGAGCTCGCGCTTCGCACCATCGACTACCTCGGCTCGGGCTGGGACTATGACGCGTACCTGGTGGATCGTCGGCTGGCGGTGCGTTTTCCGCGGCGTGCCGAGGTTGCGGAACGACTAGACCAGGAAGCGGCGATCCTCAGGCTGGTACGGTCGTCGCTCGAGTGCGGGCCCCCGATGCCCGAGATCGCCACGCCCGAGTCTGCGGTGCCCGATATTGTCCCGGCCGAGATCGCGGTGCCGGAGATCATTATGAGAGGGCAGGGCAGTACACACTTTCCACACGCCTTCTTCGGGCACGTCTTCATTCCTGGGGTTGCCGCCGACAATCCTGCCGTGCACGCGTCCGCGGATCTCGCCGTCGACCTCGCGCAAGCGCTGACACTCATTCACTCGATCACTCCTGAATCGGCGTCCGCAATCGGGATAGGCCACGAAGAAGAGCGCTGCAAGACCCGATTCAGCGACACCTTTGATTGCGTGCAGAAGGCCGATGATTGCGTGCAGAAGGCCGATGGGATTCGCGACTTCGTGCCCGATGCCTATGCGTGGCTCCTGGGGCGTCCGCCCGTTCCTCGCGACTACCCGGGGCCACCCCGCTTCATCCACCACGACTTCTCTCTCAGGCACATCCTCATCGACCGCGGGACCGGTAGACTCAGCGGAATTATCGATTGGAGTGACGCTGCACTCGGTGACCCCGCCTTGGACTTCGTCTCGCTCGTCCTGTGGCGTGGGTGGGACTTCACCGATTCCGTGATCCGCCTGTATCGGCCGGCGTTGGACGATGGCTTTCGTGATCGCTTGCGTTTCCTGGCCAGGACTCTCGCGGTGACGTGGTTGGCCGATGCGATCCGGTGGAAGCGTGGCGACATGGAGGCGCACCGTTCGTGGGTTCTCAGTGCGTTTGCTCGCTGAGCGCGTCACGCTATGGGCGAGCGCCGTTGGCGCTACCGACTTGTACCGCGCGCGTGCCCCGTGCGGGGTCCGCCCGGGTAACCAAGAGTGCGGCGACGGCACAAGCGCGCGCGCCCCGTATTTCTGCTCACATTGAGTAAAT
>DASVSV010000474.1:0-7074 GCA_036387915.1 Thermoanaerobaculia bacterium
CGCCGCATGCTTCGGCACGATGATCCGTCCGGTGAAGTTCTGTCCGTCGGGTGACGGGTCGAAGGAGAAGTAGATGCGCTGCCCGCCCGCCGAGCCGGACGGAACGGCCTGCCCGCTGAGGCTGGCCACGCCGCACGCGTCGTCGGCGACGACAGCGCGGATGGTGATGACCCCGCCTTGGGCGTTCGACACGACCGGCGGCTCGAGCGCGAGCTGCGTGATCGAGGGCGGACCGGCGTCGCACTTGTCGCCCGTGATCTCCAGCGCGACCTGCGACACGATCTGGTTGTCCGCGCGGAACGTGGCCATGTTGTTGGCCTTGTCCTGCAACTGCACCTGCTCGAGCTGCCACGTCCCGCAATCGAGACACGCCGGCGGCGCGACCACGCACTCCCACGCGCCCGCGGTTCCGGCGCGGCAACCGAATCCGATCCGCGCCTGCTTCGACGGCGAGACAAACACGCCGCTCACCAGCGACACGCCCGACTTGTCGTCCTCGGCCTGCACGAACACCGTGTTGCGCTCGCCCGCGTTCATCGTGCGGCGCTCGAGATAGACCGACTTCAGCACCGGCGCCGCGGAGTCCGAGCCGCCCGATCCCGGCACGACGCGGAAGCTCGCTCCCTGCGGCAGTGAGCCCGAGGCCTGACTGATGTTGATGCTGTTGTTGGCGTTGTCGCTGAGCGTGAGGTACTTCACCGCCCACGTCCCCTCGGCCGCATCGCGCGGGATCTTGATCCGCGCCACGTAGCGGTCCGTCTCCCCTTCGCGCTGGCAGGCGAATCCCTGCAGCGCGCCGCTCGGGCTGGCGATGACGCCCGACACGCTGCGCACGCCGGAGAGGTTGTCCGTGACTGTCGCGGCCAGCGTCGTCTCACCGTCGTCCGACACCTGCGCCGGCAGGAACTCGACGGCGACGAGCTTCGGCGGCAGGACGTCCGTCTCCTCATCCGGTTCTTCGCCCGCATCGCGCGACGTGGCTGTCTGGTCGCCGCTCGGGCGCGGCGACTGCGACTGCGCCTCGGCGCGCGCCTGCTGTTGTTGTTGCTGTTGCTGCTGGCGCGCCGGCGGCGGCGGAGCCGCGGCGGCGGGCTTTCTGGCCATGCCGAGCGCGTTCGCGATCGGCGTGGTGATCATGCGGTCGAAGAGCGACGGATCCTCGCTGACCGCGGGAGCCGGCGGCGCAGCGCGCAGCAGCTCGTTGTAGCGCTGCTGCCGCGTGCTGACGGTACGCGGACGCTCGACGCCCGCGGAGTCGGTCTCGACGATCACTCCTTCATCGGCGACAGGCCGCGAGTCGTCGCGGCCTTCGGCAATGACGGGAGCGGATGCGTCGCGCGGCGCGGCCGGCGCCACTTTCTCGTACGCGCTCAGCCGCATCCAGACCGCGGCGCCGAACATGATCGTCAGCGCGGTGAAGAAAAGCGGCAGGAACGTGGAGCGTTTCAATTCACCACTCCGGGCACGGCCAGCGTGAACGGCGCGATCTCGGCTTCGAACGTCTCACCGGAGCGCGTGCGCATCGTGTAGGCGCCGTGCATCGTGCCCATCGAGGTCGGCAGCGGGCAGAAGCTCGTGTACTCGAACGATTCGCCGGTCTCGAGCAGCGGGAACTCGCCGACGACGCCCGGACCCTGCACCCGGTCGACGTTGCCGTCGCCGTCGGTGATGATCCACTCGCGGCTCACCAGTTGCGCGGGCTGATCGCCGAGGTTGGAAATGCGGACGTGATAGGCGAAGGTATACGTATCGCTGTCGCTGCGATCGGCAAGATATTCGCTCTCGACTTCCACACGGATGCCACGCGTCGTCGTATCGGACATGTTGACAAGCTGTAGAGCACGCGCAGTGCGCGTCTTGTTCCCGCTCGCGCTCATTGTTGCATGGAGCGCGCTCGCATCGAGCGCGCTTGCCCAAGGTTCGCCGCCGGAGGTCTCGACGATCTCCATCCCCATTCGTACGAATCTCGGCCCGATTTCCGCGGAGATCGAGAAGCGCGTCGAGTCCACGTTCAAAGGCACCGAGCACGACCGCGGCATCGACATCGATTACGACGTCGCCCGCGACCCGATCCGCCTGCGGATGGTCGGCGCCGGCCTGCACTCCTCGACCACCGTGAAGTACGCGCTGCAGGCCTGCCGCGGACGCTTCCCGTGCATCTCTTGCGGCCTCGCGCAGTCGCGCCGCGTGGCCGACGTGACGCTGCACACGAAGCTCACCTGGGACCCGGCCTGGCGGCTCCGCTCCGCGACCACGCTGCTGCCGGTGCACTACGCCAAACCGTGCGAGGTGACGTGGCTCGGCCTCGACATCACCCGCCGCTTCGTCGCGCCGGAAGTGGAGAAGCAACTGCTCGCGGCCGCGCGCGTCATCGACAAAAACGTCCCCGTGCTGACGAACCTCCGCCCGCAGGCGGAACAGATCTGGACCGCGCTGCAGACGCCGTACGAGCTCGCGCCACGCACGTGGCTCGTGCTCGAGCCGGCCGAAGTGATGCTCTCGCCGATCACCGGCTCGCAGACCACCGTCACGACCACGCTCGCGCTGCGCGCGGTGACGCGCGTCGTCGTCGGCAACAAGCCGGCCATCGCGCGCAAGCCGCTGCCCGCGCTGAAAAGCGGAGCGGTGCCGGCGGGCGGCGTGCGCGTGCCGTTCGACCTCCAGCTGCCGTACGACGAGGCCAGCCGCCTCGCGTCGCGCGATTACGCGGCGAAGACGTATCAGGTGAACGGCAAGCCGCTCGTGCTGGAGTCGCTGCGCATCGCGCCGGCGGCGAACGGCCGCGTGCTGGTCGAGGCGGCCATCGACTATCGCGGCGGACGCCTGCGCAGCTATCGCGGCCCGATCTTCCTCGAAGGCACGCCGCGCTTCGATCCGGTGACGCAGACGATCGTCGTCCCCGACCTCGAATACTCGCTCGACCCGAAGCGCCGCGGCCTCTTCGCCCGCATCGCCGAACGCGCCGCCCACGACTCCATCCGCGCGCGCCTCCGCGAATCGGCCCGCTTCCCCCTCGCCCCCCGCATCGCCGAAGCCCGCGCCGAGCTCACCCGCGCCCTGAACCGCACCCTCGCCCCCGGCGTCTCCCTCCGCGGCCGCGCCGACACCGTCGAGCCGCAGGCCGTCACGGCCAACGCGAACGTGATTTCGTTGCGGGTGGTGGCGAAGGGGGTTGCGGAGGTGAGCTTCTGATATGGAGTGCGGCGGCCTTTCGCCGCCGCTTTTGTATTCGGTCGCGTACTGCCGCGATGGTGCGTCTCGGCAGTGTTGCACGCGAATAAGAAAGCGGCGGCCAGGCCGCCGCACTCCATATCAATCCCCGCGAATGTGCTGGAAGAACGCGTCGCTTGCGACGGGGCGCCCGAGGAAGCGCTCGACGAGGGCGCGGGCTGGTTCTTCGCTGCCGCGGCTGAGGATCATCTCGCGGAAGCGGCGGCCGACTTCGTCGTTCATCAGGTCCGCGCCGAACGCGGAGACCAGATCGAGCGCGATCACCTTGGCCCACATGTAGCCGTAATAGCCGGCGGCGTAACCGGAGGCGATGTGCTCGAACGTGCCGGGGAACTGCGTCCCGTCGACGTAGCCCATCGGCGTCGCGCCTTCCATCTCCGCCCAGACCTCGAGCGAGCGGCCGGGGCTCGCGCTCGACAGCGACATGTCATACGCCGCATACAGCAGCTGGCGTCCGTAGTCGATCCCCGCGCCGAACTTTTTCGCCGAGTTCAAACGCTCCACGAGCGACTCGTCGATGGGCGGGCAATCGGAACAGTGATCGCGCAGCAGCGCCAGCGACTCCATCCGGCTGGCCCACTCCTCGTACATCTGCGACGGCGCCTCGACGAAATCGCGCTGCACGCTGGTCCCCGAGTGCGCGAGGTAATACGTGTCGGACAGCACGCCGTGCAGCACGTGTCCGAACTCGTGCAGCAGCGTCTCCAGCTCGTCGTGCGTCAGTCCCTGGCGGTTGAAGTTCGTCACCAGGACGCTGATCGGCTTCCGCCCGCTGCGGCTGCTCACGCCGCGCACCGGCCACGCCGCGGCGTGCTTGTATTTGCCTTCGCGCGGATAGAGGTCGAGATAAATCCCGCCGACGAACTTGCCCGTCACGGCGTCGTTCACGTCGACGTAGATCACGTCCTCGTGCCACACCGGCACCTCGGCGCGCTCGAAGCGCACGCCGTACAGGCGCTCGCTGATGTCGAGCATCCAGCGCACCGTAGGCGCGGAGGGGAAGAACTTCCGCAGCTCTTCCTGGTCGATGGCGTAGCGCTTCTCGCGCAGCCGCTCGCGGTAATACGAGACGTCCCAGCGGTTGATACGCGCCTCTTCGACCGGCACTCCGGTCAGCTCGGCCTTCATCTGCGCGAGGTCCGACAGGTCGCGCAGCTCGGCCTCGGTGACGACGTTGCGCACCTCGTCGAGGAAGCGCGTCACGGTGTCGGGATTCTCCACCATGCGCCGCTTGGTCACGTAATGCGCGTAGCTCGGGACCTCATAGAGATCGGCGATCTCCTTGCGCAGCGCGACGATCTCGTCGAGCACCTCGAGATTGCGTGCCGTGCCGCGGGTCGTATTGGCGGTCCAGTAGCGGCGGCGCGCCTCGCCGTCGTGCGCGTTCATGAGGAACGGCACGTAGTCCGGATAGTCGAAGCCGACCACCACGTTCCCCTGCTCGTCGCGCGGCACGCGCTCGAGCCACGACTGCGGCAATCCGCGGCACTCCTCGATCGTGAACGTCAGCCGCGCCGCGTTCTCACGGATGTTCTTCGCGAACTCCTGGCCGAGCTCCGTCAGACGATCGGAGATCTCCTTGAAGCGCTGGCGTTTTTCAGGCGGCAGCGAGACGCCGCTGTCTTCGAACGCTTCGAGCAGATGCTTGTGCAGTTCGCGCGCGGCGATCGAGTGCGGCACGACGCGCTGCACGCGCTGATAGAACGCTTCGTTCTGAAAGACGTCGGTGAGGAAGCTCGACTCCGCGATCAGGGCGACGTCGCTCGCATCGCGCACCTCGGAATCGGGATGGACGCTGTTCAGCAGCGAGATCGGACCGAATGCGTTCTCGAGCACGGTCGCGGTCTCGTCCCAGACGTCGAGCACGTTCTCGACGCCGGCCTGTTCGAGCGGAACGGATTCGATGCGCGCCAGGAGCTGGCGGGCACGCTCGAGCGCGCTCTCGCACGCCTGCGCGACGTCAGCGGCACCGAAGATGGGGATCGTTGTACGTTCTGCGGATTCGGGCCGCGGAAGGATCTCTGTGGTCATAGCTCAAGTACTGCGTGGGGAGCGCATTCTACGGCGAAACTCACAGACAGCAAATTGCATACAGAGAGACATGCGCGCAACAACGATGCCGCGGCGAGGTGGGCAGTGCCACCAAGGTTTGTCATCCCGAGCGTGAGTCGAGGGACCTGAGTGGTTGGGGGCGCCATGCACGAGCTTCGGGACACGTCCGCGTGTCCCCGCCCGCCCAGGTCCCTCGGCTCACGCTCGGGATGACACCGGGGTTTCCGCGTGCCTTTACGCCGTCTGCGCCGTGACCTGGCGCGCTTCCATTGGACGCTCCGCCACCGCCACCAGGCTCAATCCCTTTTTCGGATTGGAGCCTTCGATCTTCCGCAGCAGCGGGACGAAGAAATCGAAGATCTTCGACTGCGCCGCGGGGAGATGGCGCCGCTTGAGGATGCGGCCGTTCATCCACCAGCCGAGGCGGCCGTAGACGTTGTGATAGGAGAGCTGGCGGATCTCGAAGCCGGCCGCGCGGATCACGCTCTCCAGCGTCTCCGGCGAATAGCGGCGGTGATGTCCGACCTGCGTATCCAGCGTGCCGAAGAGGGCCTGGTCCGCGGGGACGAACAACATCAGCCGTCCGCCCGGCACGAGCAGATCGTACAGACGTTCCAGCGCCGCCTGATCGCCCTTGATGTGCTCGAGCACATTCAGGCAGACCACCGTGTCGAACCCGTAGTCGCGCAGCTTCTTCCAGTCGTCGTTCTCGAGATCGAGCGGCTCGACCTTGATCGTCGGCTGGCGGCGGAAGCGGTTCCGCAGGATGTGCAGGTACGCCGGCTCCATGTCCGTGGCCACGATCAGCTCGCGGCCGTACAGCAGGCGGGTCATGTTGCCCGTCCCCGAGCCGACCTCCAGCACGCGCTGCCCCATGTACGAGCGGAAACGGTCCAGGATCCAGTTGTTGTAGTGCTTCAGACTGGCCATGCGCTCGAGCGTGACGTAGCCGTCCGGCTCCGAGTCGCCGCTGGTGAGGAGGTTGTGCTTGACGATCGTCCAGATCGCCGACACGCCGTCCTTCCAGTTGATCTTCTTCCCTTCCCAATACTCGCGGCCGTGATACGAGATCGGCACTTCGTAGATGCGGTACCCGCGGCGCGAGATCTTGGCGGTGATCTCCGGCTCGAAGCCGAAGCGGTTCGACTCGATGCGGATGGACTGGATCACCTCGCGGCGGAAGACTTTGTAGCAGGTCTCCATGTCCGTGAGGTTGAGGTTCGTCAGGATGTTGGACAGCCAGGTCAGCACGCTGTTCCCCAGCGTGTGCCAGTACATCATCACGCGGCGCGGATGGCCGGCGAAGCGCGAGCCGTAGACCACGTCCGCGTGCCCGTCGAGGATCGGCTGCACCAGACGCGGATACTCCGCCGGCTCGTACTCGAGGTCCGCATCCTGGATGATGACGATCTCCCCGCGAGCCTCGGCGATTCCGCGCCGCAGCGCCGCACCCTTGCCCTGATTGCGCTCCTGCCTCAGCGAGCGGATGGCCGGCTCGTTGCGCGCCAGCTCCTGCACGATCTCGTACGAGCCGTCCGTCGACTGGTCGTCGATGACGATGATTTCCTTCGGCAGCGGCACCGCCATCACGCGGCGCAACAGGTCGGCGACGGTGCCCCGCTCGTTGTAAACGGGGACGATCACGGACAACAACGGAGTTTCCTGTAGATGCATGACCACGCTGAAGTTTAACGGGTGAGGATGGGATATGGGTTGACGGGCTCGCCCTTCCACCATTCTTTCGACGGCGGAAGGTCTTCGATGGAGAAGTGCAGGTGCGGCGTGCCGTTG
>DASVSV010000475.1:0-7430 GCA_036387915.1 Thermoanaerobaculia bacterium
GCTAAGGCCGCCGCACTCCATAACGCTCCGCGGAACGATCTTCTCCGGCCTACGCGAACGTTCCATCTAGGGCAAACGTAACGTTGCCACCGCACCGTCGGCATCGGTGCGGTTCGCGAGGGTGAGGGAGCCGCCGTGCGCCTCCGCGATCTGGCGCGAGAGGAACAAGCCCACGCCGGTGCCGTTCGGTTTCGTGGTGAAGAACGGCACGAACAGGTTGGCGGTGCCGCTGACGCCGAGGCCGTCGTCTTCGACGCGGAGGGTGAAGCCGTCGCCGTTTGCGCTCCAGCGCACGGCCACGCGCTCGCGCGCAGCGTCCGCGGCGTTCTTGATCAGGTTGATGAGCAACTGCTCGAGCTGATCTTCGTCGGCGTGGATCGTGGCCGGCGGCCCCGCGACCTCGACGCGCACGCGCGTGTCGAGCGCCGCCACACGCTGCACGAGCGCATCGACGCGCACGTTGCGCTTGCGAGGCTCGGGCAGGCGCGCGAGCTGCGCGTAGGCGCGTGTGAACCGCGTCAGCGCCTCGGTGCGGCTGCCGATGACGCGCATGCCGCTGGTGAGGTCGTCGCGCCAGTCGTCGGGCAGCACCTCGCGCGCGACGAGCTGTTCGAGCGACGTCGCGATCGACTTGATCGGCGCCAGCGAGTTGTTGAGCTCATGGCCGAGGACGCGGACGATGCGGCGCCAGGCATCGGCTTCTTCTTCGCGCAGCGCGCGCGTGATGTCGGCGAGCACGAGCAGACGATGCGGAACGCCGCGCTCGCGGAAGGACGAGCGCCGCACGTCCCACCGTCCCGCGGCGCCGGAAAACGTGCGATCGATGGTCGGCGGTGCGTCCTCGGCGAGCAGGTCGTGCAGTCCGAGTTTCGAAGCCGTTTCGCCGAGGAGGCGTTCGCTGGGTGTGGCGAGCAGACGCTCGCCGGCGCGATTCACGAGCCGCAGCCGATCCTCGGCGTCGAACGCGAAAATCGCGGCGTCGATCTGCGCCAGTACCGCGCGCAGCAGCGCCGCGGCCTCGACCGCTTCGAGCTTGCGCGACTCCATCAGATCGGCGAGCGCGTTCACCTCGATCATCACCTCGCCGAACGCGCCCGCTCGTGTCGCATGCCGCGCGCGCAGCGAGTAGTCCTCCTCGCGCAACGCGGTGATGATGTTCGACAGCGTGCGCAGCGGATACACGAGCTGCTCGTGCAGCACATACCCGGCGATGAACGTGGAGATGGCGACGAAGAAGATCACCGTCCAGCGCACCTTCGCCGAGAAATCGCCCAGCCAGACCAGCAGTAGCGCGGCGACGACCACGGGCAGCAGCGCGGTGAGCGCGGTCAGGACGATGCGTTTCTCGTAGTGCACGGCAGTCTCACAGTCTCATAGTCTCAGAGTCTCATAGGAGCAACGCCGCATCTGTGAGCCTATGAGCCTATGAGACTGTGAGACTGTGAGACTGCCTCACAACCCATACCTCTGCATCCGCCGGTAAAGCGCCCCGCGCGACAACCCCAGCGCCTCGGCGGCCTTGCTGACGTTGCTGTCGTGGCGGACGAGCGCCTTGCGGATCAGCAGCGCCTCGACGTCCTCGATGCTCATGTCGTCGATGCGTTGCTCGGAGGGTGGTTGCAGGCCCAGGTCGGCGCGGGCGATGGTGGAGCCGGTGGACATCAGCACCGCGCGCTCGACGACGTGATCGAGCTCGCGCACGTTGCCGGGCCAGGCGTGATCGAGCAGGGCCTTGATCGCGGCGGGGTCGAACGACGTCGCGTTCTTGCGGTAGCGGTGCGCGTGGTGGGTGAGGAAGTGCGCGGCCAGCCGGGGGATGTCCTCGCGGCGGTCGCGCAGCGGCGGCAGTCGCAGCTCGACGGTGTTCAGACGAAAGAGCAGGTCCTGGCGGAAGCGTCCCGCCGACACTTCCTCTTCCAGCGCGGCATTGGTCGCGGAGAGCAAGCGCACGTCGACGCGGCGCGTCTGCGACGACCCGACGCGCTCGAACTCGCCCGTCTCGACGACGCGCAGCAGCTTGGCCTGCTGCGCCGGCGGCACGTTGGCGATCTCGTCGAGGAACAGCGTCCCGCCGTCGGCCAGCTCGAAGCGGCCGACGCGATCCGCGCGCGCGTCGGTGAACGCGCCTTTCACGTGTCCGAACAGCTCCGACTCGAAGATCGTCTCCGACAGTCCGCCCGCGTTCACGGTGACGAGCGGCTTTGCCGCTCGGCGCGAGGCGGCGTGCAGCGCACGGGCGACCAGTCCTTTGCCCGTGCCGTTCTCGCCGCGAATGAGCACGTTCGCATCGGACGGGCCGACGCGCTCGATGACGTCCAGCACGGGACGCATGACCGGCGACGACGCAATCAGCTCCACGCCGCGAACGGCGGGCGTCATCGCGCTTTCGAGGCGCTCGCTCTTGCGCAATGCGCGTCCGAGCTCGATCTGATTGCGGACGACGGAGAGCACGCGGGCGTTGTCCCACGGCTTCTGGATGAAATCGCGCCCGCCCTTCTGCATCGCCTCGACCACGAGCTCGATCGACGCCCAGGCCGTCATCACCACGATCGGCAGCGTGCGGTCGAACGCGTGCAGTTGCTCGAGCAGCTCCAGTCCTTCGCTGCCCGAGGTCGTGTCGCGCGTGTAATTGAGGTCGATGAGGACGAGGTCGAACTGCCGCGCGCCGACGGCGCGGATGACCGCGCCGGGGGAGGTGGCGGTCTCGAGCTCGAAGCCCTCCGGCTTCAACAGCAGCCGGAGGGCTTCGATGACGTCGGGCTGGTCGTCGGCGATGAGGATGCGCGATTTCACGGCGCGCTAGTCGTACCTGATTGCCACGAGCGGATCAACTTTCGCCGCGCGGCGCGCCGGCAGATAGCTGGCCAGGAGCGCCGTGCCGGCGATCACGAACACGATCGCCGCGTACGTCCACGGATCTGCCGGTTTCACGCCGTACAGCAGCGAGCCGAGGGCGCGCGAGGACAGCAGCGCGCCGGCGACGCCGATCGCGGCACCGATCAGCACCAGCCGCGCCGCGTGGCCGACGATGAGGCGGAAGACGTCGCGCGCTTCCGCGCCGAGGGCCATGCGGATACCGATCTCGGTGGTGCGTTGCGTGACCGCGTAATTCATCACGCTGAAGATGCCTACGGCCGCGAGCACCAGCGCCACGATGGCCAGCACCGCCAGCAGGATCAGGTTGAAGCGCCGCGTGGCCAGCGACTCGATGCGCGTGCCGGCCAGCGTGGCGACGCCGACGATCGGCTGCTGCCGGTCGAGACGCCGCACCACGGCGCGCAGCGACGGGCCCATCGACTCGGCTTGCGGCCCGCGCACGACGATCGACGCGAACCTCCCCGGACGCTGCTTCCGCGCCATGAACATCGTCCCCCCGGCCTCCTCGGTCAGGCTGCGCCACCGCACATCGCCGACCACGCCGACGATCTCCACGATGTCTTCCGGCTGCCCGGGGCCGTTCAACTGCAGCTTCTGGCCGATCGGTTCCTGGTTCGGGAAGAGCTCGCGCACGAAGGCCTGATTCACGACCGCGACGTTCGGCGCGTCATCGGTATCGCGCTCGCTGATGTCGCGGCCGCGCAGCAGCGGGATGCGCATGGTCTTGAAGAAATTCGGGGTGATGGCGACCGAGCGGGCGCTGGGCTGCGTGCCGGGCCGGTACGGCGGACGCCCCACGATGCTGAACGACCAGACCGACTCATTCGGAGTGAGCGGCAGGCGGTCCGCGGCGGCGACGCTTTCGACGCCGGGCAGGGCCCGGATCGCCTCCATCAGCCGCTCGTTGAACGCCATCGCCTTCACCTCGTCGGGATAGGCGAGCGCGCGCGGCGAGATGTCGAGGGCGATGGCGTTGCGATAGTCGTAGCCGGGATCGATGCCGGTCACATGGACGAAGCTGCGCATCAGCAGGCCCGCACCGGCCAGCAGGATCAGCGACATGGCCACGGCCGAGACCACGAGGACGCTGCGCAGGCGATTGCGTTTCCCTTCCGTCGAGCCGCGTGTCCCTTCCTTCAAAGCCTCGGTCAGATTCGGCCGCGACGCGGAGATCGCCGGCGCCAGTCCGAAGGCGAGGCCGGTGGCCACGGAAAGGAGCAGGGTAAAGGCCAGCACTCGCCCGTCCAGCGAGACCGTCTCCAGGCGCGGAATGTCGGCCGGTGCGAACGCCAGCAGGGCGTCGATACCCCACGAGGCGAGCAGTAGTCCGACCACGCCGGCGGCGAGCGAGAGCACGAGGCTTTCGACGAGCAGCTGCATGGTGATGCGCCCCGGCGACGCGCCGAGTGCGGCCCGGACGGAGATCTCCTTGTGCCGGGCGGTGGCCCGGGCCAGGAGGAGATTGGCGACGTTCGCGCAGCCGATGAGCAGCACGACGGCCACCGCGCCGAACAGCATCAGCAGCGCCGGACGGATGTCGCGCACCACCGCTTCATGCATCGATTCGGCGCGGAACACGACGCCGGCGTTCTCGGTCGGAAATTGTGCGGTCAAGCGCTTCGAGATCGTCTGCAGCTCGGCGTTGACCTGGTCGGCGGTGACGCCCGGCTTCATCTTCCCGGCCACGCTGATCCAGATTGAGTCGCGCTGCGCGCGCGCGGGGCCGATGTCCTCGTGAAAGGGCCCGTAGAAGTCGCGATGGCTCTCATCTGCCGGGAAGCGGAAGTTCGGCGGCAGCACACCGACGACGGTCCGCAGCCTTCCCGCGCTCCCGAAGCGCACCGCGCGGCCGACGATGTTCGGGTCTCCATTGAACTTCCGCTGCCAGAGCTCGTGACTGATCATCATCACCAGCGGCCCTCCCTCGCGATCCTCGGCCGCGGTGAAGTTGCGGCCCAGCTGCGGGCGCACGCCCAGCATCGGCAGGAGGTTCTGCGTGGCGTCCAGACCATTCAGCAGCTCCGGCTCGTCGCCCTCCATCAGAAAGGCGCGGCTGCGCGTGAACGCGGCCACGTGCTCGAGTGACTTCGTCTGCGCGCGGAGGTCGGCGTAATTCGGATACGAGTAGACCGGGTACGTGCTGCCGTCGATGCTGCTGAAGGCGTCGAGGTTCAGCATCCGCTCCGGATTCGCAAAGGGGAGCGGGCGAAGCAGAATCGCGTTCACGACCGAGAAGATGGCCGTGTTCGAAGCCAATGCGATGGCCAGCGTCAGCACGGCCACCGCGGTGAAGCCGCGCTGTTTGACCAGCGTGCGGAAGCTGTAGCGGAGATCCGAGGCAATCATGCCAGCGCCTCGACCACGCGGAAGCCGCTCTCGGCGAGCTTTTCCTCGGCGCCGCGGTGATGGGTCTCCTCGACGATGCGTCCGTCGAAGAGGTGCACGGTGCGGTCGGCGTATTTGGTGAAGCGCGGGTCGTGCGTGACCATGCAGATCGTCGCGCCGCCGCGATGGAGATCGCGCAGCAGCTCCATCACCGACTCGCCGTTCTTCGAATCGAGGTTGCCGGTCGGCTCGTCGGCGAGCAGGATGGCCGGCTCACCGCCGAGGGCGCGCGCGACGGCGACGCGCTGCTGCTGGCCGCCGGAGAGCTGGCTCGGGTAGTGGCGCATGCGATGAGCCATGCCGACGCGCTCGAGCGCGTTCTCGACGCGCTTTTTGCGATCGGCCGCGGGCAGCTTGCGGTACGTCAGCGGGAGCTCGACGTTCTCGTAGACCGTGAGATCGCCGATGAGGTTGAACGACTGGAAGATGAAGCCGATCTCCTTGTTGCGGATGCGCGCGCGCTCCGCGGCGCCGAGGGTCTCGACCTGCTGGCCGGAGAGCGTGTAGGAGCCGTTGGTCGGCGCGTCGAGCAGGCCGAGGATCGAGAGCAGCGTCGATTTGCCGCAGCCGGACGGGCCGCCGATCGAGACGTACTCCCCCTTGCGCACTTCGAAGTGCACGTCCGAGAGCGCGTGCGTCTCCAGCTCGTCCGTGTAGAAAATCTTGCTGACACCGTTGAGTTTGATGAGCGTCATTGGCTTCTCTCCCTATTTGATCTCGATGGTTTCGTACTTGTCCCAGGCGGAGTCGTCGGAGACGATCACGCGGTCGCCGGGGGCGAGGCCGCTGCGGATTTCGATGGCGGCCGCGGAGGCGCGGCCGAACTCGACCTTCACCCGCGTGGCCTCGGAGCCGTTCACTTTGAAGACGCTGCCGCGCGAGTTCTCCTGCGCGCGCACCGGACGCGCGACGTGCACGACGTCGGCGAGGCGCTCCAGCTCGATCGTGCCGTCGACGCTCAGGTCGGGACGCGCGCCCGCGGGCAGCGCGCCGTCGATCGAAAGGTCGACCAGCACGGTGCCGTTGCTCGCGGCGGGGTCGATGCGAGCGACGCGTCCGGGGACGACGCCGTTGCGCGTGTCGATCTGCGCGACCTGTCCGACCACGAGGTCTTTGGCCTGCGTCTCCGCGACGCGGATCTCCGCTTTCAGGCGATCGGGCTGCGCGACGCGCGCCAAGGTCGTACCGGCGTTGACGCGCTGACCGGCCTGCACCGCGACCTGCTGCAGCACGCCGTCGATGCCTGCGCGCACCTGCAGCGATTCGATGCGTCCGCGCTGCAGGTCGACCATCGACCGCCGCTGCTCGACCTCGGCCTGCAACGCCGCGAGGCGCGCACGCTGGGAGTTGGAGAGGATGCCCAGTCGCTGCTCTTCGAATTTCACGCGCTGGTCGAGCGAGTTCGCGGCCGACTCGGAGAGCTGCCGCGTGATCGGCGCGGCCAGGCCCGCGTTCGCGAGCTCGGCGTCCGCTTTCGCGCGGAGCCGCGCCTGCTCGGCCTCAGCCTTCAGCCGCGCACTGGCCGCCTCACGGTCGAGACGCTCGCTCTCGAGCTCCGCCTTCGCCGCCTGATACGCGGCTTCGGCGGCGCGCAGTTGCCACTCGGCGTCCCGAGACGACTGCTGCTGCTGCGGATCGCTCAGCTCGATGATGACGTCCATCGCGCGGACCTGCGTGCCCGGCTGCACCACGACCCGCTCCACGCGCGCCTCGGTCGCCGCGGCGATCCAGCGGATGTTCTCCGGCGTGAGCACGCCGCTGCCGCGCACGGCGCGGGTGAGCGGTCCGCGCTCGACGGTCTCGATGACGAGCGTGTTCGCCTCGACCGGCGGCGCCGCCGGCTCGAGCCTCGCGAACGCCACGCTGGCCACGATGACCGCAACCACGACCAGCGCCGCATACAGCGCGTTGCGCGGGATTCTTCGTTTTCCAGTGTCTCTGACGATGTCCATGACGGACAGCACAAACGCAAAGACGCGGCCGGGGTTGCCTCGGGCGTAAGTCGTTGCGATTGCTGGATCAGCGCGCTTTCCGCGCTTTCACGGGTGTCCATCGGTGAGACGCGAGTGTCCGGATATGGACAGTTGGAGCAGGCTCACAGGCTCACAGGCTCATAGGCTCACAGTCTCACAGGCTCACAGGCTCATAGGCTCACAGTGTCACAATCT
>DASVSV010000476.1:0-43294 GCA_036387915.1 Thermoanaerobaculia bacterium
GGTCCAGCAGCGAACGAAAGTCGCGATTCATCTGGCTCTGGTCGCAAAAACCGGAGCCGGCCGCGATCTCGGCGAGCGGCAGGTCGGTCTGCCTGAGGAGGGAGACCGCGCGTTCCACTCGCTTGCGGCGCGACGTCTCCGGCATACCTTCTCCGACCACCGTCCGATAGCGGCGGGCGAGCCATGCCGGATGGGGGTCGAGCTGCCGCGCCAGCGTGGCGGTGGGCACACGCTCGCTCTCGTCCATCGCCGCCGCGACCGCTTTCAGCCACGGCGGCGGCACGGCCGGTTCGGTCCGAAGCGCCCGGTGAAGGAATGTGGCCGTCGCCAGCAGGAAATCCGCATCGCGAGCGTCGTGCTGTGCCCAGGCCCGCACGAGTCGACGCGCATCGGCCGATGCCGGGCCGCCGATCCAGAAACGCGACCGGTCGAGACGGAAGTCGAGCCCCACACCCGTCAACCATCGGGGGTCGAACAGGATGGAGACGGTCTCGAGGCCCTCGTCACCGATATGGTCGGCGTGGTACGCACCAGGCGGGTGCACCACCACGCACGGGCCGGCCATTCGAGCCTCGCCGCCGTCCCATGATTCCGTGGCCCGGCCGAGTACCGGGATGGTGACGCAGGCCCAGTCATGCCGGTGCGGTTCGATCCTCTGACTGCTCCCGTGGACGACCCGTACCGCTTGGGCGCCGGACGCCGATCGGAGAGGCATCTCGAGGCCGTGGAAGCCCCGCGCGTCGTCCACAGCAACATCGCTCCCATTCGGATCCCGCATGCCTGCCAGCGCGTTGAACATACCACGCGCGCGTCGATCCCCCGGTGCAGGCCTGGGTCACTCGCAGATCATCCACGAATCGATCAAATCAAAACCGGAGCTGCGGACCATCGCCGCGCGCCATCTCGGCGCGGAGCGGCCCCGTCATACGCTGCAGCCGCGCGAGCGCAGAAACGGGGGTTCGATGCGCCGAGGGTCGTCGTCAGCGTGCGGGTGTTTGGCGTCAGAGCTTCGATCTCCTATCCCCCGCCCACCCTCACCTCGTTGTCGGCCGGCTGCCGATCCAGGAGTTCGTGATCGGGGTCGACGACCGCGCCGGCGGGAGGGCGCGGCACGAGCAGCTCGAAGGCCTGCTCGCCCGAGCGGAGGCGGTGCGAGGCGCGGTAGAGCGGCTTACCGTGCCCGTCGTACACCAGGATTTCGACGGGATCGTTCATTGGCACCGGGCGTTCGGTGCCGGTGCTGTCGCCCTTCAGCTTTTGAGCGTCGATGTGCAGCATCACCCGGTATGCACCTTTGCCGTCCGGCTTCACGTCGATGCCCTTTACGCTGAGCTCCCAGAACGTGACCTCTTCGAACAGATCCTTCAGCAGGCCGTGCATCGGCGCCGGGGTGACGGCGCGTAGCTCGGCGTAGAAGTCGAGCGACGTTGGATACGGCTCCCGGCCCGGCGGGAACTTCGACAGGAGATTGCGGAGGGCGCGGTTCACGGGCTCTACGCCCACGGCTTCGCGCAGCGCGTACATTGCAAATGGGCCTCTCCGATAAGCGTCGGTTTGATCGACGGCCCGGAGCAGCGGAATCGTGCGCGTCTGGTGGGGTTGCATGTAATCGGCGCGCATCATGCCGAGCAGGCGCCGCAGGTGGTCGCGGCCCAGCGTCTCTTCGACGACGAGCATTGCGCTGTACCAGGAAAGGCTCTCCGCCAGGAACGGCGCCCCTTCGACGACGGCGGGCGTGAGCTGATGGCCCCACCACTGGTGGCCCATCTCGTGCGCGACGACTGCAAACGGGAAGTCGATGTTGCGCGGGTCGTCCGCGGGCCGTATGAGCGAGGAGCCTTCCGCGTAGGTGATCAAGCCGCTGTGCGCGGTCATCCCCACCACAGCCGGGTGGCTGGGGAACTCCACCAGCCTGACCTGGCGGTATGGGTACGGACCGAACGCTCGCGTGTTGTGTTCGAGCGAGGCCTGAACGCCGCGGACCATCCGCTCGAGATTGGCCGTATGTATAGGGTGATGGAAAATCTCGATGTTTACATTGCGCCACCGCGCACGATGGACGGCGTAGTTGGCCGAGGTGATTGTCCAGGCGTTGCTGATCGGCACCTCGGCGAGGTAGTGGATATAACGGCGCGGAACCTGTCCTGAGCCTGTCGAAGGGTTTTCCGTCCAGGTGCGTCGCGCCGTCCCGGGCGCCACACCAACCTGGCCGGCGTCCGTACCGACGATCGCTTCGAATTCGATCGTCTCGTATCCGTTCTGCTCGTTCCCGACCGCGACGTCGCCGAGCCGCGGATAGGGGGAGCGTTCACGCAGGCCGTACTTTTTCCGGACGACGGGGTCATTGAGCTCACGAGGCGCCTGATAGCCGACGAGCGGCAGCCAGTGATCGCCGTTCCGCGGCCGGTGAGTGAGGAATGAGCCGTTGCGGACCACGGGCGCGGTTCCGTAGTTGCTGAAGGGCTGGGTCTCAATGGTCAGCGCGAAGTGCATCCGCAGCGACTCTCCGGGCGCCAGCGCTCGATCGAGTGCGTAGACCCTGTAATCGAGGTCGTCGTCATTGACAGTGAGACGAGAGGGACGGTCGAAGGAAACAGTGGACGTGTCGGCGCCGCCGGAGCTCACGACATGGATCGCGTCAATTCTCGCGCTACTGCGATTCTCGAGACGATAACTCCCGTTAATTGTCGCCGCGCGCCGCCGCGGATAAAAGTCGACGTGCAGCTTCGTCGCGGCGATGGCCGGCTGGGGAAGCGAAGCATGCCGGCCGTACCGGCGCTCGTATTCCGCGCGGCGCTGCTCCGTCTCCGTGGTCGTAAGGCGATCGTGGAGGATGTGCGTGTTGTAGAAGATGAAACCACCGGCGCCGGCGATGATCGCGAGGGCGGTTGCGCCGAGCGTCGCCGCGCCGCGCGTGACGCGGCGGCGCGCCAGCGCCAGTCTCTGCCGCGGGTGATGCTCCTCGCCTCGAATCCAGAAGAGATAGGTGGCGAGGGCGAAGAGGAGCGCCCAGCCGCCAAAGTAGAGGGTGAACCAGAGCCGCGGCTCAATGGCCGGACCGAAGCCGGCGATCTCGGAGTGCATCCACCCCGGCAGGTTGCCGTACAGCAGCAGGTTGTCCTCCACGCCGAGGCGGCGCACGACGTCTCTGGCGACAGGCGCGAGCACGACCAGCACGTTGGCGACGTACTTTTGATTGACCAGTACGTGGACGATCATCGCCAGCGCGGCGAAAAGCAGATATTCGGGCAGCAGCAATCCGTACAGGAGTTGTATGTAAAGCGCGAGATCGTATCGATCGGCGCCAAAGACCGTCTGTACTGCAATGCCGGCCACGAGGAAGATCGTCAGCGTCGCGGCGAGCATCATTGTGAGCCCGAGAAAGCTGCCGGTGACCGCGAGCGAGTCCGGTACGGGCGTGACGCCGGCCAGTGCGTGTATGCGCGCACTGCGCTCGCGCCATACGAGCTCACCGGCCGACAATGCGATGAGCAGCGTGAGTAATACCGAAATGTCGCCAGTCAGAAATTCGACCAGGCGAGCGGTCGTCAATGGGCCGGGGACGCCCATCTCGTTTCTGGCCAGCTCCGGCGCCTGCAGGATGAACAGCAGCGCCAGGATCGGCACGATCCACCACACGCGGCTGGTGTGGAGCTCGCGGAACGAGCGCATCGCGATCGCGCGCAGTTGCCGCAGCCGTGTCGAGGTGTCGAACACGCGTCGCGCGGCCGGCACGCTTCTCATGACTTCGACGCGGCTGTCGTCGGCCGCCTTCGACTGCAGCGTTGTCCCTTCGTGACCGACGGCGTGATGTGCGAGTCGGAAGTGGGCGTACGCGGCCGCCAGTACGGTCGTAGCGATTCCAAGCCAGAGCAGCCGATTGGTGAGGAGCGCACTGTCGAGGACCAGGACGAACGTGTTCTTCTGGAGCGGAGTCAGTGACAGTAACAGCGCGCCGAGGGTAGTGAAGCCGAGCGGGTCGAGCAGCGTGGCCACGCCAAGTCCCAGGCGCGGCCCCAGCAGCTTCCCGCAAATGACCGCGGTAAAGAAGAGGAACGCGGCGGCCGCGTAGCTGGCGGTGGCGCGGCGAGCGAGCGACGCGGCACCGAAAAGCACAGCCGTCGCCACGAATGCGTTTGGCAGTGCGTACAGCAAGTACGGCGCGAGATAGGCGGAAAGGCGAAACGGGCCGAGGCTCGAGGGATCGACCCACGGCATCCAGGTCGCGAGCATGCACCCTGCCGGAAACGCCAGGAGGAGCAGCGCGCTCATCGCGAACGCGCCGAGGAAGCGGCCGAGGAGGTAGGCGCGCTTCCCGGCCGGAGAGGTGTAGAAAAACGAAGCGATGCGCAGGTCCGCGTCGCGTGCCGCGGCATCGCCGGCAAAGGCGGCCATCATCGCCAGCGCCAGCATGCTCCCGAACACCACAACCGCCATCACGGTGAACGGGGCATTGAAGTTGCCGTCGTTACGCGTCCCGCCGGCCATGACGTGCATCAACGCGGTGCACATGCTGAGGACGATCAGAAAGTACGCGACGGTCGAAGCGCGGCGGAACTGGTATGCGAGCTCGAAGCGGAAGACCTCCAGTAGCCTGGTCATCGCGCTGCCTCGACCGGCTGCGACCGGCCATAGTAGCCACCCATGACGCTGAAGTAGACATCATGTAATTCGGGCTCGACGGAGTGGAACGCCATCGAGGGCTGCGTCTCGCTATAGACGCGGACCACCGTCTTCCCCGCCAGCAGCTTGGTCGACAGTACGTTGTAGTCGCGCTCGATCGCCGCCAGCTCGTCTTTCGGCACCAGCCGTTCCCACACGCGCCCGTGCATCGTCTCGACGGCGCGGAGTGGCTCTGCCTCCAGAAGGATCTGCCCCTTGTTGATGATGGCCATGCGCGTACAGAGCTCGGAGACGTCCTCGACGATGTGCGTGGAGAGAATGACGATGCTGTTCTCTCCCAGCTCGCTGAGTAGATTGAGGAAGCGCACCCGCTCCGCCGGATCGAGGCCGGCGGTCGGCTCGTCGACGATGAGCAGCTTCGGATTGCCGAGGAGCGCCAGTGCAATGCCGAAGCGCTGGCGCATCCCGCCGGAAAAGCCGCCGAGCTTCTGCTTGCGCTTGTCCCAGAGGTTGGTCTGTCTCAGCAGGGCCTCGACCACCGCACGCCGTTCGCCGCGATCGACAATGCCTTCCAGGATGGCGAAATGGTCGAGAAGCTTCTCGGCCGCGATGTTCTGGTAAAGGCCAAAGTCCTGCGGTAAATATCCGAGCGTCTCCCGCACGGCGTCCTTCTGTCGAACGACGTCGAGGTTGCCCAACCGGATGTCGCCCGCATCAGGCTCCTGCAACGTGGCCAGGATCCGCATGAACGTCGACTTGCCGGCGCCGTTCGGCCCGAGCAGTCCGAACATGCCCGCCGGTACAGTGAGACTGACGTCTTGTAGTGCCTTGACGCCATTGCTGTAAGTCTTCGAGAGATGGTCAATACGCAGTTCGAGCGTCATGTGATTGGCTCCGCCCACAGAGAAACGACGAGAGGCGTCCGGCGGGCCGGCATGGCCGGCCGCGCCTGTTGCTGCGCTCGGCCACACTCTCGCCGCGACCGCGTTCGTTGCTGAAGCGCTCGTGCAGCGGAGCAATCAGCGCTGCCGGCCGTGCCGGCGCGCGGAGGCCCCCGATCGGTCTCTCTTAGTGCCTGTAGTAAATGAGCGTCGCGCCCGCGGCCGCGACGAGCGCGCCGATCGCGGCCAGCACCGCGAAGTGCTTGCGGCGCAGACCGTCGAGCAGTGGCGAGAAGACGAAGAGGATCGGCCGGAGGAACGCGGCGCAGAAACCGCCGGCGATGATCCACCACGATCCGAACACCACCCCGCCGAGGCCCGCCAGGAAACGGAGCTCGCCGGCGCGACTGGTGGGGATGTCGAACAATGGCTCGACATCTCCGCCGAGTGCGAATGCCATCGCGAACAGCGGCGGCCCGATGATCAGCAGGCCGGTCGCGAACGCCAGCACGGCCAGCATGGCCGGATAGACCAGCCAGCGGCGCGCGCCGAGCGGCTCGCCGTGGTCGCGCGCCAGCTCGACCCAGGCGCGGCCGACGAACATGGCCGGGATCAGCAGCAGAAAGCCGAACATCGGGAGCAGCACGATCGAGGCGACGAACAGGCCGAAGGAGAGATAGGCCAGGCGCCAGTCCTCGGGGCCGGAGCGGACCCGGTCCAGCGCGCGGCGCCACATCGGCTTCTCTTCGTCCGCCAGCCAGCGCTCGGGCGGGCCGAGGCGGTCCAGGATGCCGATCACCTCCGTGGCGCCGACCGGAGTCTGCGCCTGCGCCAGCGCGATCTCGATGTGCTCGCGCACGCTCTGCTCCACTTCGTCCGCCACTACCGCGCGCGTGCCGCGCAATTCACTGCGCATCCGCTGCAGGTAGTTGTCCAGCCGCTCGCGTGCTGCAGGAGTCATTTCGATCATCGCTTCCCTTCCCTTCGCAGACCGCCGATGGCGTGGTGCAGGCTGTCCCAGTGCTGATTCATCCGATGCAGGTCGTCGCGGCCGCGCGGCGTGAGCCGGTAGTACTTGCGGGCCGGTCCTGCCTGCGACTCCTCGATATACGTCTCCACGAGCCCACTGTTCTTCAGCCGGCTCAAAATCGGATAAACGGTCCCCTCGGTGATGACCAGGTGGTCGACGTCGCTCAGCCGCCGGACGATGTCGTACCCGTACAGCGGCGCGGCCGAGATGGTGTTGAGGACGGCCAGCTCGAGCAGCCCCTTCCGAAGCTGTGTCATCCAGTTGTCGTACGAGAGATCGGCCACGGGAGACACAATGCGGCCTCGCAAGGTACTTGTCAATGCATGGTAGTGTTACAAAACTGAGGACCGGCGTTCGGGAAGCGGGTGGTCACGGTGCGATCGTGGCCGGGCGGCGCCGGTTGCGGGTGCCTGTTCGGGTCCGCCTGTTGGGGTCACACCTTCGATCCGCCGGGGTGGGCAGGAACGGATTTCGCCGCGCAGAGGCTTTGCTCCCTCAACGCAATGGTAGGTGCCGCTACGCCCTCTCCGCCATCCAGCCGCCCACCTTCTGCAGGGCGACGCGGGCGGCATCGACCGAAACATGGGGCTTGATCTCGTGAAGCCGGGCTGCGAGCGTCTCGTCGTTCGCGTCCGGCTGCTCTCGCTTGAGGAACAGGGCGGTCGCGAGCGGCTCGAGCTCTTTCACGCCGAGGGGGGCAAGCTCGCGCATCACCCAGTCGATGGCCGGCTCGAGCCGCTGCATTGTTTTCGCGAAGCGGTCTCGGACCTGACCATAGCGGCGGCCGACCCGGTACGTCGCTCCCCATTCGTGAGGGACCGTCTGCACCACGTCGAGCCCTTCCATGGTCGAGAGCGTCTCGCGCAGGTCGAAAGAGAAAGGACCGTAGTAGTAGATGCGGAACGGCGCCGAGATCGGCGCGTCGAACATCTCCTTGAGGAAGTACGCCGACTTCTGGAGAAGCGTCTCCCCGCAGAACCGCTGCTGCTCTTCCACGCGCTCGACGATCCGGCCGAGAATCGCCCAATCCCTCAACTCGTCGACCGTCATATCTCCTCCTCGATGCGCATCTGAAGGATACCTCGGAGATTCTCCTTCAACCATCGTTCCGCTTCCTCGCGCAGCTCCGGCACGACGAACACGCGGTCGAATGTCGCTGCCGGTACGCGTTCGAGCACTTTCGACTCCTGAAGAGACGAGACGATCTGCCCGTCGTCGCGCCAGACCGCAAAGTCCATCGGCTTCGACGGCTTGGTTTCGCGGTCTCGTGCGACGGCGCTGGTACCGAACTGCGTCTCCGCTGCGCGCAGCACCGCCTCGACGGCATTGATGTTCGTGCTCAGGTCGTCCTGTGTCGGGTCGTAGAGCACGCGGTAGAAGCGGCGGCTGATAATCCTGGCGGCGGCCTCGTGTCCCGGATGGTTCGCGTCGTACGCCGCCTTCGACAGCTCGACCAGCACCTCGTTGTCCGTCAGCCGGAGATGCTCGTCGACCGCCGTCGGGTAAACCGCGCCCGGCAGGATCGCGCGGAGGAACTCGCGCAGGTGCAGGTCCAGAGCGCGCCGCACGCGATGGTAGTAAAGCTGCTCGAACATGAAGTAGCGCGCGAGCTGCAACCCCTCGGCAGCATGCATTCCGCCTCGCTCGATGCCGATCGTCGGTTTGCCTGTGCCGGGTGCGCGGAGTACGTGAAGCGTATCGACGAGGCGGTGGTGGTCAAAGCGACCGTACGCCACACCGGCGTGATGCGAGTCGCGCAGGAGATAGTCGGCGCGATCGGCGCCGAATGCGTTCCCGGTGACGATCTCGGTCAGCAGCTCATCCCACGGGGTGAAGTCGTTCGGGTCGCGCGGCCAATCCTTCAGGCCGACCGCCACCTTCGCGACGTCGAGCGGATCGATGGGCGGCTTCATCGTCGACCAGATCTCCCGCATCTCGTCGCTCAGGATGACGTCGACGGAAAGCTGCTCGTGGTGTGTTCCCTTCGGCAGTACGGCCTCGGCGCCGTGGGAGAACGGGATGTGCCCGAGGTCGTGACAGAGCGCGCCCATCCGCACGACGGTGCGCCAGTAGTCGAGCTCCTTGTCCGACGGAAACAACTGCTGAACGTCAGGGTGCCGCGGATGGCGGGTGATGACGTCGAAGATGCGGCCAGCCAGATCCATCACGCCGAGGCAGTGCTCGAACCGGCGGTGCGTCGCGCCGGGATAGACCAGGAACGTGAGCGCGAGTTGATGAACGTGCCGAAGACGCTGGAAGGCACGTGAGTCGATCACGCGCCGCTCGTCGGACGAGACGCGGATGAAGGTGTGAATCGGATCACGGATCTCGTGCTCGTACTTCGGGAGCATGGGTGGATGGTAGCAGTGGGTGTGAACGCGTCGACGGATTCCACCAGCGGTAGATCGAAGGCGTCTGGCGAGACCGCGCAGCGGGTCAACCGCGTCCTGGAGAGTATCGGTCTGCTCACCATTGCCGTCGTGGCATGGTCAACGCGCCGGCTCCCAACGGTCACGCGCGATGAGTGCTACCGTCACAGCGCTCGCGAGAGGCTCTTCTGTTCGCTCATGACGTGCGTGTGGCGAGTGTTCTGATGCGGCGCGACATGAGGGGGCGTGAGATGAGAGCAGTGGTGTACGAGCAGTACGGCGGTCCGGACGTGCTTCGCTTCACCGAGGTCACGACGCCGGTTCCCGGCGCTTCAGAGGTGCTGATCAGAATTCATGCGACCACCGTCGCGTCGGCGGACTGGCGGGTGCGGAGTCTCAACGTGCCTCCTGGGTTTGGCTTGCTGGCGCGCCTCGCACTCGGCATCACCGGGCCGCGACAGCCGATCCTTGGCACCGAGCTCTCGGGCGTCGTCACGTCCGTCGGCAGCGAGGTCACGAAGTTCAAGCCGGGTGATGCTGTGTTCGCGTTCCCCGGAGTCGCGATGCGCTGTCACGCCGAATACCGGTGCATGTCGCAGGACGCGGCCGTGGCACTGAAGCCGGCGAACGTCGGTCACGCGGAGGCGGCGGCACTTTCATTCGGCGGAACGACCGCGCTCCATTTCCTTCGCCAGGCGAAGCTGGCCGCCGGCGAGCAGGTGCTGGTGAACGGCGCATCGGGCAGCGTCGGCGTCGCGGCCGTCCAGCTCGCGAAGCACTTCGGTGCGGAGGTGACGGCGGTCTGCAGCGCCGGCAATGCCGACCTGGTGAGATCGCTCGGCGCCGCACACGTGATCGATTACACGACTGAAGACTTCACGCGCAGTGGCCGCACGTACGACGTGATCGTCGACACTGCGGGGACTGCTCCGTTTCGTCGCAGCAGGGCATCACTGCGTGAACGTGGCCGGCTGCTGATCGTCCTCGGCGGGATGCGCGACCTGCTGAGCATTCCGTGGATCGCACTCACGGACAGCCGCAAGGTGATCGGAGGCACGGCCAGCGGGAGCGCGGAGGACCTCCGGCTTCTGGCCGACCTCGTGGAACGTCAGGAACTCGAGCCGGTCATCGATCGCATGTATCGCTTCGACGAGCTCGTAGAGGCGCACAGGTACGTCGACACCGGTCGAAAGAAGGGCAGCGTCGTGATTACCCTCGAGCATTGAGCACTCCGTAGAAGCCCGCGTATGAGCGTCTGATCGACGCAGCGGCCGGATGGACAAGGCACCCTGACGATCCGCGTCGCCTGGAAGGCCGCACTCACCGCGCGGACATGATCGTGACGCAGCCGGTCGTGCACGAGTTGCCGCAACTCAACGTGCCGACGCTGCTGATCATCGGCTTTGTGACCGCATTGCGGTTGGGAGCGCGTGGGCACCTCCGGTAGCGGGGAGCGCAGCGTTCGCGACGGTGAGCGCGATGAGAGTTGCATCGACACCCGCTGGGGCGGGCCAGGTGTTGACGATGACCGCAACGGCCATGTCCTGATCGGAGAAATAGACGAGAGAGCTCTGGAAGCCGGTGATTCCGCCGGTGTGGAACACCGTCGGATGTCCAAGCTGGTGCGCCACGAACACGCCGAGCCCGTAAGGGGCGATGGTGTTGCCCGGGGGGTTGATGCCCGTGGTCATGGTCGCGTACGAGGCAGGCAGCATGACTCGGCCGGTTGCGAGCAGGTGCGACCAGCGAACGAGGTCGGATGCGGTGGAGCAAAGCGCACCGGCCGCGAACGGAACCGACATTTCGACTGCGGGCGTTCGCATCAACTTCCCCTGGCTGACGCCGTAGCCGCCGGGCAGCGGCAGGTTGGACGTTCCGCACACGCCTGTGTCGATGAGCCCGAGCGGCAACGCGAACTCACGGTGGATGAAATCGGCGAACGACATGCCGGTGATCGACTCGATCGCATGGCCGGCCAGCTTGTAGTTGGCGTTGTTGTAGCTCCACTGCGTGCCAGGCGTGAAAGCGAGCGGTTGCGCGTTGACGCCGGTGATGAACTGCTCGCGCGTGTAGGGCGAGTACTGGTTGGGGGGAGGCGCGCCGACGCCTGCGGTGTGGGTGAGGAGGTGCCGCAGTGTGATGGTCGCGCCTCGCGGGTCGAACTCTGGGACGAACTTCTCGATGCGGTCGTCGAGTGTCAGAGCCCCGCGTTCGGCCAGGCGGAGAATCGCCGCTGCTGTGAATTGCTTTGTGATCGAGGCGATCTGCATCACCGATCGCGGTGTTGCGGCAGTCGCGCTCTCTTTATCGGTCATGCCGAATGCGTCTGAGTAGATGACGCGGCCGCGGTATGACACCGCGATCTGAACCGCCGGAGCGCCAGCCTTCAATGCAGCTTCGGCCGCCTGAGTTGCGGCCGTCACGACGGCCGCTGGCGCGACGGGCGCTGCCGGATGCTGCACGGCCCGCCTCTTCGCGGCGGCCACTGGAAAGTGTCCGAGGATCAGAACCAGGGCGAGGAGTGCTCGAGTCATTTGATCGTCCCCCACATCGCGGCGTCGGAGATTCGCGCCCTGACGATGTCGAAATGTGGAACAAGCGTAGTTGGTGGAGGCCGCGTGAGCGTCACGGTCCGGTGAACGAATTCTCTTCCTCACCAAAGACCCTGACCCGATCCGGAGCAACGCTGTCGGGAACGAGAACGTCCTTGGTATAGGACCTGTCGGCAACCCTGCCGAAGTGAGCCGGGCGAGCAGCCTGGATCCACTCCGGTCATCACGTGCAACGGCTTGGCCCGGCGTCAGGTGCGATCGTCGCGGCCGTGGACTATCCTTACTCCTACCAGCGATGGGGCAGGCGCGGAAGATCTATCACATCACGCACGTGGAGAACCTCGCGGGCATGATGGCTGCCGACGCGCTTTTTTCGGACCACCGGCTCGTCGCTGACGGGAACAAACCGGTCGTGATCGGGATGGATCGGATCAAGGAACGTCGGATGCGGAAGAGCGTTCCGTGCCATCCAGGCCTCACCGTCGGCGACTTTGTGCCGTTCTACTTCTGCCCTCGTTCGATCATGCTGTACGTGATCGACAAGCGTCATTCAGAACTGATCTATCGCGGCGGACAGCGCGAGATCGTTCATCTCGTGAGCGATGTGGACCGCGCGGTCGCTGCCGCGCGCGGGCGAGCATGGGCGTTCACGGATGGCAACGCCAGCACGGCATACACCGGGTTCTACGACGACCTGTCGCGGCTGGAGGAGGTAGTCGACTGGACCGCCGTCAACGCGACGAGCTGGGCCGATCCGGCGATCAAGGACAAGAAGCAGGCGGAGTTCCTCGTTCACGACAGCTTCCCGTGGTCCGCGATCATCGGCATCGGTGTCTTCGACAAAGGCATGGCTCAGCGCGTGGCGGAGATCATCGGGAACGTTGAATCTCCCAAGGTCGCGGTGCGACGGGCGTGGTATTACTAGCGAGGCACGATGATCCGAACGGTGCGAGGAAACCTTCTGGACGCGAACGTGGAAGCGCTCGTGAACACCGTCAACACCGTCGGAGTGATGGGCCGCGGTGTCGCACTGCAGTTCAAACTCGCCTTCCCGGACAATTACGAGGTGTATCGCCGCGCGTGCGAGCGTGGCGAGGTTCGCATTGGGCAGGTCCTTACTTACGATCTGCGGCGACTCCAGAATCCTCGTTACATCATCAACTTTCCGACCAAGGAGCATTGGCGAGGCAAGTCACGGCTCACCTATATCGACGCCGGTCTCATCGATCTGGTTCGCGAGATTCGCGAGCGTCGTATCGAATCCATCGCCTTGCCGCCCTTGGGTGCCGGCTTGGGAGGGTTGAAGTGGGGAGATGTGTTTCCGCGCATCAAACAAGCGCTCGCCGACCTGCCGGACGTAGAAGTACTTGTCTACGAGCCCGCTGGTGCTCCGAGCGCCGAAACGCTGGTCAGCACTCCCAGACCAACGTTGACGCCCGGTCGTGCCGCGCTGGTAGCGCTCATGCGCCGTTATCGGTCCACGTTGATGGACGAAGGCGTGACTTTGCTCGAAATCCATAAGCTCATGTACTTCCTGCAGGAAGCCGGCGAGCCGCTGCGTCTCAAGTATGTGAAGGGAATCTACGGGCCATACTCGACGAACCTGCACCACGTTCTCGAACGGCTTGAGGGCCACTACATCCGCGGTTACGGCGACGGGCGCGAGAATCCCGGCAAAGTCATCGACTACGACGAAAACGTGTTACGCGAAGCGGAGAGCTTCGTCCAGCATCGAACGGACACACGAGGGCGGTTCGAGCGCATCGAACGGCTCATCGACGGATTCGATACGCCGTATGGACTGGAGTTGCTGTCGAGCGTCCACTGGGTCGCGATGAACGAAGATCCTTCGGCCCGACGAGACGCGACAGCCGCGACGTCGCACGTGCACAACTGGAGCGACCGGAAGCGAGCATTGTTCCTCAGCGGCCATGTCCGCGCGGCATGGGAACGTCTCAAAGCCGAGGGTTGGCTGGCTGGTCATCGACCCGTGCCATAGATGCCGGCCCGCCGCTCCAATTCTTAGACGCGACTGTCGTGCGGCTTATCACGAGCCAATGCTGATGGCCGAATGCGATCCGCGATAACTTCTTCGTCGAAGCCGGGGATCTCGCGGATGCTTCGGAAGGTGCTCATGGTGGTCGCGATCGCGTGGCGCCGGGGCGAGTGGCGCAGCGACCGGCGGTGCCGGACGACCGGCGCTGCCGTATCCTTCGCCGGTGCTGCGCGACTCCTTCGACTACGCGACCTGCTGGTCGTTGCTTTCGGGCATTGCCCGGACGCATCGGATCGTGCGCTTCGCCGATCTGCGTGACAACGAGCCGGACGGGCCGTTCTGCGTGTTGCGGCACGACGTCGATTACTCGCCGAAGGCGGCGTTGCGGCTGGCGGAGCAGGAGGCGGCGCGCGGGATTCAGGCGACGTACTTTCTGCTCGCCGGCACGAGTTACTACAACCTGCTGGCGCCGGAGCATGCGCACGTTGCGCGGGAGCTCGTGGCCATGGGGCATGAGGTCGGGCTCCATTACGACGTCCGCTCGTTTCTCCCCTTCCCTCGCCACGACTGGCCGCGGCTGCTGCGTGCGCAGGCGACGCTCCTCGGCGAGCTGGCCGGCAGCGAGGTGACCTCGATAGCCATGCATCAACCGGCGCTGCATGGCGACGATCCCTTTCGCGACGAGGACCTCGGCTTTCTGAACGCGTACGACGAGCGCTTCACGCGCGGGATGACGTACGTCTCCGACTCCTGCCGCGCCTGGCGCGATCGGGAGTGGGCGATGCTTCGCGATGGCGCGTTGCCGCCGCAATTGCACCTCTGCCTGCATCCGATCAACTGGAGCGACACCGATCGCGACCGCGACGTGATTTTTCGAGAGATCCACGACGAGCTGATGGCGGCGACGGCCGCGGCGCGCGATGAGTTGCTGGCGAAGATCGCCTGCCACAGCGGCGTGCTCGAACACGAGGCCCGTTCGCGATGAACGAAGTCGATTCAGCACTGCGCGCGCTCTGGCCGTCGGTGACGGACGCGCCGCTGCGCGAGCTCCTGCCGCGCGATCTCGAGTCCCTGCGCAGTTTCTACCCGCGACTCCGGCAGTTCGTCGAAAACGCGCCGCGCACGATGGAAGGCACGATCGACCCGGCCGCGATCATCCGCGGCGACATCATCTCCATGGCTCCAGGCAGCGCGATCGAGGCGGGTGCAATCGTCGAGAAAAGCTGCCGCCTGATTCTCGGTCCGAACAGCCGCATCCGCGGCGGCACGCTGTTGCGCGACGAAGTAGTCGCCGGGGCGGATGTGCTGATCGGCTCGCACTGCGACGTCGCGCGCGGCGTGCTCCTCGACGGCGCCGCGCTCGGACACTCCATCGTCTTCAACGACAGCATCGCCGGTGCGCGCTCGCTTCTGTCGGCGTTCATCGGCACCGCCAACACGCACCTCACGCCGAAGAAAGAAATCAGCATCCGCACCGCCACCGGCAGCGTCCCCACCGGCCGCACCTACTTCGGCGCGCTCCTCGGCGACGGCGTGCGCATCGGCAGCAGCGCCGTGCTCTCGCCCGGCACGATCGTGCTGCCGGAGCTGACGATTCCGTCGGGTGCCGTGCTGATCGGCATCATCGATGCTGCACGCCGTACCCAGCTCATGCACGACTTCTTCGAACGATGGGGACCGCGCCCATGAAGCGCACCATCCTCGGCGTCGCGCTCGTCCTCGCGGCGGTGCTCTTCCTCGTCGACCGCGCCGCGCGTGCGGCGCCGACACTGCCGTCGACCGGCTTCGAACTGTTCGTCTGGATCGCGGTCAGTCTGCTCGTCTTTCTCGACCTGCTCGACGTCGCGCTGCGGCTGCAGGTGGCGAAGCTGACCTCGATCGAGGGGACGTCGATCCCGCTCGACATCGGCACGTTCACGCCGAAGCAGATGAAGCTGCATCTGAAGCCGTGGGCGCTGATCGTGTCGGTGCACAACCTCGAGGACGAGCTCGATGCGTTTCTCGAGTCGATGGAGCCTTACCGCGAGAATCTCTGGATCATCGACGACGCCTCGACGGACCGCACGTTCGTCCGGCTGCGGCAGGCCGGCATCCACTGCATCCGCGGCAACGTCAATCGCAAAAAGCCGGGCGCGCTGAAAGAGCTGCTGCGGCATCTGCCGGCCGAGGTGGAGTCCATCGGCATTCTCGATCCGGACGTGCACATTCGAAACAATGCGAACGGCGAGCTGTCGGATCTCGAACATGCGTTGTTCGTTTTCCAGCGCAGCGGTTGCGCGGCGATGTGCCCGCGCATCGAGGTGCGGCAGGACGGCTGGCTGGCGCGGCTGCAGGGACTCGAGTACGCGATCACGTTCGCCGTCGGACGCAAGAGCCTCGCGGACCGGAGCATCACCTCGGGCGTGGCCTTTTACCGGCGCGACGCGCTCGAGCACGTATTCGAGCGGCACAAGCTCTCGGTGTATGCCGAGGATCTGCGGAACGCGCTGCTGCTGCTGGGACATGGAGAGCAGATCTATTACGACGAGCGTCTGTGCGTCGACACGATCGGCAAGAGGACGCTGCGCGCGTGGTTCTCGCAGCGCGTGGGGTGGTTTTTCGGTCTCATTCGCGTCTATCAGGACAGCTTCGGCGACATCCGGCGCATCGCGGGGCGGCATCCGTTCTTCGTCTACCACTACGTCTTCTACATGGGCATCTGCGCGCTGGCGCTGCATCCGCTGAAGCTGGTGGCGCTCGGACTGTCGATCGCCGGCGTAGCGAACGGCTTCGACGACGTGCTCGGCCTCGGCGTGATCCCGAACGTCGCCTGGACCGATCCGGCGTACTTTGTCCTCGCCTACGTGAAGTACACGCTGCTCACCGCGGCCCTGCTCGCGCTCGTCGTCAAAGGCGAGCGCCGCCACCTGATCGCCTCGGTGCCGCTCTTCTACCTCTACCAGCTTCTGCACATCGTGCCGGTCACGATCGGCTACGCCAACTGGCTGAGTCTGCGATACTTCGGGCGACGCGTGTACCGGGATCACTTCCAGGACGAGCAGTCGCTGGCGCGAGAGTTCCGGGAGCAGTTCAGCCCCAGTCCGCCTCCTGCCACGTAGTTTGCAGTCAAGCGCGGCGGAAAGATCCCCGGGAGACCCTGAATGCGGCGAGAGGTTGAGAGAGAGACGACCGCCGGCGGTGCCGTACTGCTGGTCGGTCCTTACGATCCACATTGCGGTGAGTACACCTTCCTGGCGCCGCCGCTCGGCGTCTGGCGGCTGGCCGGCGTCCTGAAGAATCACGGCGTCGACGCGGAAGTGTTCGATCCGAACTGCGTCTTCGAGGGGACGCCGGAAGAAGCGTTCGCGCAGAGGCTGGCCTCGCGCGACTGGTCGGTGATCGGATTTTCCACCACCGGCATGACGCTGCGCTTCGACCTCGCGCTCGCGCATCAGGCCCGCACCGCCGCGCCGCGTGCGCGGCTCGTGGCGGGAGGAATGGAAGCGACGTTCGCTCCGCAGTCGATGTTCGCGCTCGCGCCGTTCGATCTCGTCGTCCTCGGCGAAGGCGAGCGTCCGCTGCTCGAGCTCGCGCGCCGCCTTCGGGCTGGAGAGGCGCTCGACGGCATCCCCGGCACCGCGTCGATCGCGCCGGACGGAACGCTCGCGCGCATCCCGCAGAAGGCGCTCGACGCCGATGAACTGCGCGACGCGATCTTCAGCACGCCGTACGAAGAGATGCCGTACGAAGCCTACTGGCAGCGGCTCGAAGAAGCGTACGCGGTCGGCAGCCTGCCGATGAAAGCGGCGCGCGAGGCACGCCTCGCCGAGATCCGTTCGGTGCGGCTGATCACGCTCAACTACTGCCCGATGCGCTGCACGTTCTGCTCGTCGACGAACTTCCTCAACGCGGCGCAGGACAGCACCGCGCGCATCGCCAGGCTCGACGCGGATGATTGCGTGACGATGATCCGCCGCATCGTCGCCGCGCACCCAGGCGTGCGCACGATCATCTTTCAGGACGACATTTTCGTCTTCCCCACCGACAGGCGCATCCTCCCGCTCACGCGCGCGATCGTCGAAGCGAAAGGCAAGGGTGAGCTGCCGCAGTCGCTGCAGTTCATCAGCACGAATCGCATCGACGCCATGACGCCCGAGCGCATCGCCGCGATGCGCGGAGCCGGTTTCCGCGTCCTCGGATTCGGCATCGAGAACTTCTCGCCGGCCGTGCTGGCGGAGTTCAACAAGAGCCGCATCGCGCCGGCCATCGAGCCCGCGCTGACCGCCGCGCTGGCCGCGGGCGTGACGCCGTTCCTCGACATCATCATGACCTCGCCGCGCGCCACGACGGCCGACCTCGCCATCACCATCAGCGAGGCGTTCCGCTGGATCGAGGCGGGGTGCGAGGTGGGGATGTATCCGTACGTGATTCCGTTCAGCGGCGCGGCCATGAGCGCCGATCCGGCGCTCGTGCCGCAGACGCGCTACACGCTGCAGTCCATCGCCGGCACGGCCGTCCACTGGCAGCAGCCGTCGACGATCCTGCCGTTCGACGCGACGCTGCGCGCGGTGATGGCCACCATCGAAGAACTGTTCGAGGGGCGCATGACGCGGCTCGAAGCGGAGCACGCGCATCTGCCGTCGCGCGTCCGTTCGCTGCTCTGGATCTGGTGCGCGTCGCCCGTGCTGCGCGCGCTCGGCTTCGACGCGCCGGACCAGGACGCGGTCGAGCGCCGCCTGCGCGCGCTGCTGCCCCGCCCGGCCGGTGCCTCGGAGGGCCTCGGAGTTCCTCGGGGTTCCTCGGGCGCCATTCCTTCCGAGGACCTTCGAGGCAGTCAACTCGAGCTGGCATCGTGACGTCACTGAACGAGTACTGGGATCAGCGGGGACGCGACTTCGGCGGTCGCGGCGCCGGGCTGCGCGCGGTCTGCTCGTACGGCATGCCGGCCTTCTACAACGGCTACATCCATCTGAGCCAGCAGCTCGCGCTCGCGCCGCACCTGCGCGTTGCGGCCGGCACCGAGGTGCTGGATCTCGGGTGCGGGATCGGACGATGGTCTCGGCGATTGGCGCGGCGCGGCGCGAACGTGGTCGGTGTCGACCTGGCGCCGTCGATGATCGAGGAAGCGAAACGGCGAACGACCGATCGCGCGATCGACTATCGCGTCGGCGACCTGCGCACGCTCGCCCTCGACCGCACGTTCGACCTCGTGCTCGCCGTGACCGTGCTGCAGCACATCCTCGACGATGCCGGCTTTGCGCGCGCCGCGGCCAACGTCGCGCGGCACCTCGCTCCGCACGGCCGCGCCGTGCTGCTCGAAGCCGCGCCGTCGCGCGCGAACGCCTCGTGCGACACGCATGTCTTCCGCGCGCGCACGGCCGAGCAGTACCTCGCCGCCTTCCAGGCCGCGGGACTGCGCGCGGTGAGCATCACCGGCGTCGATCCGGCACCGTTCAAGACCCGCGTGCTGCCGCGCTACCGGACCATGCCGCCGCTCGCCGCAAAGACGGCGATGTTCGCCGCGACGGCGTTGTCGCTCCCCTACGACGCGGTCCTGGGGCGTCGACTGGTTGACAGGTCGTGGCACAAGGTGTTTCTGCTGGAGCACGATGGCTGAACCGCGGTATGGCGCGCTCGCGGCGTTCGTCGCGGCGCCGCTGCTGATCGCGCTCACGGCGAGCCGTTCGGAGTCGCTGAGGCCGCAGGCGCCCGAGCTTCGCGCCGACGCGGCCCTCGAGGTGATCAGCGGCCGTGACAGCGGCGGCGGCACGTTGCGCGAAGCCATCACCACCGCCGCACGGCATCAGGGGCGCGTGCGCATCGTCATCCATCCGACGCGCATCACGCTCCTGGCGCCGCTGCCGCCGCTCGTGAACGCCGAAGGCGTGGTCGTCGACGCATCAGGCTCACGCTGCGAGCTCGACGCCTCCGCCATCGGCGACATCCCGGCGCTGCAGATCACCTCTCCGAACACCACCATCTCCGGCCTGCGCATCCGCAACGCGCGCGATGCCGGCATCCTGGTCGGTGCGCCCGGCGCCACGATCCGCGACGTCGCCGTCGTCAATTCCGCCGCGGGCGTGGTGCTCTCGGACGCGCGCGGCGCGGTGATCGAGCGGTCGCTGTTCGAGCGCAACACGAACGGCGTGCGCATCGAAGGCAACTCCCCCGGCGCGATCGTGCGAGGCTGTACGTTTCGCCGTCACGACAGCGCGGGCGTCTGGGCGGTCAGCGCGATGCGTGACGACGCTCCGTCGCTGCGCATCGAGAACAACAACTTCCGCGACGACCGTACCTCCATCGTGGTCGTGAACCTCGGCGCAACCATCGCCAGGAACGACGTCCGCGGCGCGGTGGAGAATGGCATCTACGTGATGCAAAGCCGCTCTGCCATCCGCTTCAATCGCATTCTCGGCGGCGCCGCGGGCGGCATCCTCGCCGACCGCGCGGACAACGTGCGCATCGAACAGAACGAGGTCGATCGCAACGCCGCCGTCGCCATCATGGTCCGCTCCTCGCGCAATGCCGGCGTGCAGCGCAACACCATCTACGCAAACGGCTACGGCATCGCCAGCATCTTCGGCGACCGCGGCGCGCCGAACGTCATCGCCGAAAACCTGGTCATGAATCACGTCGTCGACGCGATCTTCATCGTCGGCAGCTCTCCGGTGCTTCGGGCGAACCGCCTGCTGCAGAACCGCGGCGCCGCGGCGCGCGTCCTCGACTTCGTGCCGTGGA
The DNA here is from genome assembly GCA_036387915.1 of Thermoanaerobaculia bacterium. GTDB lineage: Bacteria > Acidobacteriota > Thermoanaerobaculia > Gp7-AA8 > Gp7-AA8 > QHVT01. Next base: position 20,169 of record DASVSV010000476.1, read on the forward strand.
CCGGCCCGCGTGTCGTGGCCGATCCGCGTTTCGATGCGAACACGCTCACCGGCAACGCCCTCAACGCCGCCGTGCGCGGCGAATACCGGCCGAAGCGGGAACGGGAGGCGCCATGACCGCGTCGGCAACCGGGACCACTCCCGCGGGCACCGAGGCGCTGCGCGTGCAGGCGCGGTGGCTCGCGCGCGTGATCGCCGGGACGATGGTGCTGATGTTTCTCGCGGCGGCGGTGCCGTGGCTGCTGCGCATGATCGAGCTCGAGCTCGCGCCGCTGGCGTGGACGATGACCGCATTTGCGGCCACGCATGCGGCGCTGGTCATCGCGGCGGACCACGTCCGCTCGGGCGCGGTGACGGTGCGGCTCCTCTACGCGATGCCGCTCCTCGGCGCGGCGTTCATGGCCGCGCTCTGGCACTTCGGCGGCGGAATCGGCCATCCCGCGCTGGCGCTGCCGATGGTGTTGCCGGTGCTCGCGGCCGGCGCGCTGCCGCGCGTCCGCTTCGCATACGACGTGGCGGTCTACTCGATCGTCGTGGTCGTCCTGACGGTCACGATTTCCTCGCCGGACTTTGGCTGGTACCTGACGCAGCTCGGCGTGCCGGGCGCCGCGATCGGCCGCGTGGCCGGCGAAGAGCTGCCGCGGAGCGAGCCCTTTCCCGGCGCGACGACCACGCCGGCCGCGGCGTTCCTCTTCGTGGCCACCTTCGCCGTCGTCCAGCTCGCCGCCGCCGCGCTGGCCACGCGCATGGTCACGTTCGTGCGGCGTCGCGAGGAGCTGGCCGAGCGCATCGCCGCGTCGCATCCCGACACCCTTCCCGCGCTTGCCGCCGAGAGAATGCCGGCGGCCACCGTACTGGTCCTCGCCGCCACCGGCCAGATCGTGCAGGCCTCGAAGCAATTCAGGCAGCAGATGCTGCTGCACAACGAGCCGGCAGTCGGACGCGAGCTGCTCGACGTGATCCGCTTTGACGATTCATCCACCGTCCGTACGCTGCTGACCACAGGCGGCACACTCCCCTCCTGCCGCTACGCGATCGGACCGGAAGAGCGCGTCGCCGACATCTTCGCGGAGACGTTCGAGCACGAAGGTGTGACGTACGCGAACGTGATCCTGCGCGACGACGACGACCCGGCGGAGCGGCCGGCGTGATGGAGCCTGTCCTCCGCCCGTGCACGAGCTGTCACCCCAATGGCCTTAACTTAGCGCGAGCGAAAACCCCTCATCCGCCTTCGGCACCTTCTCCCCTCACGAGGGGAGAAGGGCAACAAATGGAGCGTCAGGCGAGAGCCATGTTTGTTGCCCCTCTCCCCGCGATGAGCGGGGAGAGGGTGCCCGAAGGGCGGGTGAGGGGGCGTGCAAACTGCGCTAAGTTAAGGCCATTGGGATGACAGCGTAAAGATGCCGCGTCTACGCGCGGGATAAACTCGAACTAATCGCGAGCCTCCCGCGCGATCCAGACCGCGACCGCGAGCAATCCCACGCCCGCCGCGGCGATCATCAGCGGCCGCTGGCGCTTGCGCTCCGGGTTGGTGTGCTTCACGCGCGATTTCCAGCCGCGCTCGCGTCCCCAGTTCGGTACCTTGCCGTGGGTGAGGTCTTCGATCAGCCCTTCGACGACATTCACGCGGTCGGCGAGCATCAGCAGGAGCCAGTGCTTCTGGCGTCCTTCGCTGTAGTTGAACGCGAGCTCGCGGATCTTGCCGCTCAGCCCCGACGGTGGACAGGTCGTGCCGAACACCGGCGTCAGGTCGGGATGCTCGCTCGATTTGAAGATCTTCACGCGCGGCACCTGCCGGGCGCCGACTTCGCCGCGGACGTTGGTCACGTTCGACGGCGCTTCTTTCGGATAGGCGGGACGGTTGGCCGGGTCGAGATCGGCGCCCCAGCCGTGCACCTTGTGCATCGGTTGACTCATACGTTTCCTCCTCAGGCGGCGTTCGGGATGACGACCGGCTTGATGCAGTTGTCGAGTTTGCTCGTGAAGATCCGGTACCCCTCGGCGATATCCTCGAGCGGGAAGCGGTGCGTGATGACCGCCTTCGGGTCGAGCCGCCCCGCCAGTACGTGCTCGAAGAGACGCGGCAGGTGCCGCTTCACCGAGCACTGGTTGGCGCGGATGGTCAGACCCTTGTTGACCACGTTGCCGATGGGGACGAGGTTGAACGTCGGACCGTACACGCCGACGATCGACACCGTCCCGGCCTTGCGCACCGAGTTGATGGCCCACTCCACGGCCACCGCGGAGCCGGCCTGCAACTTCATCTTCAGGCCGGTGAACGTGTGCAGCGCGCTGCCGGCCGCGTCGCAGCCGACCGCGTCGATGCAGACGTCCGCGCCGAGCCAGTCGGTCGTCTTCTTGAGGAAGACCACCACGTCGTCGATCTCCGCGAAGTTGTACGTCTCGCACTGCGCGTACTGCCGCACGAACTCGAGCCGGTAGTCGAGATGGTCGAGCACGATCACGCGGCCCGCGCCGAACAGCCACGCCGACTTCGCGGCGAAGATGCCGACCGGACCGGCGCCGAACACGACCACCGTGTCCCCTTCCCTGATGTCGCCCATCTCCGCGGCCTGGTAGCCGGTGGGACAGGCGTCGGTGAGCAGCAGCGCGTCGTCGTCGGAGATCCCGGCCGGGATGACCGTGGGGCAGACGTCCGCGTATGGCACGCGCACGCGCTCGGCCTGTCCGCCGTCGTAGCCGCCCGTGGTGTGCGAGTAGCCGTAGATGCCGCCGACGGCGGTGGCGCTGGGGTTGGTGTTGTGGCAGTTGCTGAAGAGGTCGCGCGAGCAGAAGTAGCACGTGCCGCAACTGATGTTGAACGGCACCAGCACCTTGTCGCCGACTTTGAGCTTCTCGACGGCGGAGCCGACTTCCTCGACGACGCCGATGAACTCGTGGCCGAACGTCGAGCCGACGCGCGTGTCGGGAACGAGGCCGTGGTAGAGGTGGATGTCCGAGCCGCAGATGGCGGCGCGCGTCACGCGCACGATGGCATCACTGGGGTGCTCGATCACCGGATCGGGCTTGTCTTCGACGCGGATCCGGTACGGTCCGCGATAGGTCATTGCACGCATCAGTTTGCTCCTTCGATGCCTTACAGGCACTTGCGTGAAGTGCAAGGTATGCACCGCAACTTTGCGTGCTGATGCGTGTCAGCGGCGTAGGATCTCGCGTGCCGCGCGCTGCCCGCTCTCGATCGCTCCGGCCACCGTGCCGGTCTGGTCGCCGCTGGTGGCCTCGCCGGCAAAGAAGAGCGTGCCGGCGATGTTCTTCGCCAGCGCCGCGTGCGCGTTCGCGCCGCCGACGCCCGCGTACGAGTACGCGCAGCGGCTCCACGGGTCGGCCTGCCAGTCGTGCGAGAACGTGCCGACCAGCAGCGCGTCGAGGCGCTTGCGCGGCACGTCCCACGCGGCGGCCATCGACTGCAGCGCGTGCTCCTTCATGGCCTCGGCACCCTCGGCCAGCAGCGCATCCGCGGCATGTCCGCCGGCCCAGCCGACGAGCACGTTCGAGCGCAGCGGCGCGCTGGTCCACCATGTGGGCATGAAGCGGTCGGCGGTGTGCAGGAAGTTGACGTCGTCCCAGAACCGCTCGCGGAAGCGGAAGGCGATCTTCACGACGTGCCCCGCCTCGAGCTTCTCCAGCGCCCCCTCTTTCTCCCGCAGCGGCGGATCGAACTCGATCGCGCGCGCTTTCCAGACGCCGATGGGGATGGTGACGACGAGCGCGCGTCCGCGAATCCGTTCGCCGCTGGCGTGCACCGTGACGCTGCCCTGCGACCATTCGACGCGCGTGACCGGTGTGCCGAGGCGGAGGTCGGTGTGTTGCGGATCGAGGCCGGCGCGGAGCCAGGCCACGAGCGCGTCCTGTCCGTTGGCGATGCGGAACTGGCGGTTCGCTCCTTCCTGTTCCTCGTCCGCGGAGCGCAGCGCCTCGGTGCTGATGCGATCCGCGTGCGAGGCGTGGTAGCCCTCGACGAAGTTGGACGCGAGCTGGCGCAGGTACGGCGTGAGCTCGCGCCGGCGGCGGAGAAACTCGTGGAAGGAGATGTCGCGTTTCAGCACGCCGATCTTCGCGCGGATCTTGTTGACCTCGGTCCAGAAGTCGACGCGTTCGCGTTTTCCGTTCGCCGACCACCAGTGATCGTCGGGCAACTCCGCGACGATGAGCGACGCGGCGTCGACGATGCTGAACGTCGTCTCGGATTCGCCGTGGATGAACTCCGCGCCGAGCTCGATGGGGACGGGGAGATCGGCGAAGTGCAGCGAGTGAATGCGGCCGCCGGCGCGCGGCCGCGCCTCGAGGATGCAGATGCGTTTGCCCGCGCCGGAGAGGGCCCGTGCGGCCGCGAGACCGGCGGCACCGGCGCCGATGATGACGACGTCGTAGCCGGCACGGCCGGCGGCGCTGGTTGCCTTCGGCTTCTTCACGCTCGGCGCCCGACTGTGCAGGTGCCGTGCAAATGGCTCAGGCGTCCCCGACGATCTCGCGCCAGGAGAGGCGCCGGACGAGCAGCACTTTCTCGTCGATGGCCGCCTGCGTGGCCTTGTCGCCCAGGACGCGGCGGAGGTACTCGACCTCCGACGACACCAGACGGTTTTGCTTCGGCAGCAGCCGGACGGCTGCGCTTTGCAGGTTGCGCTCGGAAACGGAGACGAGCTTCTTCGGCGTTTTCTTGAGTGGCGCGTCCATAAAGACGGCAACGACGAATCACGCCGAAATCATCCTCCGGCTCAGCTCACCGTTTTCGCGTGCTGGCCGTGAGACGCGTCGGAATCACGGTGCGGAACGCGAACGCGTCCTGCACGAAACTCTGGCGCGACGGCGTGCAGCCGCAGAGAGCGCAGCGCATGCCGTCAACGTGCGCCGCCCTGGAGTGACCACAGTGTGAGCAGGGCTTCATTCGGGCCTCCATAACGTTATTTAGATCAAAAAGGATGCCGGTTACGCGTTACGCGTTGCTCGTTGCTTGTACGAGGTGCTGTTGCGCAAGACGGGAAAGCACCCCTGCCGAACAACGAGCAACGAGATTACGGCCACCACGCGAAACGTCCCCATTTCCCTAATCGCGGTAGAAAAAACGCCCCTCGTGTATGCCATCCGGCACATTTCGTCTCCGTCGCGTAGAGGTACGATTCCGCGTATGAGCGAGCTTGCTGAGGCCATCAAGGCGGGGGACGCGGAGCGGGTGGGGGCGCTGATCGACGCCGACGAATCGCTGCTGCGGACGCCGGAGAACAACGTCACGCCGCTGCTGCTGGCGGTCTATCACGGGAAGCCGGAGCTGGCCCGTCTGCTGGTCGAGCGCGGTGCCCCGGTGTCGTTCGCCGAGGCCTGCGCCCTCGGCGACGAGCCGCGCGCGAAGCAGTTGCTGGCCGCCGATCAGGACGTGCTGCAGTCGCGCACCGCCGACGGGTTTCCCGCCCTCGGCGTGGCGATCTTCTTCGGCCACGGCGCGCTCGCGCGCTGGCTGATCGAACAGGGCGCCGACGTGAATGCCGCCGCGGACAACGCCGCCCGCGTCGCGCCGCTGCACGCCGCCGCGGCCGTGCGCGACCGCGAAACGCTGCGCCTGCTCCTCGAACGCGGCGCCGACCCCAACGCGCGCCAGCAGTCCGACTACACGCCCCTCCACGGAGCCGCCAGCCGCGGCGACATCGAGATCGCGAGACTCCTCCTCGGCCACGGCGCAGAACGCGACGCGCGCGCCACCGACGGCATGACGCCGGCGGACGTCGCGCGCAAGTACGGGCAGAACGAGTTCGCGGAGTGGATGGAGTCGCCCGGTCGCTGAGCCGCTTATGGAGTGCGGCGGCCTGGCCGCCGCTTTTATATCCGCGACCGGTACTGCCGAGACGCACCCGAATGGCAGGGTGCGCCCGAATACAAAAGCGGCGGCCATGCCGCCGCACTCCATAGCGCTCCGCGTACCGGAGGTCATCGAGTGATGCTCATCGTTCGCGAGCGCCGGGCGGGCTGAAGCACCGCCCTGCGTTTGCACTCTCGCGGCGAGCGTGGAAACGTAGGGCGCGGCTTCAGCCCGCCCTCCTCGTGGGCGGGGGAACGCGTGCCGCGGAAGCGCGTATGGAGTCGCGCGGAATCAGCCCGCGAAGACTTTGGCGTTGCGTTCGCGTGGGTGTACGTCCGGGAACGATCCCCTGCTGAAGAAGACGTGTTGTGCGAGGCGTGTGAAGAGGGGCACGCGGAGCATGGCAAAGGCGGCTTCGAGCAGCGGCTGCGTGGACATCACCCGCATGGCGTTGCGCATCCAGCGGCGGGCGAGGATGCGGGTGCGGAAGCGGTCGCCGGTGTACGCGTGCAGCGTGCGCGGGTCGCCGGTGGCCAGGTAGTCGACGATCACGTCGGCGGCGAACGTGGAGAGCCGCATGGCGCCGTCGAGGCCTCCCGCGGTGAGCGGGGAGACCGCGCCGGCCGCGTCGCCGACGACGAGGCCGCGCTCGCAGGCGATACGGCGCAGGATGCCGTTGACCGGAATCAATCCGCCGCGCCTTTCGAGCGTGCGGCCGACGCGGAAGGGGAGCGTCTCGCGGAACGCGTGCAGCGCCTGTGACGGCTCCCAGCCGTTCGTGCGATAGCCGGCCACGCCGACGTGCGCCTCCTCGCCGTCGTTGGCCACCCAGCCGATGTAGCCGGGCGCGAGCTTCGGATCGAGGAAGCAGTGCAGCACCGGCTCCTTCGAGATCGGAGGGACGATCTCCTCCACGCCGACCAGCATTTCGCGATTGCGGTCGAGCCCGAGCTGCTGCGCGACCGTCGAGCGCGCACCGTCCGCGCCGACGACGAACCGCGCCTCCAGCGTCTCCGTCCGGCCGTGCCGCACGAACGTCACGCGCTCCGCGTCGATGGCCGTGACGCGCGCGCCGGGGATCCACTGCACGCCCGCGTCCGAGCATTGCTCGAGCAGTTGCAGGTAGAGCCACGACATCCGTCCGACGCGGAACTCGTCGCGCGCCGCGCGCAGCGCGAAGCTGCGGCGGGCAGGGGAGTAGAGCACCACGTCGCGGATCGGCGGGCCGAGCTGCTCCTCCGGGATCGGAAAGTCCTCCCACGTCTTGCGTACGAAGATCCCGGTCGTGTGCACCGGCGCGGCGATGGAAGGTTTGCGGTCGAGCAGGACGACCCGGAGTCCGCGTCCAGCCAGCAGCCGCGCGCAACGCAGGCCGGCCAGTCCGGAGCCGATGACGGCGATGTCGTGTTTCATGTTGAGTACTTTAAAGTGCAAAGTACGTGCACGCAAGGGGGAGGTGTGCGGAGTGAGGGATGTTTCGTTACTCGTTGCTCGGCTGGGGTGCCTTCAGCCCAAAGGGCACACCGGCCGAGTAACGAGCAACGCCGTAACGCGTTAGCGGTGCCTTCAGCCGAAAAGTCCCACCGAACGAGCAACGCGTAACGCGTAACGCGCTACTCGTGTCTCGCGAAGATCAGCGTCGCGTTGGTGCCGCCGAAGCCGAAGGAGTTCGAGAGCACGACCTTCACGTCGGCCTTGCGGGCCGTGTTCGGGACGTAGTCGAGATCGCACTCCGGGTCGGGGTTCTCGTAGTTGATCGTCGGCGGGATGATGCCGGTGCGGATCACCATCGCCGCGATGGCCGACTCCAGTCCGCCGGCGGCGCCGAGGAGGTGGCCGGTCATGGACTTGGTGGAGCTGATGGCCAGCTTCTTCACGTGCTCGCCGAAGACCCACTTGATGGCGCGCGTCTCGATCTTGTCGCCGACCGGGGTCGAGGTGCCGTGGGCGTTGATGTACTGGACGTCTTCCGGCTGCAGCCCGGCGTCCTTCAGGGCCCGCTTCATCACCCGGGCCATCCCGTCGCCATCCTCGGACGGCGAAGTGATGTGGTACGCGTCGCTGGTCATGCCGTAGCCGACCAGTTCGCAGTAAATCTGCGCGCCGCGGGCCAGTGCGTGCTCGCGCTCCTCGAGGATGACCACGCCCGAGCCTTCGCCCATGACGAAGCCGTCGCGGCCGACGTCCCAGGGACGTGAGGCGCGCGCCGGGTCGTCGTTGCGTGTCGACAGCGCGCGCATCGCCGCGAAGCCTGCCACCGCGAGCGGCGTCACGACGGCCTCGCTGCCGCCGGCGAACATCACGTCCGCCTCGTCGCGCTGGATGATCTTGAACGCGTCGCCGATGGCGTGAGCGCCGGTCGCGCAGGCGGTGGCGGGAGCGGAGCTCGGTCCCTTCGCGCCGAAGCGGATCGAGATCTGGCCGCTGGCCAGGTTCACGATCAATCCCGGGATGAAGAACGGCGAGACGCGCGACGGGCCGCGGTCGAGGAGCTTGCGGTGCGTGTCCTCGATGAGCGGCAGGCCGCCGATGCCCGACCCGATGATCACGCCGACCCGGTCAGGGTCTTCGCTGGCCTGGACGAACTTCGCGTCGTCGGCGGCCATCTGCGCGGCCACCACGGCGTAGTGGATGAAGGTGTCGGATTTCTTGACCTCTTTCTTTTCAATCCAGTTCTCGGGATTGAAATCCTTCACCTCGCCGGCGATGCGGCTGGTGTAGTCGGAGGTGTCGAACTTCGTGATCGGGCCGATGCCGGAGCGGCCTTCCACCAGTCCCTGCCAGGTAGGCTCGTTGCCGATGCCAAGCGGGGAGAGCATGCCGATGCCGGTGACGACGACGCGACGTTTGTCCAAGAAGTCCGCTCCTTCACACACGTAGGGCGGGCCGGAGCCCGCCCCTCGTAACACGGACGGATCGAAAATCCGTCCCGCGTGGTTGGCAGCTACGCAGATTTGCCGGCGTTGCCGGCGCGCTTGTCGATGTACTCGACGGCATCGCGGACCTTGCGGATCTTTTCCGCGTCGTCGTCCGAGATCTCGACTCCGAACTCTTCTTCGAACGCCATGATCAACTCGACGGTGTCGAGCGAATCCGCGCCGAGATCCTCGACGAACGAAGCGTCGGGAGCTACCTCTTCAGCATCGACGCCGAGCTGTTCGACGATGATGGCTTTGACCCTTTCCTGAACCGACATCGGTATGTCCTCCCTCGTGGTGTTCCGCACGCAAGCGTGTTCGCACGAATGCAGAGCGCGTTGTAGCACAACGTTGTGAAGGGTTGCCACCCCGGTGTCGAGTCCGATCGCGATATATTCGTCGCAGGCACGAGGAACGAGGGATGAGGGACGAGTCGCTTCGCGCGTCCGCGACACCATCCCTCATCCCTCGTTCCTCATCCCTCATGCCTCATACCTTCGCTCTCATGCCTCATTCCTCACTCAAAGCAATTGCGTTCGATCTCTGGGAGACGCTGATCACCGACACGCCCGAGCTGTCGAAGCAGCAGGAGCGGTTGCGGCTGACGCGGATGGAGGAGCTGCTCACCGCGCACGGGTTCGGCGAGCTGGCGGACCGCATCGAGACCGCGTATCGCGCGCTCTGGCATCGCTGCCACGATCTCTACTGGTCGACCGACGTCGACATCCCGTGCCGCCGGCAGATCGAGCACTTTCTCGAAGAGCTGCAGCTCGATCCGAAATCATTCGACGAGACGTTGCTCGCGGCGCTCGAAGACGCGTACGCGGGCGCGGCCCTGGAGATCCTGCCAGCGCTGGTCGACGGTGCGGACGAACTGCTCGCGCAACTCAAGGCGCGCGGATTTCGCATCGGCTTGATCAGCAACACCGGGCGCACGCCCGGCTCCGTCCTCCGCGGCATCCTCGAGGCCCTTGGCCTCGCGCCGTCGATCGACGTCATGCTCTTCTCCAACGAGCACGGCCAGTGCAAGCCGCAGCCGTCCATCTTCGAAGCGCTGCGCCGCGGCCTCGGCGTCGAATACGGCGAGCTGCTGTTCGTCGGCGACAACCTCTACGTCGACGTGCACGGCGCGCAGCGCTGCGGCATGCGGGCCATTCACTTCGACCCGCCCGTCCGCGGCACGGCCGTCGCACCACCGGTCGAGCACGGACTGGCGATCGTGCCGGATGCGCGCGTGACGTCGTTGCGCGAGCTGCCCGCCGCGCTCGATCGGTTGAACGGCGCACGGCTGTCATGACCGACAAGGAATTCTTCACCCTCCGCACGCCGCACTTTCTGCTGGAAGGGCGGTCGCGGGCGGGGCACGAGACCTTCTTCCGCATCCGCGAATTGGGTGTCGCGTTGGACATCGGACGGGGGCCGGACCTGGTCCTGCCGATGGACCACGTCTTCATCACGCACGCGCATCTCGATCACGCGGCAGGCATTCCGTTCTACGCCGCGCAGCGGCGGCTGCAGGGCGTCGACGGCGGGACGATCTACGTGCCGTCGGAATCGGCGGACGGCGTCCGCGAGCTGCTGCGGGTGCAGGAGAAGCTGACCGGCGGCGAGTTCCACGTCGACATCCGCGGACTCGAAGTCGGGGACGAAGTGCGCTTCGGCCGCACGCACATGGTCCGCGCGCATGCGGCGTCGCATCGCGTGGCCGCGCGCGGGTACGAGCTGGTGGAGATCCGGCATCGCCTGCTCCCCGAGTTCGAGGGTATGGACCGCGACGAGCTTTCGCGGCTGCATCGCGAGGGCGTGCGCATCGACGGCCCGTACTCCTCCCCGGTGCTCTTCTACACGGGCGACACCGATCGCGGCCTGCTCGAAAAGTGCGAGGCCGCGTTCAAGGCCGAGGTGCTGCTGATCGAGTGCTCGTTCCTCGCGGACGGGCATCAGGAGCGCGCGGAAATGTACCGCCACATCCACATCGACGACATCGCCGACTTTGCGGAAAAGTTCGAGAACCAGCTGATCGTGCTCACCCACTTTTCGCGGCGCTACTCGCGCGACGAGATCCGCACGCTCGTTCGGAGAAGGTTGCCGGTTTCGTTGCACGAGCGGGTGAGGTTGGCGTTGCCGGAGCAGTGGCAACGACTGGTTTGAGACAGTTGCTGGTTGCTTGTTGCTGGTGCTTCACGGACTCGCGACGCACTCCGGGCGACGCGGAGCAGTCTTAGTAACCAGCACCAGTTCGTGACCGGTTCCTGGTGCCTCACGGACTCTGGACACAGTTCCGGCACGACGAAACATCACCAGCAACCAGGAACCAGTAACCCTCTCAACCAACGTAGCATCGCCTTTGCACTATCCTTCGCGCCAATGACTCTCCGACCCACGCGCCCGGTCGCGCTCCTCGCCGTCCTGATGCTCCTGTTCCTCGACCCTCTGGCCGAGGCCCAATCGAAAAAGAAGAAGAAGACGTCGCCGAAGAAGAAGGCGGCGGTGACGAGGAAAGCGCCCGCGAAGAAGGCGCCCGCGAAGAAAGCTGCGGCCAGACCGGTGGCGCCGGCGATCCCGCCGGGACGCACGTTCGAGGAGCGGCTGAACTCCCTCGTCAACGGCGGCGTGGCCGCCGGCGCGGAGTCGAGCATCCAGATCGTGGAGCTCGAGACCGGCCGCGTCGTGGCGCAGCGCAATCCGCACATGGCCATCGCGCCGGCGTCGAACATGAAGCTCTTCACGACGGCGGCCGCCATCGACATGCTCAAGCCGTCGTTCGAGGTCACGACCGGCGTCTACATCCGCGGCCAGGTCGACCCGACCGGGACGCTGGACGGCGACGTGCGCATCGTCGGCCGCGGCGACCCCACCATCGGCGGCCGCTTCCACGACGGCTCCGCCACCGCGGTGCTGCAGGAGTGGGCGGCGGACCTCAAGCGCGCCGGCATCAAGACCGTGCGCGGGAACCTGGTTTTCGAGCACGGCTACTTCGACTCCGAGTATATCCATCCGACCTGGCCCGTCGACCAGCTCACGGCCTGGTACGAGGCGCCCATCGGCGCGTTCTCGATGCAGGAAGGGTGCGTCGAAGTGCGCGTGCTCCCGAACCGCGCCGGCGGCCAGTGCGTCGTCCAGCTCGAGCCCCCGACCTCGTACGTGCAGGTCCAGAACACCTGCCAGACCGGCCGCGGACTGCCGTTCATCACGCGCCATCGCGGCAGCAACACCGTCATCGTGCGCGGCGGCGTGCCGGCGCGCTCGGGGCGGACGGAAGTCTTCATCACCATCGAGAACCCGAACCACTACTTCGCCGCGGTCACGAACGAGACCCTGCAGCGCAGCGGCATCCGGATCATGGGGCAGATCGTGCTCACGCCGCGTGACGCGCGTCCCGACTGGCGCCTGGTGACCGAGCACTCCACGCCCCTCAGCATCCTGGTCTACGTCATCAACAAGAAGAGCCAGAACCACTACGCCGAACAGGTGCTGAAGATGATCGGCGCGGAGATGCGCAAGGAAGGGTCGTGGGCCGCCGGCAATGCGGAAGTGAAGGAGTGGCTGACGACGAAGATCGGCGTGCCGGGCAACGAGTTCATGCCCGCCGACGGCTCCGGCATGTCGCGCAACAACCGCGCCTCGGCCCGAGCGTTCGTGACGCTGCTCCGCTACATGTGGCGCAGCCCGTGGCGCGAGGAGTTCGTCAGCTCGCTCCCGTACACCGGCGACCCCGACTCCAAGTTCGGCAACCGTCTCCGCCGCCCGCCCTTCGCGCGGCAGGTGTACGCGAAGACCGGCTACATCTCCGGCGTGATCGGCCTCTCGGGCTACGTACACGCGCAGAGCGGCAAGGTGTACGCCTTCTCGTTCCTCTTCAACCGCTACCGCACCGGTGTCTTCGGCGTCTACAACCTGCAGGACGAGATGCTGAAGGAGATCATCCGCTCAGGCTGAGCGATGAGCGACGAGCAAAGGCCGGTTCCGTTCCGGCTCATCGCTCGATCTTGTACTGCTGCGAGGCCGGCGTGAACTGCAGCGTGTAGACGCCCGTCGACTTGCGGATCGTGGCCACCGCCTGGAAGCCGGGGAACTTGAGGACGCTGCCGATGATCTCGGCATGGTCGTCGCGGACGTAGAGGCGGACGGCCTCGTCGATCGTTTCCGCATCCACGTTGTGGAACGCGACCGAGTCGGGTGCGGTGGTGGCCACCGGCCTTCCGTCCGTATCGGTCAGGTGCCGCTCCTCGATCGTGAAACGGATCATCACGCCCATCGTTCTCCGGCCAAAAGTGGCGTGCAATTCCGGTGCATGGCATCCCGTTCTATACTCAAATTCGGAGGCGGCGATGAGCGACGAACGGGTTCTGCGTGATGTTCCGGTGATCGGTCGAGTGGAGATTCACGAGGTCGAGCGCCCCGAGTCCCTTCCTGCGTCGGAACGTTTTGCCGACATTCCGCTGGCGCTCACGTTCGACGACGTGCTGCTCAAGCCGGCCAAGTCCGACGTCCATCCGAATTTCGTCGAGGTCTCCACCCAGCTCACCCGCACCATCTCCCTCAACATCCCCATCATCTCCTCGGCCATGGACACGGTGACCGAGGCCCGCCTGGCCATCGCCATGGCCCAGCACGGCGGCCTCGGCGTGATCCACAAGAACATGCCCATGGACCGGCAGGCCGAGGAAGTGGACAAGGTGAAGCGCTCCGAGGCCGGCATGATCGTCGACCCCGTGACCATGCGCCCGTGGCAGTCGATCTCCGAGGCGCTGCAGGTCATGGAGAAATACAAAATCTCCGGCGTGCCGGTGACGGACGCGAACGGGAAACTGGTCGGCATCCTCACCAACCGCGACCTCCGCTTCGAGACCCGCTTCGACCTGCCCATCGCCGAGCGGATGACGAAAGAAGACCTCGTCACCGTGCCGGTCGGCACGACGCTCGAGCAGGCCCGCGAAGTCCTGCATCACCACCGCATCGAGAAGCTCCTCGTCGTCGACCAGAACGGCGACCTCAAAGGCCTCATCACCGTCAAGGACATCCAGAAGGCCCGCCGCTATCCGCAGGCCGCCAAAGATCCCCTCGGCCGCCTGCGCGTGGCCGCCGCCATCGGCGCCGGCAAGGACGGCATCGAGCGCGCCCGTGCCCTGATCGACGCGAAAGTGGACGTGGTCGTGCTCGACTCCTCGCACGCGCACTCCGCGGGCGTCATCGACACCATCCGCCAGTTCAAGAAACTCTTCCCGAACACGCCGCTCATCGCCGGCAACGTCGCCACCTATGAAGGCGCGATGGAGCTCTGCGACCTCGGCGTCGACGCGCTGAAAGTCGGCATCGGCCCCGGCTCGATCTGCACGACGCGCGTCGTCGCGGGCGCGGGCGTTCCGCAGCTGACCGCGATTCTGGACTGCGTCCGCGCGGCCGAGCGCTTCGACGTGCCGGTCATCAGCGACGGCGGCATCAAATTCTCCGGCGACGTCACCAAGGCGCTCGCCGCCGGCGCGCACACCGTCATGATCGGCTCGCTGTTCGCCGGCACCGACGAGGCGCCGGGCGAGACGATCCTCTACCAGGGACGCACGTTCAAGGCGTACCGCGGCATGGGCTCGATCGGCGCGATGCAGGCCGGCTCGAAGGACCGCTACTTCCAGGAGAACACCGACGACGTCGGCAAGCTCGTGCCGGAAGGCATCGAAGGAAAGGTCCCGTACAAGGGCTCGATCGGTGCGATGATCCCGCAGCTCGTGGGCGGCCTCCGCTCCGGGATGGGGCTCGCCGGCGCGAAGGACATCGAGGAGCTGCGCACGAAGACGCAGTTCGTCCGCATCACCGCCGCCGGTTTGCGCGAGTCGCACGCGCACGACGTCGTGATCACGAAGGAAGCGCCGAATTACCGCATCGAGAACGAATAGCTAAATAAACGAATAGCTAAATAACTGTTGCGCGGAGCGGATCTCCATTTGTATGCTGATTCAGCATAAAGGAGATCCCTCCCATGACTTCTGCGCCGTTTCGTCTCGCTTTCGCAGTCTTCGTGATGTTGTCGGCTTCCGCTCACGCGAAGCTGTCCGTCTTTCCCCGGAGCCCGACCACGGATACGCCGGTGATCCTGCGCGGCGTCGATAACTGCGCCCGCAGGCCGGATCCGTCAATCACGCGCAACGGCGCGGAGATCCGCGTCGCGTTGAGCGGCACGCTGATCACGTGCCCCGGTCCGTTCCCTCTGGAGATCCCGTTCGAAGTGCGCCTCGGCCGGTTGCCGGCGGGGCGGTATCACGTGACGCTGCTCGACGGTCCGCGGGGGGAGGTCACGTTCTCGGTGCGCAACGCGGAGCCGACGCCGTACACCCTCCATCCGTGGGCCATCCCGACCTATCAAGGCCGCGTGCCGGTGCAGGTCCAGATTGCCCGCACCGGATTCGTGTCGCTCTGCGGCATCCATTGCGATCAGTTCCGGATCCAGCTCGGCAACGGTCCCGTCTATCGCTATGCGGACCTCGTCGGCGACAAGCTGACGGTGCCGGTGATGCCGCCCGGCCCCGTCGACGTGCGCATCACCACCGTGGACGGCACGTTCCTGCTCCCGTCCGCGCTCTACTACTACGATCCGTCCGCGCCGGCCGATCCGTTCGTGTTCGACCGCGTGCTCTTTCCGGTGTTCTTCAACGCCGACGGCGCATTCGGGTCGCGCTGGCGCAGCGAGGCCGTCACCTCGAACCCCAATCCGTGGGAGGTGCGCGCTCTGACCGCGCTCGATCCGGTGGTCTGCATTTGGCCTCCCTGCCTCGAGCAGTTCGCGCCGGGCGAGCGGCGGAAGGAGGCCACCGGCGGCTTCCCTCGCGGACTGGCGCTGCTCATCCCGCGCGATGACGCCGAGACGATGGCGTTCAGTCTCCGCATCCGCGACATTTCCCGTGAAGCCGACAACCTCGGCGTGCAGGTTCCGGTGGTGCGCGAGCGCGACATGTTCCGCAATACCGACGTGACGCTGCTCGACGTGCCGCTCGATCCGCGCTATCGCACCAAAGTGCGCGTCTACGTTTACCCCGACCCGATTTACACGAACGATCCGACGGCCCTGAACGTCCGCTTCCGCCACGTCACCCGCGAGACGCAAACGGTCGCCCTCTCCCGTTCGTGCGACGGCACCCGTTGCGAGGGGGCGCCGTTCTACGGCGAGCTCGATCTCGCCGCCGGCGCGCAGGGAGAGCATGCGGACCTCTACGTCGAGCTGCCCGAGGGGGCGTTCGGCTGGGCGTTCGCCTCGGTGACGAACAATGCCACGCAGCAGGTCACGATCGTCGCTCCCGACGGACGTGGAGGCAACCCGTGCCTGACCTGCGACTGACGCTCACGAACAGGATCAACCGGAGGGCACCGCATGCGGTCTCGTTCCAGAGCCCGCGCCTTCGACTGTCTGTTGCTGTTGCTGTGTTCCGCGTTGCCGGCGTCGGCCGCGCACGTGCTCGGGCAGGGAGGCGAGCCGTTCCCGCCGGACGGCGTGCAATAGAATCCGCGGTCCGATGACCGCCCCCGTAACCGACCGTATTGCCTCGCGCCGCTTCGCCCATGACCTCGTCGATCTGCTCTTCGATCACGTCGAGCAGATCGAGTCGCGGCCGGTCGTCGAGTGGACGCCGGCCGCGGAACTGCGCGAGCTGGTGCGCCTCGATGCCCCGGCCGCCGGTCTGCTCGACTCCGCGCGCCTCGTCGCGCGCTACGCGAATCAGCTCCATCACCCGATGTACATGGGGCATCAGGTCTGCCCGCCTTTCGTTGATGCCGCGTCCGCGGACCTCCTGATCTCGTTCCTCAATCAGTCGACGGCGGTCTGGGAGATGAGTCCCATCGCCACGCCGATCGAGAAGGAGATCGTGCGCTGGATCGCCGATCTGGCCGGTTATCCGGAGACATCGGAAGGCACCGCGGTCTCCGGCGGCTCGGCCGCGAACCTGACCGGCCTCATGGCCGCACGCGCGCGCTGGAACGCGGACGCCACGAACGCGAATCGCCGCCCGATCGTCATCGCCTCCGCTGACGCGCACTATTCGATCGCACGCGCCGCGGCGATCATGGGTATCCCCGCGGTCGACGTGCTGAAGGTCCCGACCGACGACGAGTTCCGCATGGACGTCGACGGATTGGAAGAGACACTGGCCGCCGTCGAAGCACGCGATGACGCCGGCGTGCTGGCCATCGTCGCGACGTCCGGCACCACCGCCACCGGCGCGTTCGACAAGCTGGACGAGATCGCGCTGCTCCGCGACCGCTATCGCACCTGGCTGCACGTGGACGCGGCGCACGGCGCGTCGGTGCTGCTCAGTCCCACGCTCAAGCCGCTCGTGCTCGCGCTGGAGCGCGCCGACTCGTTCTCCTGCGATCCGCACAAGATGATGTGGATGCCGCTCTCCCTCGGCACGATCCTGGTCCGCGACGGCATCTGGCTGCGCCGCGCCTTCGAGGCCGACGCGCCGTATCTCTTCAACGCCGGCTCCGACAACCTCGGCGAGATGACCATCCAGTGCTCTAAGCGCGCGGACGCGATCAAGCTCTGGCTCATGCTGCGCGCGTACGGCATCGAGCCGGTCGTCGAGGTGATGGAGCGCGTGACGGCCCTGACCCGCTATCTCTACGAACGCCTGCTCGCGTCGGACGACTTCGAGGCGCTGCACGAGCCGGAGCTGAACATCCTCTGCTTCCGCCGCGTGGGCCTCAGTGACGAAGAGACCGCCGACCTGCGCGAGCGCCTCGTGCACAGCGGCCGGGCGTGGATCACGACGACCATTCTCCGCGGCGGGCGCGTGCTGCGCGTGACGATGATGAACCCGCGGACGACGGAAGCGCACGTCGACGCGATGCTGGACGCGCTGCGCGAGGTCTGATGCCGCGCCTGCGCATCGTCCTGGTCGAGCCGCGCGAGGCCGGCAACGTCGGCGCTGTCGCGCGGGCCATGAAGAACTTCGGCTTCGCCGAGCTCTGGATCGTCGGCGAGCATCCGGAACTGCTGCCGGTGGCCGGCTGGTGGGCCAGCGGCGCGGACGACCTGCTCGCTACCGCGCACTACGCGCCGACGCTGCTCGACGCCATCGGCGACGCGCACGTCACGGTCGCCACGACGTCCATGCGCGGACGGACCACGCCGGTCACGTTTTCTCCGAAATCGCTGGCTGAAAAGTTTGCGTCGCTCGCAAACGAGCAGACCCTCGCCCTCGTGTTCGGACGCGAGGACCGCGGCCTGACGTCCGAGGAGCTCGCGCTCTGCCAGCACACCGCCGCCATTCCGGCCAACGACGCCTTCCCGACCATGAACCTCGCCCAGTCGGCGTGCGTCTTCTGCTACGAGCTCGCGTCGCTCTCCCCGAATCCCGCCCCGCGCGAGCTCCCCGACGCCGCCACGATCGAGCGCATCCACACCCGCGCCCGCGCGCTCCTCCTCGAGGTCGGCTTCCTCCACGAAAACAACCCCGACCGCATCTACGACAACCTCCGCGCCATCCTCGCCCGCGCCGAGCTGGACGAACGCGAAGCGACGATCGCCCTGGGCATCCTCCGCCAGCTCGAATGGGCGCTGCGCGCGAAGATGTAAGACAGACGCTAGCGCGTAGGTGGGCGGGCTGAAGCCGCGCCGTACGTTTCCACATGTCTCAATGAAAGCGTTCTGTTCGGCGCCGCGCCGCGGTTGCGATCTACGTACGTGTGGAAACGTAGGACGCGGCTTCAGCCCGTCCAGAGCGTGCACGCTGCGAGGTGTGTGACGGCGCACCAGGTGGGCGGGCTGAAGCCACGCCCTACGTTTCCGCATTTTTGGCGTCAGGAACGATCCCGCCGAGGGGCTGGGCGGCGTGTCGTCTGCTTCGCGCCTCTGCTGCGACGAGAGCGCCTACCGCGCCGGCGCCGCGCTGGTCTCGTGGGTGCGATGCACGCAGTCCGTGATGATCTCGATGAAGGTGTCGAGGTCGAACGGTTTGAGGATGGAGTTGCAGACGGCGGCGGGGGGGATTTTGTCGACGCCGCGTTTTCCGGCGGCGGTGAAGACGACGATGTGCGGGCGGTTTCCCTCGGCGTAGCGCCTGCCGATCTGGTCGATGAACTCGTAGCCGTTCAGGCGCGGCATCATCAGGTCCAGCAGGATCAGGTCGTACGAGGTGTCGTGCTGCAGTTTCTCGAGCCCGGCCGCGCCGTCCTCGGCCAGCTCGACGTCGAACTTCATCCGCTTCAGAACCGCCTGCAGCAGAACGCGGATGGCGAGGTCATCGTCGATGACCATGATCCTGCGTCCGCTGCCGTCGAGTTTCTGTACAGGCATGTTCTTCAAGTTTACTGAACAGGCTGGTTATTGCGAAAGGCATACCGGCCTGAGGCGCCGCCAGTGTAGGCTCAAAGGTGCCACGTTTTCAATGCACACTTCCGAAAGACTTACAGAGGACGCAAACGTCCTGCGGTTCCCTTTCCGGCCCTGGGTCCGGCGGGCCGGGATTTCGATCGTCATCACCGCCGCCGCCATTTCCGCGGCCATTTTCCTCACGCTGACCCTTTCCCCCTCCGCCCGCTACGGCTGGATCGGCGAGCCGTTCGTGTGGGTCTACATCGGTACGCTCTGGGCCGGCGGGCTCAAAGTCTGGAGCGGCACGCGGCGCCCCGTCGCGGAGCTGACGCCGGTCACGCTCACGCTCCGCCCGCTGCATCAATTCCGCACGCGTGTCGTGAAATGGGACGCAATCAGCGGGACGGAGCAGATGACCGGCGGCGACCGCCTGATTGTCTACTTCGATACGCCGCGGGGCATGCGATTCGTGGCCCTGAACCTCAATCTCGTGAAGGGGCGCCGCGATTTTCTGCTGACCCTCGACGCGCGCCTGCGCGAGCGGGGATTCGTCGAGCGCATCGTGGAACGGTCGCGGTATCTTTCCCGCGCGACATGACCGCGAAGAAGGAACAGAAAGAGATCGCGCACCTCCGCGCCGAGCTCGAACGCCACAACCGCCTCTATTACGCCGGCCAGCCGGAGATCACCGACTTCGAGTTCGACCGGTTGCTCCGCCGCCTGCAGGAGCTCGAGGACAAGCACGGCGACCACGATCCGAACTCCCCCACGCAGCGCGTCGGCGGCGCGCCCGTCGTCGGGGATTTTCCGACCGTCGTGCACGACCCGCCGATGCTCTCCATCGAGAACGCGTACACCCTCGACGAGTTGCGCGAGTGGCACGAGCGCGTCCTCCGCGGCATCGGCCGTGAGACCGTCGAATACGAGGCGGAACTGAAGATCGACGGCGTCTCGATTTCGCTGGCCTACGAAAACGGCGAACTGGTTCGCGGTGCGACGCGCGGCGACGGCGTGCGCGGCGACGACGTCACGCCGAACGTCCGCACCGTTCGCAATCTCCCTCTGAAGATCGACCCGAAAGTGAAGCGCCTCGAAGTGCGCGGCGAGATCTACATCTCCAAGCGCGACTTCGCGAAGCTCAACGAAGGTCTCGACGAAGAAGAGCGTCTCGCCAATCCGCGCAACGCCGCCGCCGGCTCGCTGCGCCAGAAGGACCCGAAGCTCGTCGCCGCGCGCCGCCTCAGCACGTACGTCTACCACGTCCTCAGCGTCGACGGCCGCGCGCCGGAGTCGCAATGGGCCGCGTACGAGCTGCTCGACCGGCTGCAGTTTCCGACCAATCCGCTACGCCGCCTCTGCACGTCGCTCGACGAGGTCATCGCGTTCATCGAGGAGTGCCGCGAGCAGCGCCACGCGCTCGACTTCGAGATCGACGGCATCGTGGTGAAGGTCAATCGCCGCGAGGAGCAGCTCGAGCTCGGCGCGACGTCGAAGGCCCCGCGCTGGGTGATCGCCTTCAAGTATCCGCCCGAGGCGGCCATCACGGTGGTGCGCGACATCCGGTTTCAGGTCGGACGCACCGGAGCGGTGACGCCGGTGGCGATGTTCGATCCGGTGCACATCGGCGGGACGAAAGTCGTCAACGCCTCGCTGCACAATTTCGACGAGGTCGCGCGCAAGGACCTGCGCATCGGCGACACGGTGTCGGTGGAAAAAGGCGGCGACATCATCCCGAAGGTCACCGCAGTCTTTCCGGAGCATCGCCCCGAGGGGACGACGCCGATCCTGCCGCCCGAGAACTGCCCCGAATGTGGCGAGCCGCTGCACAAGTTCGAAGGGGAGGTCGCGGTCCGCTGCACGAACCAGGGCTGTCCGGCCATCGTGCGCGAGTCGATCCTGCACTTCGCGTCGCGCAAGGCGATGGACATCGAAGGCATCGGCGACAAGTCGGTCGACCTCTTCATCGAGAAGGGGCTGCTGCGCGACTACGCCTCGCTCTACGAGCTGCGCAAGGAAGACGTGATGGCGCTGGAGCGCTGGGGCGAGCTGTCGACCGACCGCCTGCTGGCGCAGATCGAGAAGTCGAAAACGAATGCGCTCTCCCGCCTCATCTTCGGCCTCGGCATCCGCATGGTCGGCGAGCGCGCGGCAAAGATCCTCGCCGAGCACTCCCGCACGATCGAGGCGTTGATGGACGCTCGTGCCGAGGACCTGGTGGGGATTCGCGAGATCGGGCCGAAAGTCGCGGAGTCGATCACGTTCTATTTCTCCGTCCCCGCCAACCGCGAGCGCGTCGAGAAGATGCTCCACCTCGGCGTGCAGCCGACGCACGTCGCCACGGTCACCGGCGACCGCATGGCCGGCAAGAGCGTCGTCGTCACCGGCACGCTCTCCCGCTATTCACGCGACGAGATCCACAAGCTCATCGAGACGGAGGGAGGGAAGGCGTCCGGGTCGGTCTCGTCGAAGACGAGCTACCTCGTCGCCGGCGAATCCGCCGGCTCCAAGCTCGAAAAAGCAAAATCCCTCGGCGTCGCGGTCCTCAGCGAGGACGAGTTCCTGGCGCTGCTCGGGCTGTGATCCGACGGAGAGAACCGACGAGAGGCCTCCGGCGGGCCGGTGCGACCGGCGGCGCTTAGTGAGCCCAGTCGCCGCGACAACACGTGTTTCGTAGACAGGGCGTGCGTTCAGGCTGGGCCAACAAGCGCCGCCGGTCGCACCGGCCCGCCGGAGGCCCCCCGGTGGTTTTCACCGCCACGCATACACGTCAACGTTAGCGCGAGAGCGCAGCTGCGAGGTCCAGCGGTCGATCTCGACCTGGAGGCGTGACGAGCGCACGGCGGTGCGCACTTCCTCGCGCACTTCCGTCAGCGCCGGGACGGCCAGGCCGCGCTCGCGGCGTGCGGCCGACCATGTGGTCCGGTAGTAATCCTCGATCTCCTCGTTGGTCACGAAGACGAGCGGCGCGAAGCGCTCCTGGATGTAGGCCTCCACCTGCAACTGCCGCTTGGCCAGCGCGCGCACTTCGTCGGCGGAGAGCTCCGCGCGGGCCAGGGCGGCGTTGAATTCGGCTTCCGAGGGGAAGCGGCGCTGGATCTCGAGAAAGCGGGCTTCGATCGTATCGGCGGAGATGTCCTGCGCGCCGAAGCGCTCCACGTCGCGGTAGCGCAGCGCCTGCGCGACCAGCGCGTCGAGGATCTCGCGGCGATGCTCGTCGTCGCTCTGCGCGAGGCGGGGGAAGAAGCGGATCTCCGCCATCTGCGCGATCTCGCTCACCGTGACCACCTGCCCGTCGATGACCGCGGCGATGCGGTCCACCGTGACGGCCGCGGCCGGGATCGCCAGAAGCATCAGCAGGATGAGCTTGCGCACGCGGGAGATTCTACTAGTGTCGTGTCAGGCTTGACACGACACTAACCATTCGCGTGCCACGCCGTTTCTTCGACATGCGCAAACTCGCACTGCTCCTGCTCGTCGCGCTGAGCGCGTCCGCCGCCGACCGCTTCCACTTCCCGTACATCTACAAATCGCGCGGCACGGCGCATATGCGCTCCAGCGGCAATCTTCAGCAGATGGTGAACCTCTCGAAGCGCTGGTCCGGCGACTTCGTCTGGCTGCGCAAGGACGGTCAGGGCTGGCTGATCCGCGACGCCGCCGTGCTGGCCAGCGTGCGCGCCGCCTTCGCAGACATGCACGCCCTCGAGCCGCGCCTCCGCGCCGCCGAAGAGCGCCGGCACCCGTACGAGCAGAAGATGGAGGCCGTCGAAAAGCGGATGGACCGCATCAGCGACCAGCTCGGCGACGACGAAACCCTCACCGCCGCCACCCGCCGCTCCCTCGAGACCCGCCTGCGCGGCCTGGAGGTCGAATTCGAGTCCATCGAGCGCGACGCCCGCGGCATCGAGCGCGAGGCCGAGTCCCTCGAGCAGGAGATGGAACGCCTCGAAAAAATCGCTGAGCGCAAGTTCGAGCGGATCATCCTGGGCGCTGTCACGCAGGGACGCGCCGCGCGCGTGGACTGAGCGGACCGCCGCGCTGCTTCACGGAGCGCCGGCGTCCCGCCGGCTGTACGCGCGGGCGTCCCGCCCGCG
>DASVSV010000477.1:0-7854 GCA_036387915.1 Thermoanaerobaculia bacterium
GGTAGGGAAACACTGCCGTCCGTCACTCCTCAGTCCGAGGGGTTCGTTCTTCACAACCAACAACAAAAGGGGGGAAGCCAACATGGCCGGCCAGGATTGGTCCATCACCATCAGTTCATCCACACCCGCATTCGATCCCGACCCGCAACAGGCCGAGAACACGGACCTGATCTCCTGGAACAACCGCACCGGCGAGACGCATCAGCCGTGGCCCGCGACGCCGGACTGGAGGCCGTGGCCCGACAGCGTCATGAAACCGGGCGCCGCCGGTTACCTGTGCGATCCGATCGAGCCCTGGTCCTCGTCGACGCCGGCGTACGTCTGCACCGCGCCGACGACGGGGCAGACCACGATCTTCTACATCTGCAAGAACCATCCGGAGGAGCGGGGCACGATCGTCGTGACCGCAATTTTCTAATGACGAAAATCAGACTGGCGATTCTCACCGCGGCGATGCTCGCCACGCCTCTCTTCGCGCAGAAGCAGCCCTGTCCGGCGCAGGACACCCTTCCGAAAATCCCCGAGATCGTGACGGACGGCAACGGCCTGACCCAGGGCTCGATCGTCGTCTCGTCGGCGCAGGTGCTGATGCCGTTCCGCGTGCCGGCCAGCAAGCCGGCGGCGGATAGTAAGCACGACTGCTATCCGCAGTGGGTGCGCATCATCCGCGCCGGCAATCAAATGATGCCGGTGCTGCCGAAGGGGACGTATCAGAACCCGATGCCGGGACCGACGCTGCGCGCGCGCGTCGGCGACCTGGTCCAGCTCACGTTCCTCAACCAGGTCGACCCGAACGTCTTCCCCTACTCGATCGACCAGGGGGAGAAGTCCTTCGGCTGCGACCAGACCTCGGTCTACCCGGCCAACGTCAGCGACAAGTTCCCGAACTGCTTCCACGGCTCGAGCACGGCCAACATCCATTTCCACGGCTCGCACACCAATCCCAACTCGACCGGCGACAACGTCTTCATCGAAGTCCGTCCCTCCCCGCGCACGCAGGACGAGGCCAACGCACCGACCGTGACCGCGGCCACCGTGCGCGAGCCGTTCGCGGAGTTCTTCAAGCAGTGCGCGGCCACGCTCAAGGCATCCGACCCGCTCATCCAGTGGCCACGTTTCTGGGAAGACCTCCCGGCCGCGTACCGCACCAGCCAGGAAACGCTGCTGAAGGCGTACGACAGCAGCGGCAAGTACGCGAAGAAACTCTGGCCCGTCGACGAGCGGCAGATCGCCGAGCGCGCCTGGCCGCAGTACTACATCGGCGCGTATCCGTACTGCTTCCGCATCCCGAGTTACGCGCAAGCGGAGCCGAAGCCGCCCGCGACGCACACGCACGACACCGCGACCGCGGCCGACGCGGCCAACACGCAGGGCGCCGGCACGGCCGAAGTGCCCGAGCCGGAGCCGACCCGCACGCTGCAGATGGGACAGGCGCCCGGCACGCACTGGTACCACGCCCACAAGCACGGCTCGACCGCGATCAACATCTCCAACGGCATGACCGGCGCCTTCATCATGGAAGGCGGCTACGACGACGATCTCAACGCCTACTACGGCGCGAACTGGACCCGCACGCAGCCGACCATGGTCGTCAACCAGCTCGGCGTCTCGCCGAACCTCGAGCGCGGCGGCGGCGGCGCCGGACAGGGGCAGGACCAGGGTCCGACCTTCTCCGTCAACGGCCGCCTCGATCCGATCGTGAGGATGCAGCCGGGCGAAGTGCAGCTCTGGCGCATCGTCAACACTTCCAGCCGCGCCTTCATGTACATGGCCGGCCCGCCGGCGGGCTTCCAGTGGCGGCAGCTCTCGCAGGACGGCGTGCAGCTCAACGACGCCAACTATCAGTCCGCGGAGTTCCAGAACAACGACATCACCCTCGCCCCGGGCAACCGCGCCGACTTCCTGGTCAAGGCGCCGGCATCGGCGGTCACGACCAAGCTGCAGGTGATGAACCTCGTCACCACCGTGCCCAACGAAAACCTGGTGCCGCTGCTGACCGTGCAAGTCTCAGGCGCCGCCAAGCCGATGAACTTCATCCCCAGGGCACCGGCCTTCCCGACCTTCCTCGACGACATCAAGGCGTCGGACGTAAAGGGCACCAAGCGCATCGTCTTCGCGACCAAAAAGGCCACTCCCGGCGGCTCCGACCATTTCATCGACGGCAAGCAGTTCAGCGGCGAGGTCGGCGAAGTGGTGCTGCTCAACACCGTGGAAGAGTGGACGGTGGTCAACGAGACCTTCGCCCCGGCCATCTCGCATCCGTTCCACATCCACATCAACCCGTTCCAGATCACGGAGCTGTTCGACCCGAACGCGACCATTCCCGATCCGAACAAGGCCGGCGCGACCCTGCCGATGTACGTCCTCAGCCAGTCCGACGTGACGGTGCCGGGGCAGCAGTGCGTGATCAGCGCCGACGAATCGACGTGGAAGCCGTGCGTGGCCATTCCGGAGACGAACCGCCTCTGGTGGGACGTCTTCCCGATCCCGACCGGCCGTGTCCTCACCGATCCGAACGACTCGAAGAAGACCATCGCGGAGATCCCCGGCTACTTCAAGATGCGCAGCCGCTTCGTCGACTACCACGGCTACTACGTCATCCACTGCCACATCCTCGCGCACGAGGACCGCGGCATGATGACCATCGTCGAAGTGGCGCCGCTCCGCTCTCCGTACTCGCACCACTAAACCGTTAGGATGGAGCGGTGTCGCTGACACCGCTCCATCTTCACCAGAACGGCGCCGCTCTCCTCGAAGGATGGAGCGGCGACGGAGCGTGGCGCATGCTCCTCCCTTGGCCCGAGGAAGTGCGGTCGCTGCCCTGGGACCGCGCGCACGAGTGGAAGGAGCTGTTCCTCGAGCTGGAGCGCTCCGTCCCCATCGCCGACCAGACGGCGCCATTCCTCGGCGGCTGGGTCGGATACATCTCGTACGAGTGCATGGCCTCCGAAGAGGATGTGCGTCCGCGCGAGGTACATCCGCCCGAGCCGGCCATGTTCTTCGCACGCCATCGCACCGGGATCTTCACGCGTGACGTAGGGCGTGGCTTCAGCCCGCCCCCCCCCGGGGCGGGCGGGCTGAAGCCACGCCCTACGTTAAAAGACTCCTTGGGCAACGGCGCGCACGCGCGCGCGGTCGAGCAGATCCGCAACGCCATCCGCGACGGCGAGGTCTATCAGGTCAACCTCACCCGCGAGCTCTCTGTCGACGGCGCGTCGGATCCGGCGGAGCTCTACCGCACGCTCACCGATTCGAATCCGCCGCGCTCCTCGGCCTTCCTCCGCGCGAACGGCTGCACGATCGCCAGCGCGTCGCCCGAGGTGCTGCTGCATTTCGATCGCGTGCAGGGGATCGCCGAGACGCGCCCGATCAAAGGCACGATCCGCCGCGAAGGCGACGACGCGCGAGAGATCGAGACGCTGCTCGCCAGCGCCAAAGACGCGGCCGAGCACCTGATGATCGTCGACGTCGCACGCAACGACCTCGGCAAAGTCGCGCCGCCGGGCAATGTCTCTGTGGTCAACTTCCGGGCGGTGCGCACGCTGCAGCATCTGCATCACCTCGAGTCGACCGTGCGCGCGACTGGACTGCAGGACCGCACCGCGACGGAGGTCCTCGCGGCGCTGTCGCCGGCGGCGTCGATCACCGGCGCGCCGAAACGCGCGGCGGTGCAGATGATCCGCGAGCTGGAGCCGGCCGCGCGCGGCGTCTACTGCGGCGCGATCGGCTTCATCGGCAACCGCTTCGTCGAGCTGAGCGTGGCCATCCGCACCGCCATCGCCACGCCGGATTCGATGCGCTACCACGCCGGCGGCGGCATCGTCTGGGATTCCGATCCAATTGCCGAGGATGACGAGACGCGCACGAAATCGGCGGCGTTTCTGCGGTACGCGGGAGTGAGCGAATGAACACGCTGTTCGAGACGATGCTCGTGCGCGCGGGGCGTGTGATTCTCGCGGAGCAGCACCTCGCGCGCATGACCCGCTCCGCCGCCGCCCTCGGAATGCCGTTGCCGGATGCGGACGAGTTCCATCGCACGATCGCCGCCGCCGCAACGCACGACGCCATCCGTTGCACCTACGACGGCGCCACCCTCGCCGCCAAACCGCGTCCCATCCCGCCGCGCACGCTGCTGCGCCGCGAGCGGGCCCGCGCCATCACCCTCGACCCGTCGCTCGCGCGCACGCTTCCCGAGCACAAGCTCGTCGAGCACTACGCCGTCTGCGAGCGCGCGCTGCAGCAGGCGTTCGACTCCGACGCGGACGAAGCGCTCTTCCTCACGTACACCGGCCGCGTGCTGGAAGGCACGACCACGAACGTCTTCGCCGTCAACGCCAAGTCGCTCGTCACCGCGCCGGAGCACGTCCTTCCCGGCATCACCCGCGAGTGGGTGCTGGAACAGGCCGCACAACTCGGCATCGATGTCGAACTGCGCGCACCAACGCTGCCCGAGCTGCGCGACGGCGCGTTCCTCACCGGCAGCCTGACCATGCTTGCGCCGCTGCGCGCGCTCAACGGCGAAGAGTGCCGCACGCCCGGCGCGATCTTCGCTGTGCTGGCCGATCGCTGGAGTACGCTTCGCTGATGCGCCGCCTCGCTGCCGCCGTGCTGTTGCTCCTCGCCGCGTGCGCGACCACACCAGCGATTCCATCGACAAATCCCTACACGCTGGTCCTCGGCATCGCCCAGGACGGCGGCTATCCGCAGGCCGGCTGCAATCGTCCCGACTGCGCCGAGGCTTGGCGCAACCTCGGTCAACGCCATCGTGTCGCCTCGCTGGCCATCGTCGACCCGCAATCGAATCAACGCTGGATCCTCGACGCCACGCCCGACTTTCCGTCGCAACTGCGCACGCTCGACGAGGCCGCGCCGCGCGGCACCGCGCTGCTCGACGGCGTCCTCCTCACCCACGCCCACATCGGCCACTACCTCGGCCTGGCCCACCTCGGCCGCGAAGTCCTCGGCGCGAAATCAATCCCCGTCTACGCCATGCCGCGCATGCGCGAGTTCCTCGAGCGCAATGGTCCGTGGGAGCAACTGGTCAAGCTGCAGAACATCTCCCTGGTCACGCTCGGCGACGGCGAGGAGCTCGCGCTGAACGGCCGCATTCGCGTGACGCCGCTGCGCGTCCCGCATCGCGACGAGTACTCCGAGACCGTCGGCTTCCTCGTCCGCGGACCGTCACGCACCATCCTCTGGCTGCCCGACATCGACAAGTGGGAAAAGTGGGAGACGAAGCTCGAGGACGTGCTCGCGCGCGTCGACGTGGCCTATCTCGACGGCACGTTCTACGAGGCCAGCGAGCTGCCCGGCCGCGACCTGCGCGAGATCCCGCATCCACTCATCAGCGAAACGGAGTCGCGCCTGGCCGGCTCGCCGCTGCGGACGCGCGTCCGCTACATTCACCTCAACCAATCGAACCGCCTGCTGCGCGAGACGCACCCTGGGATCCGCATCGCGCGCGACGGCGAACGCGAGGAAATCTGAATGTTCATCCTCCTGCACGGCGCCGGCCTCGGCGCCTGGATCTGGGACGACGTCCTGCCCAGACTCGACGCGCCCGCACGCGCCCTCGACCTCCCCGGCCGCACCGACGGCACCAATCCCGGCGACGTGACCCTGGAGCAGTGCGTCGACTTCGTGTCCGCACAACTCGAATCCGGCACGGTGCTCGTCGCGCACTCGTTCAGCGCGGAAGTGGCCGTGGCCGTGGCGACGCGCCATCCGGAGCAGGTGAAGGCGCTCGTGTTCGTCGGCGGCATGGTGCCGGAGAGCGGGAAGAACTTTCTGTCGCTCCTCCCGTTGCCGATGCGTCTCTTCCTCCGCGTCGTCATCGGCCGCTCGAAGAACGGCGTGGCCATCCCGCCAGGCCAGGTGCGCAAGGGCTACTGCAACGACCTCGACGACTTCACCTGCACCCGCGTCGTGCAGAAGATCACCCGCGAAGTGCCGCGCCTCTACCTCGACCCGGTGACGTGGTCGCTGCCGGACTCTCTCCCGCGCATCTACGTGAAACTTCTCGACGACACCGGCTTCAAATCCGCCGACCAGGACAAAATGATCGCCCGCCTCGGCGCCACGCGCGTGGAGACGCTGCCCACCGGCCATCTCCCCATGCTCGGAAAGCCCGACGAGCTCGCGGCGATTTTGAATCGCGTGTGATCGCGTCGCGGACTTTTATGGAGTGCGGCGGCCTTAGCCGCCGCTTTGATATTCGGGAGCGGAACTGCCGAGACGCACCATCTCGGCAGGTCGCACCCGAATACTAAAGCGGCGGCCAAGGCCGCCGCACTCCATAACGTCCGCGGCCATCTCGTCGAGCATCGCCTCGACCTGCGCCGGCATCAGCCAGCGGAGATCGACGTAGCCGATGTTCCCTTCCAGGATGCGCCAGGGCGCCCCGAACTATAATTCCGCTCCCGTGAACGATGAGCAATTCCTGCGCGCCTTCGGCGAGCGCATCCGTGGCGAGCGCGCGCGGCGCGGCATGAGCCGTAAGCTGCTCGCCGATCACGCCGGGATTTCCGAGCGCTACCTGACCCAGCTCGAGTCGGGCAAAGGCAACGTCTCCATCGTCCTGCTCCGCCACATCGCCGCCGCCCTCGGCCTTCCGCTCAGCCGCCTCGTCGACGACGTGCCGCCGTCGCGCGAGCTCGAGCTCGTGACGCAGTTCCTCTCCCGCATGACCGCCGCGCAGTTGAAAGACGTCTACGCCTCCCTCACGGAAAAGGACGCCAGCACGTCCCGCGCGGAGCGCGTGGCCCTCGTCGGACTCCGCGGCGCCGGCAAGACCACCCTCGGCGCCGCCATCGCAAAAGCCCGCAGGATCCCCTTTTTCGAGCTCGACCGGGAGATCGAGCGCCTCTCCGGCTCTCCCCTCGGCGCCATCCTCGAGTTGTACGGCCAGCAGGCCTATCGCCGCTACGAGCTGCAGGCGCTGGAGGAGCTGCTCGCCAAACACCCGCGCTTCGTCGTCGCCACCGGCGGCAGTCTCGTCTCCGAGTCCGCCACGTACGAGCTGCTCCTCCGCAACTGCCTCACGGTCTGGGTGCGGACGACGCCGGAGGAGCACATGCGCCGCGTGCTGGCCCAGGGAGACCTGCGTCCGATGGCAGGTTCGCAGCAGGCCATGGACGATCTCCGGCGTATCCTCGAAGAGCGCACCGAACTGTACGGACGCGCCGACCTCATCCTCGACACCAGCGGTACCTCGGTCCAGAAGTCGGTCCGGGAGTTGCTCCAGCAGCTTCCGGAATTATAATTCCGCGTCGTTTCTTTGGAGTGTGCATGATCACTTTCGACCGTGACCCCGCCACGTATCAGCACTGGCGGCTCACTTTCGACGGCCCCGTGGCCACCCTCATCCTCGACGTCAACGAAGACGCCGGCATCGACGAGGGCTACAAGCTGAAACTGAATTCGTACGACCTCGGCGTCGACATCGAGCTGCGCGACGCGCTCGACCGCATCCGCTTCGAGCACCCCGAGGTCGGCGCGGTCGTGCTGGCCAGCGGCAAGGAGCGGATGTTCTGCGCCGGCGCGAACATCTACATGCTCGGCAAGGCCACGCACGCCACGAAGGTGAACTTCTGCAAGTTCACCAACGAGACGCGCAACGGCATCGAGGACGCGACGGCGCACTCCGGCCTGCCGTTCATCGCCGCGGTCAACGGCACGGCGGCCGGCGGCGGCTACGAGCTGGCGCTGGCCTGCGACCAGATCGTGCTGATCGACGACAACTCCTCGGCCGTGTCGCTGCCCGAGGTCCCGCTGCTCGGCGTCCTGCCCGGTACCGGCGGCCTGACCCGCGTGGTGGACAAGCGCGGCGTCCGGCGCGACCTGGCCGACGTCTTC
>DASVSV010000478.1:0-5999 GCA_036387915.1 Thermoanaerobaculia bacterium
GGGGGAGGCGGGCTGAAGCCACGCCCTGCGTTTCCGCACTTTTGGCTTCAGGAACGATCCGCGCGAGATGTGCGGGCGATCGTGCTTAGAACCCGACGGTCGCCCGTGTCGGATCCCGATGCGGCTGCAGCGCGTCGCCGAGCGCCCGCCCGCGCGGCGGGCTAAAGCCCGCCGCTCCACGGCACCCCAAGGAGGCTCGCGACGAAGCGTGCGATCTGCGTCTGCGCGATTTCGCCGAGCTCCCCGCGCGGGACGCCGGCCCCGCTCGCGAAGAGCACCGTGTGCAGTTCACGATGCGTGTTCAGCGCGCCGTGCTGGCCGTACGAATCCGGTTCGCCGACGACTGGTGATTCTTCCGAGGGCGTCAATCCGATCGAGGGAAAGGCGATGGCGACGATGTCGCCGCTGTCGGCATGGGACGTGGCGCTCTTCTTCTCGACGCGCTCGAAGAAGCCGGACGAGGCCAACATCTTGACCAGCGCGCCGCTGTCGTCCTTGCCGGAGAAGCGATAGAGATGGGCCACGCTGAGCGACGCGTATGCGCGCCAGCGCGGCGCGAAGCCGTGGTCGGCGAGGAGGCGGTTCATGTGCACGACGCGCTCGACCGGCACGAGGCCGTGATCGCCGGTGACGACGAACGCGTCGCGATTGACGTCGAGCTGTCCGCCGACGGCCGCGGCCGCGCGATCGGCGGCGACGTATGCGCGGCGGATCACGGAGTCGTCGTAGCCGAGGAAGTTGTGGCCGGCCTGGTCGATCACCGGCTGGTAGGCGAGGAGGAGGTCGAAGGGCATGCGCTGGATGGTCAGCGTCTGCGCGCGCGTCAGAAAGCCGGAGAGCCGCTCGATCTGCTCGGCGAACGTGTTCGGATCGACGTCGGACTGCTCGTCGGGGAGGCCGGGCCAGAAGCCGACCTCGTTGTCGAGCATCGCGCGATACGACTCGGGATACGCGCGCGTGCGGGAGATCGGACCCCAGTAGAGCGTCACGTCGAGGCTCGGCGTCGTGGAGAGCAGCTTCGACCACGACCCGTGCTGGTCGCGCGCGATGGCAAACCAGCCGCGCGCGTCGACAGGCAGTTCCTGCTCGCCGCCGCGCTCGATCACGTAGAGGTCGTAGTTCGTGCGGCGGTCGTCGGTGGTGTCGAACGCGACCACGTCGATGTCGATGCGCAGCGAGCGCGACGCGGTCCACTCCACGCGCGAGCGCATGATCGGGCTGAACGACGTGCGCCGCTGCGGCCGGGAGCTCCACGTCGGCGGCACCCATTCGTCGCGTTTGAAGTCGTTGCGGGTGAGCTTCACGATGCGGCCCGGGACGAGCGCCGGCGTCCAGACCAGTCCAAAGTCGGCGGTGCGGCGCGGCGTCGTGGCGTCCATGCCGGGGAACGGCACGATGCCGACGCGTTTGCCGTGGCGCTTCGCGGCGTCGACGATCGTCTCCACGTCCACTTCGACGTCGAGGCCGTGCGCGGTCTGCTCGATCGGCGTCCCCGTTACGTGAAAGCGGTTGGCGACCACGCCGTGCACCTGCGGGTCGGCGCCGGTGAGGATCGACGCGTGCGTCGGCGCGGTGAGGGTCGGGTTGACGGGGATGACGCGCGCCACCGCGCCGGCGCGGGCGAGATGCTCGAACGCGGGGAGCTGGCGCTGGCGCGTGAGCTCGTCCGCGCCGAGGCCGTCGAAGGTCATCAGCACGACCCGCTGCGCGGTGCCGGTCGCGACGAACCGCGGACGCGGCGGCGTTGTGCGAGGCGCCGTGGCCGCGCGCGTTTCCGGCGGCGCGGACGTCGTCGTTGGCGCCGACGTGGCGCAGGCGAGGAGGGAGAGAAGGGGGAGGAGGAGGAGTCGGCGCACTATTTTTTGAGGCTCTCGAGGATCCGGGCGCGGTACTCCTTCGCCTTGGCGATGGCCGCGTCTTCGTCGACGGTGAGAACCTCGCCGCGGCGCATGAGGATTCTGCCGTCACAGATCGTTGTCACCACCGAGTCGCCCGAGGCGGCGTAGACGATGGCCGATTCGACGGAGTAGACCGGCTGCGTGTCAACGCGCTCGAGGTCGACCAGGATCACGTCCGCGCGCTTGCCGCGCTCGAGCGTGCCGACCTTGTCGGCCAGACCGAGGACCTGCGCGCCGCCGATGGTGGCCAGGCGGAGCACCTCGCGCGCGCTGATCGCCTTTGGATCGTTGCGCATCACTTTCTGCAGGCGCGCGGCGCTGGCCATCTCCTCGACCATGTCGAGGTTGTTGTTGGAGCCGGCCGGACCGTCGGTGCCGAGGCCCACTTCCATGCCCGCGGCGATCATCTCGAAGACCGGCGCGACGCCGGACGCGAGCATCTGATTCGATTCGGGGCAGTGCGCGACGCCGGTCTTCTTCGCCGCGAACGTGCGGATCTCGGCGGCGGTGAGATGCACGCCGTGCGCGGCCACGACGTCGTCGCCGAGGAAGCCGATGGAGTCGAGGTAGGCGCCCGGGGTTAGGCCGTGCTGTTTCTCCGCGACCTGGCGGAGCTCGTCTTTGGTTTCGGAGACGTGGATCAGGATCGGGATGCCGAGCTCCGTCGCCAGCGCGCGCACCTGCTGGAGGTGTTCCTTCGAGACGGTGAACGGCGCGTGCGGGGCGATGGCGGGCGTGATCAGGCGATCGCCTTTCCACTGCCGCGCGTAGTCGCGCATGTACGCGATCGCGGCATCCCACGTTTTGTTGTCGGGCGCGGGGAAGTCGATCAGCGTCTCGCCGAGGACGGCGCGGAGACCGGCTGCTTTGGTCTCGCGGGCGATGTCGGACTCGAAGTAGTACATGTCGGCGAAGGTGGTGGTGCCGGAGCGGATCATCTCCGCCGCCGCCAGCCGCGTCCCCCACTTCACGAACTCCCGGTCCACGTTCTTGGCCTCGGCCGGAAAGATGAAGTTGGTCAGCCAGTCCATCAACTCGCGGTCGTCGGCGATGCCGCGGAAGAGGGTCATCGGCACGTGCGTGTGCGCGTTGACGAAGCCCGGCAGGACCGCGTGTCCGCCGGCCTTGATGACCGTTTTCGCGGAGTACTTTTTGTCGACCTCGGACGAAGGCCCGACCGCGACGATCTCCCCGTCGCGAATGGCCACCGATCCCCGCTCGATGTTCGGCCCGGCCATCGTCAGCACCGTCCCGCCGGTGATGAGGATGTCGATGCGTTCGGCGGCGAGGGAGGGGAGGGCGAGGAGGAGGGTGAGGAGAAGGCGCTTCATGGCGGCGAACTATACGCGAAGCATTTGGAGTGCGGCAGCGGCGGGCGGGCACCTGAACAGTCTGGGATAGTGCGTCTCGCGCGGAGGATCCGCGAAACCGGAACCAGTCCCCTCTCCCCGCGCACGGGGAGAGGGGACTGGTTACCGCGAGCGCGCCGCCAGCTCCTCGTACACATCCCCCCACTGCACCCCCTCCTCCACCATCAGCACCGAAAGGTGAAACACGAGGTCGGCGATCTCGCTGACGACTCGATCCTTCGAGTCGCCCTTAGCGGCGATGACGACCTCCGTCGCCTCTTCGCCGATCTTTTTGAGGATCTTGTCGCGGCCGGCGTTGAAGAGGTAGGTCGAGTACGACTCGGCGGGACGTTCGGTGTGGCGGGAGCGGAGGACGGACATGAGCCGTTCGAGCGGGAGATCGGGGACACCGTCGAAGCAGGACGTCGAGCCGGTGTGGCATGCGGGGCCGTCGGGTTCCACGGTCACGACGAGGGCGTCGCGGTCGCAGTCTTGGGCGATGTGGATGACGCGTTGGGTGTTGCCGGAGGTGGCGCCTTTGTGCCAGAGCTCCTGGCGGCTGCGGCTCCAGAACCAGGTCTGGCCGGTCTCGCGCGTCTTCGCGAGCGACTCCTCGTTCATGTAAGCGAGGGTGAGAATCGCGCCGGTTTTGGCGTCGCGGACGATGGCGGGGATCAGGTTCGGGGTGGAGGTCATCGGATGGGAATCCCTTCTGCGGCGAGGTAGCGTTTGACGTCGCCGACGGTGAGCACGCGGTCGTGAAAGAGGGACGCGGCGAGCACGGCGCGCGCGCCGCCGGACTCGATCGCGTCGCGAAAATCTTCGAGACGGCCCGCGCCGCCTGACGCGATGACGCCGATCTTGACGGCGCTGCTGACGGCGCGCAGCAACTCGACGTCGAAGCCGCTGTTGGTGCCGTCGCGGTCGACCGACGTCAGGAGAATCTCGCCGGCGCCAAGCCCCTCGGCGCGCCGGCACCATTCGACGGTCTCGACGTCCGTCAGCTCGCGGCCACCGCGCACGGCGGCGAAGCCGCCTTTGGAATCGCACGACAGCACGACCGCCTGCACGCCGAACTCCTCGGCACATTCGCGGATCAGCTCCGGCCTGCGCAGCGCGGCCGTGTTGATGGCCACGCGGTCCGCGCCGGCGCGCAGCATGTCGCGAAAGTCGTCGAGGGAGCGCACGCCGCCGCCGACCGTCAATGGAATGAAGATCGAATCGGCAACGCGGCGGATGGTGTCGCGATCGGTCCCACCGTCAATGTCCAGAATCACCAGCTCGTCCGCCCCCTCGGCCTCGTAGCGCACGGCGCACTCGACCGGATCGCCGGCGTCGCGGATGTTCTCGAACGCCACGCCTTTGACCACGCGTCCGCCGCGGACGTCGAGGCAGGGGATGACGCGTTCGGGGATGGTGTTCGACAGCGGCACGTCGGCCAGGCGGATGCGCCCTTCCAGCAGCGCCTTGCCGATCACGCACCCGCTGACGTTGCCGAGCCGCGAGAGCGAGACGACGTCGCTCGGCGCCGAGACGCCGCCGGAGGCGATGAGTTTCACGCAAGTGAGCGCGCGCAGTTCGCGATAGAGCGCGAACGACGGGCCGCGCAACGCGCCGTCTTTGGCGATGTCGGTGACGAGCGCCTCCGGAATCTGCAGCGACTCCAGCCGGGCGAAGACATCGGCGAGCGACGCTGACGACGCCCGCTCCCAGCCGTCGACGCGGATCACGCCGTCGCGCACGTCCACCGCCGGCACGATGTGTTCCGGACCAAACGTTTCGACGAGCGACGTGAGGAGCGCCGGCGAATTCGCGGCGACCGTGCCGACCACGACGCGCTCGGCGCCGCAGTCGAGCCAGCGGCGGGCGTCGTCGAGCGAGCGGATCCCGCCGCCGACCTGCACGACGAGATCGCGCAGCGCCAGCCGTCGCACGATCTCGGTTTCGATGGGACGGCCGCTGCGTGAGGCCTCGAGATCGACCACGTGCAATCGCGCGCCGCGCGGCACGTCGAGCGACTCGAGCACGGCCTCGGGGTCACCGTAGAACTTCGGCGAGGAAAAGTCGCCGTGCGTGAGTCGCACCACGCGGCCCTGCAGCAGGTCGAGCGAAGGGATCAGTTGCATGCGACGAAGTTCCTCAGGACGCGCAGTCCGGCGCTCGACGATTTCTCGGGGTGGAACTGCACGCCGAACACGCGCTCGCGCTGCACGGCCGCGGTGAACGAGCCGTTGTAGTCGGCCGACGCAATCTCGTCTTCGACGTTGCGCGCGGCGTACGAATTGACGAAGTAGAACGCCTGCTCGTTCACACCATCGAACAACGGTCCGCGCGCCGTGACGCGATTCCAGCCGATCTGCGGCACGGGCAGCGCGCCCTCGAACTTGCCGACGCTGCCGCGGATCAGGCCGAGGCCGCGGGTGGTGCCCATCTCGGAAGAGACGTCGAAGAGCAGCTGATGGCCGACGCAGATGCCGAGCAGGAACGCGTCGTTCGCGACCGCCTCGCGGATCGCGGCGTCGATCCGCGTCTCTTCGAGCCAGCGCATGGCCGCGGCAAAGGAGCCCACGCCGGGCAGCACGAGCTTCGACGCGCGCGCGATCGCTTGCGGATCGCGGGTGACGTCGAGCGACGCGCCCGCGGCGCGCAGAGCGCGGGCGATGTTGGCGACGTTGGCGACGGGGGAGTCGATGAGGGTTGTGGTCATAAGAAGGTTCCTGGTTGCTGGTTGCTGGGATGGCGCATCTCGCGG
>DASVSV010000479.1:0-13980 GCA_036387915.1 Thermoanaerobaculia bacterium
AGGGGGGCGGGCTGAAGCCACGCCCTACGTTTCCACGCTCTCCGCGAGCGTGCTGACGCAGGGCGGTGCTTCAGCCCGCCCCGCGCTCGCGAAACACGCGCATCGTCACTGATAGATGCGCCGGTACTCGTTCCTGTTGCGCGTCACCGTTTTCACGTAGAGCCTGGTCTCCGCGTACGGGATCGACTCGATGAACAAGTCCATATCCTGGAGCGGCGTACGCGCGATCCAGTCGTTCACCGCGCCCTCGCCGGCGTTGTAGGCGGCGATGGCCAGCGTCGGATTGTTCTGCATCAGCGCGAGCTTCTGCGAATACTCCGCGGCCCCGACTGCGACGTTCGTCTCCGGCTTGAAGA
The DNA here is from genome assembly GCA_036387915.1 of Thermoanaerobaculia bacterium. Taxonomy (GTDB): domain Bacteria; phylum Acidobacteriota; class Thermoanaerobaculia; order Gp7-AA8; family Gp7-AA8; genus QHVT01. The sequence continues at coordinate 357 of DASVSV010000479.1, forward strand.
GGTCTTCACGCGTGATCGCGCCGAGCCCGCCGGCCGTGCCGATGCGCGACGCTTCCTCCGGCATGATCTGCATCAGTCCGACCGCGCCGGCGTTCGAAACCGTCGTCGGCTCGAAGCCGCTCTCCTGCCGGATGATCGACGCGAGCAGATAAGGATCATGGCCGCGGCGCTGCGCCTCCGTCTGGATCGTTTCCCAGTACGCGAGCGGATAGAGGATCTGCCAGAAGCGCTTCGGGATGTTCGTGCCGCCGTGGCGGATGTAGTCGCGGAAGCGCCGCTGCAGCACGCCGTTGGCCTTGAACGGCTCGCCGCCGCGCACGTAGACGTCCGCGAGCATGAACTGCACGCCGAGGTTGTCCGCGTACTTTTCGGCGAGCCCTTTCATCTCGCGCGCGGCGGCGCGGTCGAGACCGACGTCCTGCAGCGCGCGCACGACCGCGAAGCGCGGCTCGTTGATCTTCGCCAGCTCGAGGTCGAGGTCGGGGAATGTCGTCAGCGACTTCGTTTCCGTCATCGCGACCGAGGGCCACAGCTCCTTGGCCCGATACGCGTAATAGCTGAACGGATACTCCGCGACCACCTGCGCCGCCATCGCGTCGCGCTGCGCGGTGCGCCCGAACCTGTCGTGGATCTTCGCCGACCAGAAGAGCGAGTTCGTCTTCCAGTCGCCGTCCGGGTACGCTCGGATATAGCGGTCGAACGTCTTCAGCGCGTCGTCGTACCTGCCCCAGAGCGTGTACGTCCAGCCGAGGTTCCAGAGGTTCTCGTCGCCCGCGCCGGCGTCGATGGCCTTGGAGAGGTTCTCCACCGACAGCGCAAAGTTCGGCGAGTCGGTGCTGTAGTACTTGGCCCGCAGGATCTTCGCCTCGGTGGCCTCTTTGCTCGTCGGGAACTCTTTCTCCACCGCATCCAGGCCGGCCAGGAAGATCTGAGGCTTGTCATCGCGCCAGGCCGCGCGGGCGCGCGACAACATCAGCGCGGGATCGGCGAGCTTCACGTTCTCCGTCTCGGCGAGCAGCGTCGAGTAGTTGCGCGAGTTGAAGAGCGCGCGGATGCGCGTCGCCCGCGCTTCCGGCGCGTCGGGCGGCAGCAGCGTGAGTGCCTGGTCGTAGCGGGAAGAGCGCGCCAGCTTCGCGGCCAGCTCGACGCGCTCCGCGGCCGGCAGGTTGGCGAGCTCGTTCTTCACGTGCCCGAACGTCTGCTCCGTGTAGCGTCCCTGCGTGTACGTGGTGAGGAGGCGCATGCGCGTGCTCGTGGCCAGGTCCGTGCGGCCGGCCTTCGCCAGCGCCGTGGCCATGCTCACGAAGTCAGCTTCGTTCAACTCGTCGATGGCGAGTTGATTGGCCTGCTGCCACGCGGCGTCCGTCGAGGCGCGGTCGCCGAGCCGCGCGTAAAGCGGCGGGAGCCGGAGGCGCGCCACCGTCGCGGCGGACGTGTTGCTGATCGCGACGACCTCCGAGAGGATCGCCACCGCGGCCGGCACGTTGTCCCGCGCGGCTTCGGCCTCCGCGATGCGCACGCGCAGAAACGGCGCGACCGCGGGGTAGGCGTTCGCCGCCTCGCTCAGCATCGGGATCGCTTCGGCGTACTGCTTCCTGTCGAAGAGCTCCAGCGCCTGGCGCGCGAGATCGCGCGGCGCGAGCTTCGGTTGTTCGATCTCCTGCTGCTGCGGGACCACCGCGCGAGGCGCGACTACCGGCAGCGGAGCATCCGCTGGTTTCGAGCACGCGGCGAACATCGCCATCACGACCACCACACCCGTTACGCCACGACTCTGACCCATCGATCCCCCTCGTTTTCAAATCCGACGCGGCGGAAGAACTCCTGCGCGTCCCCCGCGTTCTCGACGACGATGCGGCTGCGCTCCAGCTTCGCCGCGAGCTGCTCCACTTCGCGCATCATGGCCCGTCCGATGCGTTTTCGGCGCAACGCCTGGGCAACGAACAGATCGCCGACGCGGAGCGCGTCGCCGGTGACCTCGAGAGCCACGACGGCCACGATCTCGCCGAGGAGCTTGCCGAGCAGGCCCCATGCCGGAGGCGTCGCGTCGCCGAGAAAATCGCGCACCGCGGCGTGATCCGCGGTCTCGATCGGGCGCACATAAAGTCGTAATCCCTTCACGTCAATGCCCTTTCAGCATATTCCTGGCCGCAAATAATTTCTTGACAATCAAATGGGGCGGCGTAGACTGCGAACCGTCCGCCACCCCCCAAATCCGGCGTTAAAGTGACTTGACTATGAACGTGCAGCAGGCGATATCGCAATTCCTCGAGCATGGGCAGTCCGTGCGAAATTTGTCCGATCGGACACTTCGCGCGTACCAATCCGACCTCGCGCAGTTTCACGTGCACATGAGTGACGTGGAGGCGCCGGCGATCACCCCCGACCATCTCGAGGCTTATCTCGACAAGCTCGGCGGCGGTCCCTACCGCGACACGTCGGTCCGCCGCAAGGTCGCCGCGCTGAAGGTCTTCTTCCGCTTCCTGGTAGAGCAGGGCGTGGTCAACGAGTCGCCGGCGCGCAAGCTCAAGATCAAGAAGCCGGTCGAGAACCGCGTGCCGACCGTCCTCTCGAACCGTGAAGTCCGCGCGCTGCTCGCCGCTCCGAAAGAGCAGGTCGAGGAGCTGTCGGTCGTCCGCGATCACTCTGCCGGCAGCCGCAACCGCTACTTCTGCGCCGTCCGCGACAACGTCATCCTCGAGCTGCTCTTCTCGACCGGCATCCGCATCGGCGAGCTGGTCGCGCTGAACGTCTCCGACGTCGACGTCGATCGCAAGCAGATCCAGATCACCGGACGCGCCACCCGCGGCCGCGCCGTGACGCTCTCCGCGTCCGAGACGCTGCCCGAGGTGATCATGCAGTATCTCGAGCTTCGCGGCGAGCGCACGCTCTCCACGCCGGCGCTGTTCGTCGGCCGCTCGGGAACGCGCCTGACCATCTACTCGATCGAGAACATCTTCAAAAAGCACGTCCGCCTCGCCGAGATCAAACGCCACGTGACGCCGCACTCGCTCCGCCACACCATGGCCGCGCAGCTCGTCTCGTCCGGCGCCGACATCCGCGAAGTCCAGGAGATCCTCGGCCACGCGTCGATCCTCTCCACGCAGGTCTACACGCGCCTCCCCATCCAGAAGCGCAACCGCAGCATGGGCAGCACGCACGCCCAGATCGCCCGCCCCACCGGCGTCAGCGTCAGCGAGACCAGCGACCCGACCCGGATGCAGATCAAGAAAAAAGCGTAAACGCGATCGTCGTTACTTATTACCTGTTGCCCGTTGTTCGTCCGGGGTGCCTCTCGCACTGAGTCACCCCTGCCGAGCAACGGGCAACGTCGTTTCTACGGTTACTCCTTCAATGTGCCGCCTCGCCGGAGAGGCACCCCCGCCGAGCAACGAGCAACGTCCGCGAAGTTCCGTTCCCGCTAATCGTCCTTCCGGCAACTCCGGTGTTCAACCGCGTCGTCTAAAACGGCTCGCACTCTGCCTGTCTGGCGATGGTGAAGCTGTGGCCACGCAGGTCGCGCCCGGTTTGTCCGTCGAGGTGGCCGCCGCGAAACGTCACAGTGGTACCGGAGATCGAAAACGATCCGGTGTCGTCGCCTTCCAGGTCCGTATAGCGGTTCATGGAGAGGACCTTGAACCCGAGACCAGCCATCGGCCGCCCGCCCGATCCATAACACGCGTACTCGGCGACTTTCAAACCAGCCGGTCCCGCGGCCTGCTGACGCTTCGGTGGCGCCGCTGCGATCGGCCCCGTTTGCCCCGTCGCGTGGCGCACGGCGGACGGATTGTCGCGATCGACGGGATAAACACCGGCGGCCCGGCTCAGCGAGGGATACTCCTCGCACTGCACGCGCATGATTGAAGGTGGCTGATTCTCGGAGACGACACACGGAACCCAATGATTGCTCGCTTCGATCTCCACCTTCTCCCCGACCGCGAACGACTGAGCCCCCGGCGTCCTTACGGACGAATCGACGGCGGACGAGACGTCGTCGTTCTCGGTCTGCGAACGGTCGACGTCCCCCTGCACCTGCGGAGCGGCGTCCGAGCTCCCCCTCTCGGACGGCCACAGCATCAGCACGGCCATGACCACCGCCGCCCCGGAAATCACCAGGACCGCACCACAACCAGCAAGCGCCATCCACAGCTTCGAGCTTCCTGGCCTCGCGCCGAGGTTCGTCATTTCCCCGGATTTTGCCACATGCCGAATCGAGTAAGCGTGGTCGCCGGTCCGCGCCCGGGTGCCGGCCCGTTCGCCGCCACGTACGCCGCCCTCCCACGTACCCATCCCTCGTCATCGCTTGGCTCGTCCTCGCCCAACTGTTCCTGGCGAGCGAGCGGCGCCGGAGTCGGTGATAGCGGACGGCCCTCAGAACCGCGCCCCGCGCACACCCGAAGGCTGAAAGTAGCGCCAACCCCCACCCCCGCGCTACAATCCCGCCCTCCTCTGAGCGGGCGTAGCTCAGTTGGTAGAGTAGGAGCTTCCCAAGCTCTTGGTCGCGGGTTCGAATCCCGTCGCCCGCTCCAAGTTAACTCTTGAAACCGTCGTGCTTACGAAGGTGGCCACAACTAACTACTGCCCTGATTCTTGTGCTTGAATGTCACTCCGGGTGTCACCGCTGACAAACTCGTGACGGAGGTTGAGCGCTGCAGGCATTCTTTCAGTCGCGTGCTCTTGAGCTTCGGGTACAGTTCGGACATCCTGACAGTCGTGTGCCCGAGTGCATCGCGGATCTTCTCAATACCGACCCTTCTGGTGGCGAGTTCAGGCACGTGCTGCCCGGCGTCAATCAAATCGGCTTGTCGAGCATCAGCTTCGCGCGGGATTGGCAAGGAGCGTCAGCCACGTCAGACGCGAGACTCCAGATCGTCGCACCAGTCGCTGGAAGCACGTTCGAACCCGGTGAGGCGTTTGACGTGAGCCTGACCGTGAGTGGAGCGACCGCGCAGAGTGTAGCTTTCGTGACCAACGGAGATGTCGAGATTGACGAGTCAGCGCCCTATGGTGCTCGGCTCAGACCGCGAGGTGATCGACTCGGAGCGACGGAAATCATAGGGCTCGCGAGGATGGCAGATGGCTCCGTGCTCATGAGTGCTGCCGTGCCGATTACGATCTCGACCGAGACGCCGATCGCCCAGCTGTTCGTTTCGCCCGGTAGCAACGTGGTACTCCGCACCGGGGAGCGCATCGAGCTTCAAGTGAGTGGGACACTCGCTGGAGCCGACGCCCGCATCAGTATGGATATGCAGGATGTTCTTATCTCCTACTCGACCACAGGAATTGTTGAGATCGTTGGCAACGAGCTGGTCGCAATCTCCGAAGGTGAAGTGGTAATCACACTCCGGCGAGGCACGGCCGTGATGTCTGTGGAGGTGGCAGTCACCGGGAGCGATCGGTCGCCGCGGCGCCGTGCCGTACGGCACTGAGGACGGATCGCCCTACGCCCTGCGAGCCCTGCGACAGCTCGATCATGATGGTGCCGGTCGCTCCCGGCTTGAATTGGAGACGCGCGCCGGCGAACTCATACAACGCCAGCGACGACTCGTCGATGATCCCTCGGAACCGATGGCGTTCCAGATCGCGGCTGACGCCGGCAACGAGAAAGACAGCACGAGGATGCACACGAGTAAGACTCTCTTCATGGATTTTCTCCTTTCCGTGAATTGTATGGCTGAGGACGGATGGAAATACGTCCGGATTCAAACTGTCACAGCGCGCGACGGCGGTGCGTGCGGCGGGCGGCGGTCGTTCACGCGCGCGTTTCTTGCTAGCCAGTAGTGGCCGATGAGAAACCTGATCGCCGTGTGCTGCCCATCGAGCTGTCGTCGGTGGTGACCAGCCTCGTCACCGTGACCCGCGAACTGACGAAGAAGCTGAGCCGGGAAGAGGCGACCGAGGTCATTTCGGAGCTCTGCGAACAGTTGCGCGCCATTCCGGACGAGAAGCGTGGTCCGAACCGGCCGTTCTCGCGCTAGGCATTTCCGAAAAGGTAACGAGATCGCGATCCGCCGCGCCGCCCGTAAAGTACGGACGGCGCGTGGACCTCAGGCCGTTTCCGCGGGTCTGCGCAGCAGCTGCGGGGCGGCGTCGCGGTCTTTGAGGCCGGGGAACGTGCGGCGTTCGGCGGCGCCGAGGCCGAGGATCTGGAGGATGGGCTCGGTGTTGCTGAGCGTGCCGACGATGCGGTGGCCGGGGTACGGCGAGTCGGTGACGAGCGTCGGGGTCATGTAGATCGCTTCGAGGAGCGCGCGCTTGGGGTCGAGCAGCACGTCGACGATCTCGATCTCGTGGCGGTCCGGGAGATGGGTGTTGCAGATCTGCGTCAGGTTTGCGATGGCCTGCAGCGAGTTGGGTGCGTCGCCGGTGATGTACAGCCGGAAGGTGAATACTCCTCCGTTCATCGCGTCACGCTCGACCCCTCGGGCCCCACGTCGCTGCCGCGCAGCTCGCGCATTCTGTCGCGCGCCAGCGTCTGCTCCTTCTCGTGCACCTCCGCGCTGCGGGCCAGGACTGCTTTCTCGGTCGCCTTTGCGGCGAGCTCCAGCTGCAGCGATTTGACTCGCGCCTGGAGCTCCGCCTCTTCTGCTTCCAGTCTGACGCTGCGCAGTTTCGCTTCGACGGCCGCGGCTTCGGAGGCGTGGCGTTCCGCGCTTTCCTTCTCCCAGCGCATCGTGCCCATGAGCACTTCGCCGCCGGCGGTATACGTATCGGTGACCGTGATTCCGGCGTCGCTGAGAATCAGCTCGCGGACCTGATTGGAGTGCGCCGTTCCGCGCGACTTGATGATCGACATGCCGCGATTGCGCTCGCCGGCCTGCACCAGGTAGTTGAGGTGAATCCACGTGTCGGCCAGCGTGGAGATCTGCAGGGGCGAGCCCGCTTCGGACTGGCTGGACATCTCGTCGAGGAGACTGGTGCAGACCAGCGTAATGCCCTCCGCCTTCGACCAGTCGATCAAGCGTTCGGCGACGCTGTGCGCGGTCAGTTCATTGCCTGATTTCGACAATGTGGACACGGGGTCGACCACGAGGCAGCGCGCGCGATGTTCCTTCGCCAGCGTCTTGATGCGCACCAGGTATGTCTCCGCGCTGCCGGTGATGGTGCGGGCCGAGACCATGCGCAGCGAGCCGTTCTCCACGAAGCGCTCGAGCTGAATGCCGACCGAGCCGAGGTTGCGGATCACTTCGTTGGAGTCGGAGTCGAAGCTGACGAACATCGTGCGCTCGCCGCGCGTACAGGCTTCTTCCGCGAATGCGCCGCTGAGCGTGGTCTTGGCCGTGCCCGGGAAACCGGTGATGAGCACGCTGGCGCCGCGGTAATAGCCGCCGCCCAGCATGGTGTCCAGACGCTCGACGCCGCTCGAGACGCGCTCGTTCGTCACTTCGCCGCCGCGGCCGAGGGTGCGCGTGACCGCGACTTCGAAGCCGCTTTTGCCGATCAGGAACGGCGACTCGTTTTCGTCGAAGCTCGAGCCGCGGTATTTCTGCACGCGCAGGTTGCGCTGCGAGACGCCGAGGACCACGGTGTGATTGAGGATGATGGCGCAGTCGACCATGAACTGCATGAAGCCGAACGGCTGGCTGATGGCGCCGCCGTCGTCGCTGTCGGCTTTGAGCGTGACGATGCCGGTCAGCTCGTGCTCCAGCAGCCATGCATGCAGGCGGTAAATCTCGCGCCTCTGGGCGACAGGATCGACGAGCAGCGCCAGCATGATGTCGAGTGCGTCGAAGACGATGCGCTTCGCACCCATCTCCTCGGCTTTCGCGCCGAGGGCCGCGAGCATGCCGCTCAGGTCGAACGTGCCCGACTGTACGAGATCGGGCTTCGGCTGGGCGTCCATGAAAAAGAGCTTGTCCTGCTGCAGCTCGGTGAGATTCCAGCCGAAGGTCTTCGCATTGGAGATGATTCGCGCCGGCGTCTCCTCGAAGGCGACGAAAATCCCGGGCTCGTCAAAATCCCGTGCGCCGTTCACGAGACATTGCAGGGCCAGGATGGTCTTGCCCGAGCCCGATCCGCCCACGAGCAGGGTCGTGCGGCCGCGGGGCAGGCCTCCGCCGGTGATCTCATCGAGTCCGGCGATCCCGCTCGGCGATTTGGTGGCTTGGTCGAGGCGAGTCGACTCGGCGACTGTCATGGATTTCCCCTTGCTGTTGACGAAAACGCGTCTGGACGGTCGGCCGTACCTTGTTTGCGGCTACAGAACGCGGCGATGGAAAGGCTTCGGTGGCGGATAGCAGTCTATGCCGCTTCACTGCCACATCAAAATTGCGGCTCGCTTCTTGCCCCGTTCGCCAGTAAAGAATTCCGAAATAGAGACATATTGCGACTCAGGTCGCCGTTCCGTGTATGTCCCCAAAGGAGAAACGATGAGCGCACCCTCACCGCTACGAGGTCCACCCGTCAAGCGAGCCAGCCATCCGGCCACTCGCGCGGAGAAGGCGATGGCCGCTGTCGAGCTCCGGAGGAAAAAGGCGCTGCTGAAGACCGGCGCCCTTCAGAATGCCATTCTGAACAGCGCCAACTTTTCGAGCATCGCCACGGACGAAAAGGGCGTCATCCAGCTGTTCAACGTCGGCGCCGAGCGCATGCTCGGCTACTCCGCGGTGGACGTGGTCGACCGGATCACTCCCGCGGACATTTCCGATCCGCAGGAAGTGATCGCCCGCGCCGCCGCTCTGAGCGTCGAGCTGGGCACGCCCATCACGCCCGGATTCGAAGCCCTGGCCTTCAAGGCCTCACGAGGCATCGAGGACATTTACGAGCTTACGTACATCCGCAAAGACGGGACGCGTTTTCCGGCCATCGTCTCTGTGACCGCCTTGCGCGACGACAAGGAGGCGGTGATCGGCTATCTGCTGATCGGCACCGACAACAGCGCGCGCAAACACGCGGAAGAGAAATTGCGGTGGACGGAAGGCAGCTTCCGTCTGATGGTCGAAAGCGTTTCCGATTACGCCATCGTCATGCTCGATCCGGAGGGATTGGTGGCGAGCTGGAACACCGGCGCGCAGCGCATCAAGGGATTCCACGCCGACGAAATCCTGGGCCGCCATTTCTCGACGTTCTATCCGCAGGACGACGTGGCGCGCGGCAAGCCGCAGCGCGATCTCGACCAGGCCGCCTCCAGTGGCCGCCACGAGGACGAGGGATGGCGCGTCCGCAAAGACGGCTCGCTGTTCTGGGCCAATGTCGCCTTCACGTCCATTCGCGACCAGGGCGGCAATCTGCGCGGGTTCGCCAAGCTGACGCGCGACCTGACGGAGCGCAATAAAGTCGAGGCCACGCTCACGGACGCGCGAGCCCTCGCGGAAAAGGCGAACCTCGCCAAATCCGATTTTCTCTCCAGCATGAGCCACGAGCTCCGCTCGCCGCTCAATGCCATTCTCGGTTTCGCCCAGCTCATGGAATCGGATTCGCCGGAGCCCACGCCCGCGCAGGCCGAAAGCATCATTCAGATCCTCAATGCCGGCTGGTATCTGCTGGAGCTGATCAACGAGATTCTCGACCTGGCCACGATCGAGTCGGGGAAGCTCTCGATGTCGCTCGAGCCGGTCTCGCTCAATGAGCTGCTGCTCGAATGCCACTCGATGATCGAGCCGCTGGCGGTGCGCCGCGGCATCACCATGACCTTCCCGCGCAGCGACGCGGTGTATACCGTTCACGCCGACCGCACCCGCATCAAGCAGGTGCTGATCAACCTGCTCTCCAATGCCATCAAGTACAACACGCCCAAAGGGTCCGTCGCGCTGAAGTGCAGCGCCAACACGGCCTCGGGACACGTGCGCATCACCGTCACCGACACCGGCGCCGGATTGCCGCCGGAGAAACTCGCCCAGCTCTTTCAACCCTTCAATCGCCTGGGACAGGAAGTCAACGGCGAAGAAGGCACCGGCATCGGCCTCGTGGTCAGCAAGCGGCTCGTCGAACTGATGGACGGCCACATCGGCGTGGAGAGCACGGTCGGCACGGGCAGCGTGTTCTGGGTGGAACTGCTGTCGGCGGCGCCGCTCGTGATGCCGGCAGCCGTGGAGCCGGTCGTCCTCGCAGAGGCAGCAGCCGCCAACCTCGAGGGTCTCCGGACGCTGCTCTATGTCGAAGACAATCCGGCCAATCTGCAACTGGTCGAGCGGCTCATCGGGCGGCGTCAGGACGTCCGGCTATTGAGCGCGGTGGATGGCAATAGCGGCGTGCAGCTGGCCCGCACCTGTCTGCCGGACGTAATCCTGATGGACATCAATCTGCCGGGAATCAGCGGCATTGAAGCATTGAGGATCCTGCGCGAGGACAAGACCACCGCCCACATTCCGGTCGTGGCATTGAGCGCGAACGCAATGCCCCGCGACGTGCAGCGAGGGATGGACGCGGGCTTTTTCCGCTATTTGACCAAACCCATCAAAGTCAGTGAATTCATGGACACGCTCAACATCGCACTGGCATACGCGGAAGAAAACAATGAACCAATCCACTGAAGCCCTCGGCCCGCGCATTCTGATCGTCGACGACCAGCGCTCCAATGTGCGTCTGCTCGAGCAGACCCTGCGGCGCGCCGGGTACGAAGAAGTCATGTCGACGGTGGAGCCGCGCGAAGTCGCGGCCCTGCACCAGCAGAATCACTATGACCTGATCCTGCTCGATCTCCAGATGCCGGAGATGAACGGGTTCCAGGTGATGGAACAGTTGCGGGAGACGCGGAGCACGAACCCGGTGTCGATCCTCGTGCTCTCCGCCGATTCGACGCAGCTGCCGGCCGTGCTCGAAAAGGGCGCGGACAGCTTCATCGGCAAACCGTTCCGCCTTCCCGAGGTCGTGGAGCGCGTGCAACTCATGCTGAAGGCCCCGACGGCGTAAGGCGGAATCGCCTCGCTCCCGCGTGAAAGGTGCGCAGTAGGCCTTTTCTCACGCCGCGTCACCGCGAGCCGACCGACCGAGGCTCACCGCGTCAGCGGCATGAACGCGACTGCGGCGCGCTCAGCGAGCGCGGCGCCGTGCCCGGAGCGCGCCGCCACCAGCGGCCGGAGCCGTTTCGGACTGTTCCTTGCACCTGCGTGACTCGCCTGGCGGAGCGCGCGCCTCTACGGTGTGCACCCATCGACCAGTACCGAAGGAGCAAAACAGAGTGACGAATTCGACGGTTGTCTTCACGAAGGAAACGAACAGCGCTGCCGCCGGGAGAGACCTCGGTGCGCGGCTGCGAGAGGGGCTGTCCGGAGAGGCTCCGGACGCCGTAATCGTCTTTGCTTCTTCGCAGCATGATTACACCCCGCTTCTGAACGGGATCCACGAGAGCTGCCGGCCGGGGGCGCTGGTCGGCTGCTCCTCGGCCGGCGAGTTCGTGAGCGGCGACCGCGGTGAAGGCTCGGCCTCGGCGGTCGGCATCCGTTCGGACGTCATGCGCTTTACCGCCGGTCTCGGCCGCAACCTGCGCGACAACCGCGCGGTGGCGGCCAGGGAGATCGCGAGCTCGTTTCAGGGGCTGACCACGCATCAGTATCCGCACCGCGCCGCGCTCCTGCTCGCCGACGCGCTGGCCGGCTATACCGACGATTTCATCGAGCAGCTCAGCCTGGCCACACTCGGCAAGTACCGGTTCTTCGGCGGCGGCGCGGGCGACGACGCGCGCTTCGAGCGCACGGTGGTGTTCTGCGGCACCGAGGTGGTGGCCGACGCGGCGGTCGCGCTGGAGATTCTGGCGACGAAGCCGATCGGCGTCGGCGTCAGCCACGGGTGGGAGCCGGCGAGCGAGCCTCTCCGCGTCACGGAGGCGAACGGCTCGACCGTGGTCAGTCTCGATGCCACGCCGGCCGTCGAGATATTCGAGGAGCATGCGGAGAGCACCGGGCAGACGTTCGATCGCGCCAACCCGATCCCGTTCTTTCTGCACAACGTGCTGGGCATCGACACCGGCTCCGGTTACAAGCTGCGCGTCCCGCTGGCGGTGCTCGAGGACGGCTCGATCGGTTGTGCCTCCGACATTCCGGCCGGCGCGACGGTGCGCATCATGAAGACTTCCACGAAGTCGGCGGCCGACGCGGCCGTCCGGGCGGTGAACTCGGCGCTCGGCGACATGCGCGGTACGAGGCCGGAGGTGGCGCTTTTCTTCGACTGCGTGGCCACGCGTCTGCGGATGGGCGGGGAGTTCGGGATGGAGATGGACGCGCTGCAACGCGCGCTCGGAGACGTTCCGTACGTCGGTTGCAACACCTACGGCCAGATCGCGAGATCCGAGGGACAGTTCAGCGGCTTTCACAACTGTACGGCGACGGTGGCGCTGCTGCCGGACTAACGTGGATGGTTTCGCTGAGGTCACGGAGGCGCTGCAGGCGGTGGTGCGGCTCGCCTGTCCCGAGGGACGGCTCGACGCCGCGCGAGCGTTCGCGCGGCGGTGGAACGCGGAGGAGCTGATCGTCTTCATCCGCGACCCGGCCGCGGGCCGCTCGCTGCCGGCGCCGCGCTTCCCGCAGACACTGCGCGGCGCGCGGCTCTGGCGCAGTCTCGTGGCGCGCGCCGTGGAGGCTGGAACGGCCGAGGGGCCGGTCCAGAATCAGCACGGCGAGATGCGGCCCGCTGTCGCGATCGGAGTGGAGGACGGCACGGTGGCCGTACTGGTCGGGGAGTCGGTCGCCGAGCCGGTGCGCCCCGTGTTGCGCGTCCTGCTGCCCCTCGTCGGGGCGCTCTTCCGCACGGAAGCCGCCGCCGCACGCGCGGAGGCGGACTCCCGAATGGCGCGCCAGGCGGCGACGGAGGCGGCGCTGCTCGCCTCGAAGCTCGACGCCACGAGAGCGGAACTGCAGCACGCGCTGACCGTCGCGGAGACGGCTTCGCGCGCGCGGGACGAGTTCCTCGCCACGGTCTCTCACGAGCTGCGCACGCCGCTGACGAGCATCATCGGCTGGATTCAGTTGCTGCGCCTCGACCGCGACGAGGCATCGATCGATGAAGGGCTGGACACGATCGACCGGAACGCGCGCGCGCAGAGCCGGCTGATCGAGGACATCCTCGATTTCTCCCGGATCAACGCCGGGAAACTGCGGCTGAACGTGCAACCGCTCGACTTGATGGACGTGGTCGACGCGGCGATCGAAATCGTGCGGCCCGCCGCGGACGCGAAAGGGGTCCGCATCGAGCGCGTGCTCGATTCCGACGCCGGTCACATCTCCGGCGATCCGGACCGGTTGCAGCAGGTGGTGTGGAACCTCCTTTCGAATGCCGTCAAATTCACGCCGCGCCGAGGGAAGGTGCAGGTCCGGCTCGAGCGGGTCAACTCGCATTGCGAGCTGACGGTGAGCGACACGGGGGAGGGGATCTCACCGACGTTTCTGCCGTATGTGTTCGACCGTTTCAGCCAGGCCGACAGCAGCTCGACGCGCTCCCACGCGGGCCTCGGCCTGGGGCTCGGGATCGTCCGGAATCTGGTGGAGCTTCACGGCGGAACGGTGCAGGCATTCAGCCCGGGGGAGGGAAAGGGAGCCACGTTCGCGGTCCGTCTGCCCCTCCTCGTCGCCCACCATCGCGCACACCACGAGGTGGTGCCCCGCATGGAACTGCCGGCGGTGCGCACGATCGACCGCGACTTCGCCGATCTCACCGGGGTATCGGTGCTGGTCGTCGAGGACAACGACGA
>DASVSV010000480.1:0-7938 GCA_036387915.1 Thermoanaerobaculia bacterium
CAGCCCGCCCCCCCCGGGGGGGGGCGGGCTGACGCCACGCCCTACGTTTGGCAGCATGACGCCGTATGCGCGTTCGTTGGCGGTGTGAGTGCGTGCTAGGGCGTAGCGGGTTTCGGATTCCTGGAGCCGCCTACGGCGGCCGACCTGACCCGCATAGCGGGCTTCAGGAAATAGCCCCCGGCTTCAGCCGGGGGAATCGGTCGACCCTTCATCGAGCCCGCGTAGCGGGCGACAGGCATGCACCTGTTTCTTTGCCAAGCCGCGTCGGCCTTCGTCCTCCAAACATTCATCTCACCGCCGCGTATCACGGTGCATGCAGAGTGACGCGCCGCCCCCGATCGTCCAACGCGTCCTCCCCTTCCTTCTCCTCGTCCTCTCCTGCGCGGCCACGCCGCCGGAGCGTGCGTTCGACGAGGCGGAGGCGATCGCTCATGGAACCGATCAGGAGCGCGTCCGCGATCTCTATCGCGCCGCGGCCCAGCGTGATCCCGATCCGCTGCGCCGCGAGCACGCCGCGATCCGGGCCGCACATCTCGAATGGCGCGTCTTCCGGAATGCCGCCGCCGCGCGCGAGTTGCTCGCGCCGTTCGACACCACTGACGCGCATGGCGAGCGCGCCCGCATCGAGCTCGAGCTCGCGCACGACCTCCCCGCCGCCCGCGCCGCGGTCGAGCGCGCGCAGGCTGCCGCGAAGACGAACATCGACCGGCGCAAAGCGCTCGTCCCCGCGGCCTACCTCGCCTTCGAGGAAAAGCGTTACCGCGACACGATCGCCATCGCCGAAAGGGTCATCGCCGGCGTCGGCCCGCGCACGCAGTCCGCGCGGCTCCTCCTCCGCGCCGCTATCCACGCGAACGACGACGCCACCGCGCTGCGCGCCTTCCGCTGGTACTACGCCGACGTACCGCAGCTCGTCCCCGCCTCCGTCGCCAATCGGCAGGAGCTCGGCCGCGCGCTGGCGAAGGCGCGGCTCTATCAGGAGGCGTCGCTCATCCTCGACGATCCGGAGATCGACGCCTACGCCGCGGCGCTGAAGCGCATCGAGCAGCTCGTCGACGATCACTATCGCAAGGCCGCCACCGGCGACGAGAGTCAACGCGCGTTCGTCAAAGCGGTGAAGAAGGAACTGCCGAAGGACGCGGCCAGCCGCTTCGGCGCCGTGACGACGTTCGGCGAGACCGACGGCGTGTCGGGGATGCACTTCGGCCACCGCGTCCTCGACGAGCGGCGCACGGTCGAGCAGTACGGACGCCGCGGCTCGATCCGCTTCATCCTCCTCGACAACATGATTGCCAACGGCTTCATGGCCTGGATCCTCGACGGCCGCTCCGGCGCCGGCGGCTGGGCCGAGAAGGAGACGGTCTACCAGGTGCGGCCGATGTACGCCAACGGGCCGATCAACGCCTGGCTGGCCCTCACCGATCCCGAGCAGCGCGCGAAGAAAGACCGCGAGATCGCGGACGAAACGCGCCGCGATGCGGAGCGCATCAAGACCGCGCCGGTGGTCGCGCTGCCCGGCCTCTCGTTACGCATGGAGCGCCAGTACCTCGAGGCGCTGCGCGCCTCCGCCCACACGCGCGACGCCTTCATCGCCCGCTACCGGCAGGAGGAGTTCGACCACTCGATCTGGGCCCACGAAGGACGCCACTCCATCGACCAGACCCAGTTCGGGATCGATGATTCCGAGGAGCTGGAGTACCGGGCCAAATTATCGGAGATCGCGTTCGCCGCATCGCCCCGCCTCGCCCTCACCGGCGCCATCCTCACCAACGTCGGCGGCGACACCCCGCACGGCAAAGCCAACCAGCGCGTGCTCGAAGGAATGGCGCGCGTGACGAAGGTGAAGTTGAACGCGCTGGATTCGCTCAGCGACGAGCAACTCCGCAACGCCGCCCGCGCGCTCGACCCGCTAGCGAAAGCGCAGGCGGGTTCCTAACAAACGCTCTTCTCGCGCAAACGAACGCGCAGCGTCTGGAGCGCGGCAGCACGCTAGCTGCCGCACTCCAGACGCTGCGCGTTTTCACGATCGGCGACGCTGCTTGGTGCAGTCGTAGTGCGGGTCGAAGTCAATCGTTCCGAAGAAGCCTCAGGATCTTCGTCTGCCGGCGCTGGATGTACTCGCGCAACGCCTCGTTGACCGTAGCCTTCCTGGTGCGGTGGCCGCCGATTTTCTGCGCTTTCGCCAGCATCTGATCGTCAATTGCGACGCGCGTCATAGCCCCGTCCACACATTGCTGGTTGCCAGAGCACTACTGCCCCAGCAACCAGCAACCAGCAACTAACCAATCACTTCTTCCACATCTCCACATTCCGGCGCACTTCGCTCGCGAAGTCGGCCTGCTGCGGGGTGGCGGCGGCGATGGCCATTTCGCCGTAGCGGATGGCGTCGGCTTTGTTGCCGGCGCGCTCGGCGAGGCGGGCCCGGAGGTAGAGGTTGGCGATGTTCTGGTTGGCTTTGAGCGACTGCTCGATCCAGGCATTCACCTCGGCGTCCGTGGCCGCGCCCTTGTGGTTGAACGCAAAATCGGCGGCCATGTACGGCGTGCGCCAGTCCGGGTTCATGGCGTTGCGGAACGAGGCCATGGTCCGCTCCGTCGACTTCGTGTCGATCGTGAAGGGGACGGCGATCTTCTCCCAACGGATGTCGACGCGAGCCGTGTCGGTGGTCATCTCCGGGAACTCGAACGTCAGCCACTCGCGATGGTCGGCGGCCCGCGGCGTCGCTTTCACGCGCAGCGCGTCCTTGGTCGCGTCGTAGCTGTAGCTGCCCCACTGCGAGGCCACGCTGTTGAAGATGATCGTCCACTCGGTGGCCGTCGGGATGGTGTGCAGGCTGTAGAGCCCCTTGGCCAGCTTCTGGCCGTTGATCCAGACGTCGTCGCTGAACTCGATGGTCGTGGCCTCGTTCGCGCCGGTGCGCCAGACCTTGTCCCACGGCACGAGCGCGCCCCAGATGGCGCGCCCCTTCACGCCCGGACGGTTGTAGTTGATGGTGACGTCGGTGATGCCGACGGCCTGCATGACGCTCGCCTTCGGGCTCGGCCGCGGCGACCGGATCTGCTGCTGTGCGAATGCCCCTGTGGCGGCCAGCAGAAGCATTCCGGTGAGTATGGTTTTACGCATGTTTTTCCTCCTGGTTGGTTCGGGGCGGATGCTATCACTCCCATGAAATCCAGCGATCCTCGAAGACCCGCTTCCGCCCCTTGCGGTCCGTGACCTCGACCTGCACGTCCGTCCGCGCGCGGATGTCCTTCGGCCGTGACGCGAACGCCAGCTCGAAGCGCACCGGCGGCGCCCCCGCGCATCCCTGCGGCGGCAGGGCTGTCAGCTTCGCCGGATAACGCACGCGGCGGTTGTTGAACCATAAATCCACGCGCGCAACGCCTTCCGGCGACGACGCCCAGCCGTAAAACCGGGCCGGGCCGCGATACACGTGCTTGCCGAGGGGGAAGTCCATCGCTCCGGCGATCGACTCGACGCACACCGCCGCGCCGTACAGGAACACGTCCACGTCGCGCGGCCGCGGACCGCGTCCGCCGCGCAGCGAGAACACCCAGTCCGCGCCCGTCTTCGCGTCAAAGTGGGCGACGTAGCGCAGCCGCCCGTCGTTCAGCTCGCGCTCGAGCCAGTCCCGCAGCTTCCGCCCGTCCTCGCCGTAGCGGTCGCCGTGCACGATGATCCACTCCACGCCGGCCTCGTTCAGCGCGTCGATGAACGCCGGCGTGAATTCGCGCGAGAGCCGCGACAGCTCGATGCGCGTGGGCGGCGAGAATCCCGACACCCCGTTCACGATCGGCTTGTGATGTGCGGTCGCATAGAGCAGGTACTCGTAGTCGCTCGACAGCGTGTCCATCGGCAGCTCCGCCACCGCGGCCACGTTCTGCATGGACAGCCAGCGATAGACCGGCGGCGTCTCCGGATCGAGCAGGAACCAGCGCACCGGCGCGGTCCAGAGCGTGACCGCGAACGCGACCGGGACAATCCACGCCGCCCAGCGGTTCCGCCGCGCCAGCGCCGCGGTGACGATGGCGATGGCGATGGCCAGACCGATGTAGCCGATCACCGCCCAGCGCGCCGGCGCGCGGATGGCGCGGAAGCCCGGCACCGCGCCGAACAGGAACTCGTGAAAGACGAAGTTCAGTCCCAGCGAGCCGGCGAAGCCGATCGCAACCCACAACCACGCCAGCAACAACGTCGCCCCCTCGCGAGCGAACGTTTGGCGTTGCTCGTTGCTCGGCAGGTGTGGTTCAGCGGCTGAAGGCACCCCTGCCGGGTTACGAGCAACGAGCAACGAGGCCAGCACCAGGCAGACCAGCGCCAGCGCGCCGGGATAGAGCTTCCGCTCCGGCTCCGCCGGGTTCGACAGCCAGTCCAGCGGCACGGCCGAATAGCGCGCCACCTCGTCCGCGCCGCGCTGCATCCCGTACAGCTTCGCCACCTTCAAATATGGATAGAGAAACGGCGCGAGCACGAGCAGCGCGATTCCCGTGGCAATGGCCAGCACGCGCCAGTCGCGCCGCGGCAGCAGCAGCGCCGCGGTGATGGCCGTCGCCAGCGCGCCGAACAGCAGGTAATGAATGTTCGTCAGTCCGTTCATAACGAACAGCGTCGCGAAGACTGCGGCCCGTTTCCACGTCGGCCGCTCCGCGTACGCCAGCAGCGCCGCCAGCATCAGCGGCAGCCACCCGCCCCACACATGCTGCACCTGCGACAGATGCACGAAGCGGAACGGCACGAGCATGTAGAACACGCCCGCCGCGATCCCGGCCGCGAACGACCGCGTCAGCCGAACGCCCAACACGTACGCGCCGAACCCGCAGAGCGCGAAGCCGGCGATCATGGCCACGTTGTACGCCGCCACCGCCCCCACGCCCGCGAACCGCAGCGGAAAGAGCAGCAGCGCGATCCCGTACAGGTTTTCGCTGTACGCCAGCGCGTATTTCGCCGGATGAAATGCCGGCGCGTGGAACAGCGACAGCGGCGCGCGGAAGGTGGCCCACCAGTCCCAGTCCAGGATCCAGACGTTGAGCAGCGGATCGCCCGGATCGGCCACCGCGCGGTCGAGGTTCGGGGCCAGCGGCCAGGTGGCCGCGACCGCCAGCGCCACGAACAGCACCGCGGCCACAACGTGCTGTTGCCTCGACATGCGGGCGCGATGATAATTCCCCGCATGCCTCCCATTCCTTTTACCGGCAACCACGAAGACCTCTCCACCGACCGCGGTTACCAGTTCAAGTTCTATTGCGAGAAGTGCCACAACGGCTACATGTCGACCTTTCAGACCTCGAAGATCGGCATGCTCGGCTCGGCCGCGCGCGTGGCCGGAGGCCTCTTCGGCGGTGTGTTCGGACGCGTCGCGGACAGCGCGTACGAAGTGCAGCGCGCCGTCGGCGGTCCCGCCCATGACGCCGCGCTGAAGGACGCCGTCGCCGAGATCGCGCCGACCTTCAAGCAGTGCACGCGCTGCGGCAACTGGGTCTGCCAGCCGATCTGCTGGAACAACAAGGCCGGCCTCTGCGAGAACTGCGCGCCCGACCTCGACGAGGAGATGGCCGCCGCGCAGGCCGAGGCGGCGCGCGAGCAGATGCACGAAAAGGCTCGCACGGTCGACTGGACGAAGCAGCGCGACATCCGCACGGTCACCGGCGCGGTCTGCAAAAAGTGCGGAGCGAAGTCGCAGGGGGGCAAGTTCTGCGCGGAATGCGGCGAGCCCGCCAACCCGAAACGCGCCTGCCAGGAGTGCGGCCACGAAGCCGAAGGCTCCCCCAAGTTCTGCCCCGAGTGCGGGCAGCGTTACTGACGCGCGGGGACAGGGAGACGACGGGAGGCCTCCGGCGGACCGGTGCGACCGGCAGCGCTTGTTGGCCGAGCCTGAAACGCACGCCCTGTCTACGAAACACGTGTTGTCGCGAAGACTGGGCCTACTAAGCGCTGCCGGTCGTACCGGCCCGCCGGAGGCCCCTCGTCGTTCCTCTTCCCCCGCGGCAACACGTTTGCACCCGAGCGGGTGGTGACCCAAACGATCATCGTCCTCTTTGGCGGCCCCTCCGACGAGCGCCACGTCTCCGTGGCCTCGGCGCAGAACGTCGTCCGCACCCTCAATCGTACCCTGGCGTGGTTCTGGACGCCGGAGGGGGCGGTGCATGACGTCGCGGCGGCGGACCTGCTCGCGCATCAGCGGCCGTTCGAAGTCGATTTTGTGCCCGCGCGGCCGGCCATCTTTCCCACGCTCGAGCAGGCCCTCGACACCATGCCCGTCGACGATCCCGTCTTCCTTCTCGCGTTGCATGGCACCGGCGGCGAAGACGGCACCGTCCAGCAGATGCTCGAACAGCGAGGCATCCCCTTCACCGGCTCCGGCTCCAAAGCCAGCGCCGCGGCGTTCGACAAAGACACCGCGAAGAAACTCGTCCACGGCAAAGTGCGGACCGCCGAGGCTCGCGTCGTGCGGAGCGAGGCCGAGTTGCGCGGCGCGGTGGACGACCTGCTGTCGCGGCACGAGCGCATCGTCCTCAAGCCGCTGGCCGGCGGCTCCAGCCGCGGCCTCTACTTCCTCGGGCGCGACGAAGATCTGCCCACCGGGCTGCGCTTCCCGTACATCCTCGAACAGTTCATCACCGGCCGCGAGCTCACCTGCGGCGTCGTCGACCAGGGCACCGGCCCGTTCCCGCTGCCGGTCATCGAGATCGAAGTCGACCCGAACCGCGCCTTCGACTACGCCGGCAAATACCTCGGCGCCGGCACGCGCGAGATCTGTCCGGCGAACATCCCCGAGGACATGGCCCGGGCCGCGCAGGCCACCGCGCTGGCCGCGCACGTGGCCCTCGGCTGCGAAGGCTACTCGCGCAGCGACCTCATCGCCGCTAAGGACGGCATCTACTTTCTCGAGACCAATACCCTGCCCGGACTGACCACCAGCTCCCTCGTGCCGCAGGAACTGGCCGTCGTCGGCATCTCCTTCCGCGAGTTCCTGGAGAAACAAGTTGAGCTGGCCGGACGTAAACTAGTCTCGACGTGACCACCATGAACATCATCCTCGGCCTGCTGCTCGGACTCGGACTCTCCGCGTCCACGGGGCTGAATACCTTTCTGCCGCTGCTGCTGCTCTCCGCGGCGGCGCGCTTTCACGTGGCCGGGATCGAGCTGGGGACGAAGTTCGACTGGCTGACCTCCGACGCCGCGATGATCACCCTCATCATCGCCTGCGTCGTCGAGCTGATCGCCGACAAGATCCCCGCCGTCGACCACTTCCTCGACTCCGCCGGCACGTTCATCCGCCCCGTCGCGGGCGCGGTCGCCAGCGCCTCCGTGCTCACCGGCATCGACCCCATGGTCGCCGCCATCCTCGGCATCATCGTCGGCGCCCCGACCTCCCTCGGCATGCACACCCTGAAAGCCGGCACGCGCGTCGCCTCGAGCGCGACGACATTCGGCTGCGCGAACCCCGTCATCTCGATCATCGAAGACGTCACCGCCTTCATGCTCAGCGTCCTCTCGATCTTCCTCCCGATCCTCGTCCCGTTCGCGCTCGCGGCGCTGGTGTTCGTGCTCTGGCGGGTGGTGAAACGGGTGCGCCGCACGAACCCACCCCTCTCACCGCAGATGTGACACAGCGGGACGCTGACGATGGACCCGCCCATCTCGCGCGGATCGTTCCTGACGCCAAAAGTGCGGAAACGTAGGGCGCGGCTTCAGCCCGCCTCCCCCGGGGTGGGCGGGCTGAAGCCACGCCCTACGTTTGGCAGCCGCGACGTCGCATGCGCGTTCGTCGGCGGTGTGAGTGCGTGCTGCTTGAAACTCCCGTTACTGTCGCCCGCTAACGCGGGCTGTTGGATGGTACGTACTAACCCCCGGCTGAACCGGGGGCTATGGTCTTAAGCCGCCTACGGCGGCAGACTTGCCCGCGTAGCGGGCTTAAGGAAATAGCCCCCGGCTTCA
>DASVSV010000481.1:0-9871 GCA_036387915.1 Thermoanaerobaculia bacterium
CCCCCACGCCCTACGTTTGAGCTCAGTGGGATTTCGACTGTGACGTCGTTCCGGTCGAACTGCAGCACTTTGCCGTGAAAGTCGCCGGCGACCTGCGCCTCTGGCAGCGTCACGTCGGCCGGCCGCCATCCGTCGGCGGCCAACGTCTTCTTCTCGTCCGCGTCGACCGTCAGTCCGTCGATGGCGCGGATCCTCACCACGCCGCCGGTGCGGTTCAGGAACTGCCAAGGCGTGTTGACCTGGAACGGGCGAATCGCGAGTAACAGCTTCGCGTTGGGGGCGACTTCGTAGCGCACTTTCAGGGTGCCGTTGTCGTAGCGCGGGGTGATGGTCAGGTGTTTTTTCCAGACCACCCGCGGGCCTTCGCGTTGTTCGATGGTGACGTCGTTCCAGGTCACCAGTTTTCCGTCGAGCAGGAGGAACGGTTCGACGGAGAAGCGGGCGTGGCCGGCTTCGACGGCGCCGTCTTCGCTGAAGAGCGCTTCCTCTTCCTCGCCGCTGGTGCCGCCGAGGATGGTCCAGTAGGACTGCTCGCCGAGGAGGTAGCGGGGGAAGAGACCGCGGCGGAAGTGCTTCGCCATCTCGGCAAAGAAGGCGTTGTCGTCGCGCATCGGCGGCAGCGTGCGATACGGAGCGTCGGCGCGCACGTCGCGGGCGTCGGCGTCGGGCATCGGGATCCACGTCTTGCCGGCGGCATCCGGTTTCTCGAGCACGATCCCGCCGATCTCCTGCGCGTCGGCCCGAACCGGCAGGATTTCGACGTCGTCAATCCAGACCGTGCCCTTGCCGCCCGTGCCGGCCGTGATGACGATCTCGATGGCGTCGACGGTTCTCGGCAGCGGCGACGGTCCGGCCGGACCCCACGCAAATTCGAGATGGCGCTTTTTCACCGAGACGCGGTGCGAGTCACGCGGAAAATCGTATTCGCGGCGCACCGTCCACCAGACGTTCTCCCCCTGCACGAACTTCACTTCCAGCGAGTTGCGCGGCGCGTCCGGACCTTTGATGCGGAAGGTCAGCTCGAAGTTGTCGGGGAGCGTGATGGCGCCGTCGCGGCGGGCGATCGCGTAACCGGCGCGGCCGCGGAAATCGAAATCGATCTGCAGGGCGTCGGATTGGGTCAGCTTCATCTCCACGCCCGGCGCGGGGACGGCTTTCCACGGGACGTCGAGCAGCGTCGCCGCGACGACGAGCGCGGCGATCATTCCTTCACGCTCCCGGCCATCATGCCGGCGATGTACTGCTTCTGCAGGACGAAGAAGAGCGTGAGCACGGGGATGATGGTCAGGACGGCGCTGGCCATCATCAGCTCGAGGTCCTGAAAGTGCTCGCCGCTGAGGTTCGCGACAGCGACCGGCATCGTGTATTTCTCGTCGTCGCTGAGGATGATCAGCGGCCACATGAAATCGTTCCACGCCGACATGAAGGTGAAGATGGCCAGCGTGGCCAGCACGGGGCGCGCGACCGGCAGGATGATCGACCAGTAGATGCGCCACTCGCTCGCTCCGTCGATGCGCGCGGCGGCCAGCAGGTCATCCGGGATCGAGAGCATGAACTGGCGCACCAGGAAGACGGCGTAGATCGTGGCGATGTACGGCACGAGCACGCCCGCGTACGTGTTGACGAGGCCGAGCGATTTGAGGAGCAGGAAGAGCGGGAGCATGGCCACCTGGGCCGGGATCCCCAGCGCCGCGATGAGCAGCGCGAAGATGCGATCGCGGCCGCGGAAACGCAGCTTCGCGAAGGCGTATCCGGCCATGGAGTTGATCAGCAGCGAGAGCGCCGTCGCCAGCAACGCGACGAACAGGCTGTTCAGAAATGCGCGGCCGAGGTTCAGGTTGGTGAAGAGACCGCGATAGTGCTCGAGGGAAATGCGCGACGGGATGAACCGCGGCGGAAACGCTGTGGCTTCTCCCTGCGGCATGAACGAGGCCGAGACCATCCACGCCAGCGGAATGACGGTCACGATCGCGCCGATGATCAGCGCCGCATGGATCAGGAACCGTTTCACCGCGTCCTCCGCACCAGCGAGTTCGCGATCGTGGCCAGCAGCACCAGCGCGAAGAGGATGAACGCGACGCCGGCCGCGTAGCCCATGTTCCACCAGCGGAAGCCCTCGCGGTACATGAGCATGACGATCGTCAGCGTGGAGTTCAGCGGGCCGCCGTCCGGCGTCATGACATACGGCTCGGCGAAGACCTGCAGGAAGCCGATGGCGGTGATGATGCCGACGAAGACGAAGGTCGGCCCGAGTTGCGGGACGGTGACGTGCCAGAACTGCTTCCACCCATTCGCCCCGTCGATCCGCGCCGCCTCATACAACTCCTCGGGAACGTTCTGCAGCCCGGCCAGAAAGATCACCGTGGCGTAGCCGAAGCCGCGCCAGACGGCGAGCAGGATCAGCGCGGGCATGGCCCAGTCCGGGTCGCCGAGCCAGTCCGGACCTTCGATGCCGATGCCGGCCAGCATGCGGTTCAGCAGGCCGACGCGCGCGTGGTAGACGTACTTCCAGACGATGGCCACGCCGACGATGGTGGTGACGACCGGCGCGAAGTAGATGGTGCGGAAGAAGGCCTTGAAGCGCGCCAGCTTCGCGTTCAGCAGCAGCGCCGCGCCGAGGGCCACGGCGATGGTGATCGGCCCGCCGACGAAGGAGAAGTAGAGCGTGTTCGTCAGCGCGCGCCAGAACAGCGGGTTCCTGAACAGCGACGTGTAGTTCGCGGCGCCGACGACGCGCGTATTGCCGGCGTCGCCGAGGGAGTAGAGGTCGAAGTCGGTGAGACTGAGGAGGAAGCCGCCGATGACCGGGATGATGAAGAAGAGCGTGATCAGAGCCAGCCCCGGCGTGAGGAAGAGCAACGCCGCGCGCGCCTCGGTCTTCATCGCGACAGCACCCAGCGCCGCTTCGTGAGCATCGTCTCCACTTTGCGATCGAGCGCCAGCGCGCCGTTCCGCGCGTCGTACTGACCGCGCACCGCCAGCGCCCCATGCTCCGCCAGCGAGATCACGATGTTCTCGGCCTCGGGTAACCGCGGCAGAGCCACGGTGCGATCGAGCTGCGTGCGGAACGCGGCGATCTCGCGATCGGCGACGAGCTTCGGCGCCTGCCACGCGCTGCGCCGCGCGGGCAGGTCGTTGGTCAGCTCCCAGAAGCGCACCTGCACGTCGGGACGCGAGAGGAAGGCGATGAACTTCTTCGCCGCCTCGTGCTTCCGCGACGTCCTGGCGATGACGAGACTCGCACCGCCGGCCAGCGAGGCGCCGGGATACGGAGTGCCGTCGGGCGCGGGCAATGGCGCGGTGCTCCACGTTTCCTGCTGTGCCTCGGTGAGGCGCGTGCGCAGATTGCCGACGTCCCACGGTCCACTGATGAACATCGCAAAGTCGCCGCTGCCGAACTGTTGATAGAGGTTCGCGATCTGCGTGTTGGCGACGGACGGAGCGAAGCCGCGGCGGAAGAGCTCGAGGTAGAAGTCGAAGCCGGCGATGAACTGCGGCTCTTCGAAACGCGCGTGTCCTTTGTCGTCGACGAGTGTTGCGCCGCGCTGCACGGCCAGGATCACCGGCTGCGGCCACTCGTTCGTCGGCAGCACGATCGGATAAAAGTGCGGCCGGCCGTTGCGCTTCAGCCGCTCCATCACCGCGATCCATTCACTCCACGTGCGCGGCGGCGTGGGGATCATGTCGCTGCGGTAGAAGAGCACGCGCGTGTCGACGTACCACGGGATGCCGTACAGCGTCCCGTTCACGACGTTCGTCTCCCAGATCCCAGGAAAGTAGTCCTCGCGCGGCACGAGCGTCTCGTCGAGCGGGATGATGGCGTCGATGGTGACGAGCTCCGACATCCACGAGTTCCCGACCTGCACGACGTCGGGCAGCGAGTTGCCGACGTGCGCCGTCAGAATCTTCTCGTGCGCCGCCGTCCACGGAATCTGCTGCATGTCGACGCGGATGCCGCTTTCTTTTTCGAATTGCGGGATCAGTTCGGCGACGACTTCGCCTTCCCTTCCCAACCCCCAGAACTCAATCGACGTTGATTGCGGCGGCCGCGCGCAACCGCCCGGGAGGAGGAAAGAGGAAAGAGGAAGGAGGAAAGAGAGGGCGAGGGCGCGGACCGCGCGAAGAACCTCTTTCCTCTTTTCTCTTTTCTCTTTCCTCTCCGGACCGAGGAAAGAGAGGGCGAGGGCGCGGACCGCGCGAGCAGTCTCTTTCCTCTTTCCTCTTTCCTCTTTCCTCTTCACTTCCCCAGCCATCCGCCCGTGAACCCCGCCCGCCGCAATCCGCGGCGAACGTGCTCGTTCTTCTTCATCGTTTCCCAGACCAGGCCGGTGCGGTGGTTTTCGATCATGGCCACGATGGGGCCCTGGTCGATGCCGAGGTGGTCGGCGTCGAACCAGCCGGCGTTGGGGACGATGCGGCCCATCTGCACTTTGTGCTCGAAGTTCAGCGTGGGGTTGAACGAGTCGAGGAAGCCGTACTTTGTGTAGAGATGGTCGCCGTAGGTGTCGATCATGGTCTGCATGGCGGGGATGGCGATCTCCGGTGCGAATGCGATCGACGAGACCGCGGCGGTCGGAGCGAGCGTGCCGTCGTCGCGCACTTCGCCGGAGGCGGCGCCGCGGGCGGTGTAGGTCCAGAACTGGCGCTCCGTGCCGTTGATCTTCAGCTTGCCGTCGAAGGGGCCGTCGCAGGCGGTCAGGCCCCATACGTTCGCGCCGTAGCCGCGCCACTTCATCGGATTGTCGATGGCGTACGCGCGCTGCGAGAGCGTGGCCCGGCGCGAGTTCTCGAAGTAATCGATCCCCTTTGCGCGCATGTAGTGATCCTTGATGCCGCGGAAATCGATCCAGACGTGCGAGTACTGATGCCCGAACAGCGGCGCGAAGTTCACGTGCGGCTGCTCGTAATACGTGTCCCACTTGTACGAGCTGGTGTACGCGTTCCAGGCCTTCGGCGTGATCGGATGCGTCGGCGACCCGAGGGCCAGGACGTAGAGGATCATGGCCTCGTTGTAGCCGGTGTAGTCGTAGTCGTGGAGGCCGTTCTCCGGCGTCCAGCCCATCGAGACCAGCGGATGGCGCTCGTGGAAGAACGTCCATTCGGCGCGCGTGTAAAGGCGCTCCACGGTCTCACGGATCTCACGCTCGGCGGGAGTGTCGCGATCGAAATACGACTGGCAGAAAAGCGCGCCGGCCAGGAAGAGTGTGGTGTCGATGGTCGAGAGCTCCACTTCCTTGAAGCGCTTCCCCGTCTTCATGTCGACGAAGTGGTAGAAGAAGCCTTTGTGACCTTCGACGCCATTCTCGAAGAACCGCAGCGTCGTGAGCACGCGCTGCGCCGCGGCGTCGCGCGTGACCCAGCCGCGCTCCGCGCCAATCGGATACGCCGTCAGTCCGAAGCCGACCGCGGCGATGCTGGAGAACGACTCCGTCGGCCAGCGGTCGGGCACCAGCCCGTTCGCGGCGTTGGTCGTGTCCCAGAACCACTGGAACGTGCGGCGCTGCACGTCGTCGACCACCGCGTCCGCTGCCCTCAGCGAAGCCGAAGGGGCCGCCGGTTTGGGAGCCGGCGGCGGAGGAGCGGGAGTCGTCGTCTGCGTGGTGCAGGAGAGAACGAGAAGGGCGGCCGTTGCCAGCGCAAAGACCGCCCTGATCGGCGTGTTCATCAGAATCCGTAGCGGACGCCGAATTGATACCGGCGCTGCGAGCCGCCGACGATCGACGTCGGCTGGCCGAGGTTCGGGTTGCCTTCCGGCCCGAGGAAGTCCTGGAAATTCTGGTAGCGCTCTTCGTTGAAGATGTTGAAGGCCTCGAAGATCACGCCGATGCGGTGCTGGCCGATGTCGAAGCCTTTGTCGGCGCGGAGGTCGAGGGTCGTCCAGCTCGGGCCTTCGCCCGTGCGCGGCGTGTACATGTTGAAGCCGAAGCCGCGGGACCAGTCGTGGATGCGGAAGCGATCGCCGGAGCTGTACTGCAGCAGGCCCGAGAGGCGCACGCCCCATGGAACGCCCACGATGGCATTGGCGACCACGCGGTGGTCCTGCGTGCCGGGCGTGCCGTAGCGCGGCCAGTCGGCGATGGTGGGCTTGTCGAGGCTGAACAGGTCGCCGCCGATCTGCTCGGCCTCCGCGAAGGTGTACGCGACGTTGAAGCCGTAGCGCGACTGGTCGGTGTACGGACGGTCGAGCTGGAAGTAGACCGCGTCGTACCAGGTGCGGATGTCGTCCGAGGAGATCAGCACGTTGCTGTAGGCCGGGTCGATGACCGGGCAGCACGCGCCCTTGCCCCAGAGATAGCTGAAGCCGTTGTAGCTGCGCACGCTGGCGTAGCTGAGCGAGGCCACCATCGGGCCGAAGGCCTGGCGCGCGCCGAGGTTCCACTGATTCGAGTACGGCACCTTGGTGTCGTTCTCGACCAGGAAGATCTCCGGCTTGCCGGTGATGCCGGTGGCCTGCAACTGGCGCAGACCTTCGCGGCTCAGATACTTGGGATCCCATTTTGCGGCCGGCTGTCCGTTGAACGGCGAGCCGTCCGGCGTGAAGAAGAACTCGCCGACGACGTGCTGCAGGCGGAACTGCTCGTCCAGCGTGTTGTTGAAGAGGTTGCGGTCGTAGTAGCGGCCCGCGCCGCCGAAGACGACCGTCCGGCCGGTGGCGAAGACGTCGTACGAGAAGCCGAGGCGCGGCTGGAACATGTCCGTCTTGGCCTCGCGGTCGTTGCCGTCCGTGAAGTAGTTGGACGGGAAGTCGTCCGCGAGACGCGCGCGCACTTCGGGCGGAGTGACGTACTCCGTGTCGATCATGTTGGTCTCGTAGTCCCAACGCAGACCGAGGTTGAACGTGAGCTTGTCGTTGAACTGCCAGTCGTCCTGGCCGTAGATGCCGTACTGCTGGTTGTCGGCCGAGAGATCGGGATCGCCGAAGCCGAGGCGGGCCTTGTACGGAATGGTGGAGCTGAGGTCGGAGCGGAAGAAAAAGCGCGGGTTCTCCTCGAAGTACTTGGTCACGTTGTACTGGAGGAACTCCGCGTTGCCGCCGACCTTGAACGTGTGATTGCCGCGCCACTCGTAGCTGGAGAGCGTGACGTCGTCGCGGATCGAGAAGCGCTCCTGGCCGATGTCCTGCTCCGTGTCGCGGCCGCCGATGCGCAGCAGCCCCTCGTAGACGAGACCGATCGAGTCGTCGTCGAGCGGCGTCGGATTCCAGGTGTAGGTCTGGTAGCTGACCGACGCTTCGTTCAGCCAGTTCATGGACGTGTACTGGTGGCGGAGGTTGGCGCCGTAGGCGTCGTTCTTCGCGTTCTCGGCCGAGTCGTAGCTGGTCTCGCCGCCGAAGCCGCGGACGTCGGTCTCTTTGCGGAAGTTGACGCTGCCGTCGAGGATCTGCGCCGGGCCGGGCTGGAACGTGACCTTGCCGAAGGCGAGGTCGGAGCGGAACGGCTGCACGAACGTGCCGGTGTACGCGGAGAGCTGCTGGCGCAGCGTGGGGTTGTTCTGGAAGCCGCCGCCGAGGGCCACGGTCTCTTCGCGGTCCTGGTCGTTCGCTTCATAGGAGAAGAAGAAGTGCATCCGGTCGCGGACGATCGGTCCGCCGAAGGAGAGGCCGTACTGATTGCGCGAGAACTCCGGATTGGCGCCGTTGATCGGGTTCTCGTCGACCAGGCTCTTGTCCTGGAAGAAGAAGAACGCGTCGCCGGTGAACTGGTTCGTGCCCGACTTCGTGACGGCGGTGATGATGGCGCTGGATGCCTTCTGATACTCGGCGCTGTAGTTCTGCGTGATGACGCGGAACTCCTGCACGGCGTTCTGCGGGAACGGGTTGCCGCGGCTGGCGTCCTGGCCGATGACGCCGCCCTGGATGACGTCGTTCTTGAAGCTGACGCCGTCGATGAAGACGTTCACCGCCGAGGAGCCCTGCGCGCCGGCGCGCACTTCCTTGCGCTGCTCGTCGGTGCCCATGACCACGCCCGGCGCGAGCGCGGCGAAGTTGAGGAAGTTGCGGTCGTTCTGCGGCAGGCTCTCGATCTGCCGCGAGGTGACGTTGGTGGCGATCTCGGAGGTCTCGGTCTCGACCGCCGTCGCGCCGAGGACGGTGATCTCTTCCATCATCACCATGTCGGGCGTCAGGCGGAAGTTGAGGTTCAGCGACTGCCCGACCAGCACGCGCACTTCGCGCGAGCTGCCCTTGTACGACGGCGCGGTGACGTCGATGCGGTAGTTGGCCGGCGGCAGGCCGGCCAGCGTGAACGAGCCGTCCGCGCCCGCGGTGGCCGAGTGCGTGAACCCGGTGGCGGTGTTGGTGGCCGTGATGGAGGCGCCGGGGAAGACGTTACCGCTCTCGTCGTTCACCGTGCCGGTAATGGTGGCGTTCGAGCTCTGCGCGACGGCGGTCGCCGCGAAAGCCACGAATAGCAGCAGGATCGAAAAAACTGCGAATTTGCGCATCGCGGATCTCCTATTTCCCCTTCTGATTCTTGTTGCCCGTGCGCTCCGCGCCGCAGGAGCGGCGCACGACGAGCGATGTTTCCAAGCGTGCGGGTGACTGCGTGTTGCCGTCGTGACTGAGCAGGAGCTGCAGGCCGCGGCGGCCCAGCTCCGCGATCGGCACCTTGACCGTGGTCAGCGGCGGATCGAGGAAGCGCGCGATCGGGATGTCGTCGAAGCCGACCAGCGCCATCTGCTCCGGCACGCGCACGCGCGCGTCGCGGAACCCGCTCAGCGCGCCGATGGCCATCGAGTCGTTGGCCGCAAACACCGCCGTCGGCCGCGGCTCGAGCTTCACGATCCGCTTGGCCGCCTCGTACCCCGAGTCCTCGGTGAAGTCGCCGGCGATCTCGATCGCCTCGATGCCGTGCGCCTTCGCACCGGCCCGGAAGCCGCGGCGGCGCTGCTCGGCGTCGGCGTTGCGCGCCGGGCCGGTGATGAAGGCGATCTGTTTGTGTCCGAGCTTTGCGAGGTGGCGGACCATGTCGCGCGCGCCGCCGGAGTTGTCGATGGTGATCGATGGCCGCCCATCGACTTTCGCGTTCAGCAGCACGGCCGGGACGCCGAGCGGCAGCTCGCCACACAACGCGCGGGGATCGAGATCGGGCGACATGATGATCAAGCCGTCGACCAGGCCGCGCACCGCCTGCACCACCGCGCGCATCTCGTCGCGGTCGGCGTGCGAGCCGGAGAGCAGCAGGTGATACCCGCTCTCACGCGCCGCGAGGTCGATGCCGCGAATGACCTCCGAGAAGAACTCGCCATGCAGGTCGGGCAGGACCACGCCGATGGTGCGCGTGGAGCGCGTGGAGAGCGACCGCGCGCCGGCATGCGGCACGTACTGCATCTCGCCGGCGACGTCCATCACCCGGCGCAGCGTCTCCTGGCGGATGGGACCCTTCTGGTTGAAGACGCGGGAGACGGTGGCCACGGAAACGCCGGCGCGTGCCGCCACGTCACGGATGGTGACATGGAGCGGAAGGTCGGCGGAGCGGGCTGGTATGCGCGGCATTCCTCTGATGTAACCGGTTACAGGAACGCTACTGCCGATGCGGGATCGATGTCAAGGTGAGGCATACGGGACGCGGCGTGCGACGGCGCACCGGGGGGGCGGGCTGAAGCCGCGCCCTACGTTTTCACCCGTCTCGTCGCGCCGGACAAGCGGCGTGGGCTGGCACCGCGCCGCGGGGGCGAGGAAACGCAGCGTGTGCCGGACGCAGGACGTGGCTTCAGCCCGTCCAGAGCGTGCAGGATGCGCGGCGTGCGTCGGCGCACCAGGGGGGGCGGGCTGAAGCCACGCCCTACGTTTCCACCCGTCTCGTCGCGCCGGACAAGCGGCGCGGGCTGGCACCGCGCGGCGGGGGCGAGGAACGCAGCGTGTGCCAAACGT
>DASVSV010000482.1:0-37719 GCA_036387915.1 Thermoanaerobaculia bacterium
AGTGGCCCTACTAAGCGCTGCCGGTCGTACCGGCCCGCCGGAGGCCTCTCGTCGTCTCTCTCTCACGGCATATAGCGCCGCGCCTGCACCACCTCGGCACCGCTGACGCTCATCGCCGCGAGCCGGCGGATCACCGCGACGTCGCCGGCCGTCGTCGCGCGCTCGTAGGCGCGGCGCAGCATCTCCACCTCGGCAGGCGCGGTCTGAGCGCCGATCGTGAAGCCGTTGTCCGGTTGCGCGGAGCTCGGCGTCATGACCTCGCGCCAGCGGCCGAGGGAGAACTCGTGGCGGACGAAGGCGGAGGGGGTGGTGCCGGTGGGGGTGGATTGGGCGGCGAGGGGCGGGGGGATGCCGCGCGCGTTCGCCTTCTGTTCGTCGAGTGCGCGCTCCACGTGATGCTCGATCAGGCGGCGCAGCGTGGCCATGGACGACTCGCTGCCTCGGGTGATCGTCAGACCGGTGTGGTAGAGCATGCGGCCGCCGTAGTCCGCGTCGCGGTGCAGCAGCGTGCGCACGATGCCGCAGTGCAGCTCCAGCGGCTGCCCGTCCCACTCCGCGCGGATCACGCACGACGTATCGCCGGCCGCTTCCTGATGCAGCACGCGCATGCCGCGCAGCGACAGGTCGACGATCAGCGCGCGCTGCCCGTCGATCGTGGCGCGCAGCGGTTGCGCGGGACGCACCCGTTGCACACGGCGGCGCTCGGTGATTTCGCGAAGCATGTGTCGTAACCCGGAATCACTCTAGGCCGGCGTTGCGTGCCGCGCAATGAAGAAATCCGTCAGTCGATCGTCACACCTTCGACGTCGGGCGGATCCGGATACTTCATGCGCAGCTTCTCCATCGCTTTGACGACCGTGTTGGCCACGATCCAGTCGCGTGCCCACTTCCGGTCCGCGGGGACGACGTGCCACGGCGCGTGCTTCGTCGACGTCTTCTCCAGCACGTCCTCGTACGCGGCCATGTAGTCGTCCCAGAGCTTGCGCTCGGCGATGTCGCCGTGCTCGAACTTCCAGCGTTTGGTCGGGTCGTCGAGGCGCGCCTGCAGCCGTTCGCGCTGCTCGTCGCGGCTGATGTTCAGGAAGAACTTGAGAATGATCGTCCCTTCCTCGGACAGCATCCGCTCGAAGTCGTTGATCTGCTCGTAGCGCTTGCGCCAGACGCTCTTGGCGACGAGCGAGTGCACGCGCACGACCAGCACATCCTCGTAGTGACTGCGGTTGAACACCACCAGCTCGCCGCGCATCGGCACGTTCGCGTGCACGCGCCAGAGGTAGTCGCGATCGAGCTCCGCTTCCGTCGGCTTCTTGAACGACACCACGCGCACGCCCTGCGGACTGGTCTCGCGCAGCACCTTGCGCACCGTGCCGTCCTTGCCCGAGGTGTCCATGCCCTGGAGGAGGATCAGGACCTTGCGCTGATGCTCGGCGTAGAGCAGCTCCTGCAACTCGCCGAGCCGCTTCACCAGTTTCTCGGTGGCGGCCTGCGTCATTTCCTTGTCGCCGGGGACGAGCGAAGCTCCGTCAGTGTTCCGGCCGGGCATCAGAAGCGCTTCTTCTTTTTCGCGAAGCGGTCGAACGGAGCCTTGGGCGGCGCGGGACGGGCCGGACGATCGTCACGCGCGCCCGGTTTCGAATACGGACGGTCGCCGCGCGGCGCAGGCTTCGAGTACGGACGATCCTCGCGCGCAGCGGGCTTTGAATACGGCCGATCCTCGCGCGGGCCCGGCTTCGAATACGCCGGACGATCCGGCCGCGGCCGGTCGTATGGACGCTTGGCCGGTGCCGGGCGCCGCGACGGTCCCTCGGCCTCGCCGGTCGCCACTTTGATGTTCAGCGGACGTCCGCGGAACTTCTTGCGGCCGACCTTCTCGATGACCACGTCGACGAAGCGCTCCGGGATGCCGACGTACGTGACGTCGTCCTGGATGTCGATCGGACCGATGTCGCGCCCCGGCACGTTCGCTTCGTTGGCGATCGAGCCGACCACGTCCGCCGGACGGATGCCGTCGTTGCTGCCGACGGAAAGTGAGAGCCGGATGGTCTTGTCAGTCTTCCCTCCCGGCGCGGCGAAACCAGCGTCAGCGCGCCCCTCGTACGACGGTGCGTACGCGCGTTGTTCCGGTTCCGCGTCCCGCTCCTCTTCGCGCGCCTTCACCAGCGCCTTGTTGCCGTTCGCGATCTTCGCGGCGGCCGCGGCCACGTCGGTGATGTCGAAGCCTTCCTCACTGACCTGCGCGATCAGCTCGACGTACATGTCGAGATCGCCTTCCTGGATCGTTTTGCGCAGGCTTTCCTTGAAGACCGAGATCCGCTTCGCGGCAACGTCGGCCCGCGTCGGGAACTTCATCGGCTTGATGGGCTGGCCGGTGTAGCGCTCGATCTCGCGCATCATGCGGCGCTCGCGCGGCGTGATGAACATCGTGGCCACGCCGCTGCGGCCCGCGCGGCCGGTGCGGCCGATGCGGTGCACGTACGCCTCGACGTCGTACGGCACGTCGTAGTTGATGACGTGCTCGATCTGCTCGACGTCCAGTCCGCGCGCGGCGACGTCCGTCGCCACGACGATCTCCACCTGTCCCGCGCGCAGGCGGCGGATGACCGCCTCGCGCAGCGGCTGGCTCATGTCGCCGTGCATCGCCACCGCCGCAAATCCGCGCGCTTCCAGTTTCTCCGCCAGCTCCGCGGAGCCGGTCTTGGTGCGGCGGAAGATCAGCACCGCTTCGGCCGGCTCGAGCTCGAGGATCTGCGTCAGCACTTCGAGCTTCTGCCCTTCGGCGAGATTGAGGAAGCGCTGTTCGATCGCTGGTGCGTTGACGGCCTTGTGCTCGATCTCGACGCGCTCCGGCTGGCGCAGGTGGCGCCTGGCGATGCGCAGCACTTCGTCCTGCATGGTCGCGGAGAAGAGTGCCGTCTGCCGTTCCGCGGGCAGCGCGGCCAGGATCTTCTCCATGTCGTCGATGAAGCCCATCTTCAGCATCTCGTCGGCTTCGTCCAGCACGACGACGCGGATGTGCGAGAGATCGAGGCTGCCGCGGTCGAGGTGGTCGATCAGGCGTCCCGGCGTGCCGACGACGACGTGCGCGCCGCGCTCAAGCCGCTTGAGCTGCGGCACGATCGGCGCGCCGCCGTACACCGGGATCACGCTGACGTGCTCCATCTTCGCGGCGTACGAATGCACGGCCTCGGCGACCTGCATGGCCAGCTCGCGCGTCGGTGCGAGCACGAGCGCCTGGGTCTTCTTCAGTTTCGGGTCGATCTTCTGCAGGATCGGCAGCGCGAACGCGGCGGTCTTGCCGGTGCCGGTCTGCGCCTGCCCGATCAGATCGCGGCCGGCGAGCAGGAGCGGGATGGTGCGCTCCTGGATCGGCGTGGGCGCTTCGTATCCGAGTGCGGTGAGGACTTCGACGATCTCAGGACGGAGACCGAGGGCTTCAAATACATTCATCGGTACATCATATTTTCAAAAACGGTACACAACCGCGTTGATGTGCATGCCCGCGCCGACCGATGCGAACACGGCCACGTCGCCGGCGGCGAGCTCGTGCCCGTCCATCTTCTTCTTCAGGATCAGGTCGAGCAGCGTCGGTACGGTGGCCACGGAGCTGTTGCCGAGCCAGGAGATCGTCATCGGCATGACGTCCTCCGGCGGCTGGCCGAGGCCGTACAGCGCGTAGACCGCTTCGAGGATGGCTTCGTCCATCTTGCCGTTGGCCTGATGGATGAGGACTTTCTTCACGTCGCGCAGGTCGACGTTGGCGCGCTGTAGTGCCTCGCGGATCGCGCCGGCGACGTTGTTCAGCGCGTACTTGTACAGCTTGCGCCCTTCCATCTTCAGGAACAGCGCCTCGAGAAATGCCTCGGGGTGGTACGAGCTCCCCATGCGCAGCAACTCGGCATGCTCGAGCGTGTCGGAGCGCACGGCGCGCGAAATGATTCCGACGTTTTCCTCGGTCTCGCGCTTCTCGATGACCACCGCGCCCGCGCCGTCGGCGTAGATCAGCGAGTCGCGGTCGTGCGGATCGGAAACGCGCGACAGCGTCTCCGCGCCGATGATCAGCACGCGCTGGTTGTCGCCGGAGCGGATCATCGAGTCGGCCACGATCACGCCCTGCAGCCAGCCGGGGCAGCCGAAGACGACGTCGAACGCGGCCGCGTACGGATTGCGGATGCCGAGACGCATTTTCACGCGCGCGGCCAGCGCGGGGACGAGGTCGGACCGGGTACTGCCGGCACGCACGTCCCCGAAGTTGTGCGCGACGATGACGCCGTCGAGCGACTCGGGGTCGATGCCGGACGAATCCAACGCGTCGCGTGCGGCCTCGTACGCGACGTCGGTCGTGACCATGTCGTCGGGGACGTAGCGGCGCTCGCGGATGCCGGTGATCGACTCGAACTGTTTGAGGATCTCTTCGTTCGACTTGCTCAGCGGCTGGCGAGTGGTGTCGCGGAAGTCGTGGCCGAGGAAGTGCTCGTTCGGCACGCGGACGGAGGGGATGTGGCTGCCCGTGGCGGCGATGACGCTGCGAATCATGTGCAGCGGTTAGGATAAACGCTCCATGGCTCCGCACCTCCTTGGATTTTTACCGGACGACCTCGCGAACCACCTCCGCGCCCACGGCGTGACGGTCCGCGACGCCGAGACGCGGCGCGTCCTGGCGCATGCAATCTCTCTCGGGCGCGAGGGCTATCCGGCTTCGCGTCCGGTGCCGCGGGCGGTGGAAAGGGCGGTGGAGGAGCTGTGCGACCGGCGTCCGCTGGAAATCGTCGAGCGCGCCACCGATCCGTCGGACGGCTTCGTGAAGTATCTCTTCCGCCTGCACGACGGCGCGGTCGCGGAGGCGGTGCGCATTCCGCTGGAGAAGGAAGGGCGGTTCACGGTCTGTCTCTCCAGCCAGGCCGGCTGCGCGATGCGTTGCGATTTCTGCGCGACCGGCCGCCTCGGCCTGACGCGCAATCTCGAGGCCTGGGAGATCGTGGCCCAGTTTCTCGCCGTGCGCGCCGAGGCGCCGGGCGTCGTCAGCGGCGCGGTGTTCCAGGGGCAGGGGGAGCCGCTGCACAACTACGACGAAGTGCTGCGCGCCGCGGAAATCCTCGCCCATCCGTGCGGTGGACGCATCGCGTCCGAGGCCATCACCATCTCGACGGTCGGCCTCGTGCCGGCCATGCATCGCTTCGCGCGCGAGCGGCGTCCGTACCGTTTGATCGTCTCGCTGACGTCCGCGATCGACGCGCGACGGAGGACGCTCGTTCCTGCCGCGTCCGCGTGGTCGGTCTCGGAGTTGGCCGATGCGATCCGCGCGGTGCAACAAGCCTCAGGCGGCCGCATCACCATCGCCTGGGTGGTCCTCGGCGGGATCAACACCGGAACGGACGAGGTGGACGCGCTCCGCGAACACTTCGCCGGCCTGCCGCTGCGCCTGAACCTCATCGACGTAAACGACGCCCGTCCCGACGGCTATCGCCGCGCCTCGGAATCAGAACTGGCCTCCTTCCGCGACGCACTGCGCACGCTCCAAGTCCCCGTCGTCCGCCGCTACAGCGGGGGCGCCGCGAAGCACGCCGCCTGCGGCATGCTCGCCGCGACGCGCACCATTTAGGAGCGCGGTAGCTCGCGCACTCCTATGGAGTGCGGCGGCCCAGCCGCCGCTTTCGAATTCGGTCGAACGAAAAAGCGGGCGAGCAATCTACCGAACTCCCGATTGGCACCGCGTCGCAGGAGGCGAAGCGTGTCCAATATGGAGTTTCCGCGGTTGCACCAGCGCATTCCCATGCGCATGAATTGAAAAGCGGCGGCTCGGGCCGCCGCACTCCATAGCAAAGCCGCTAGCTCGCGCACTCCTGGAACTACGCCTTCCCTCAATCCTCAATCCTCAATCCTCAATTCTTCTTTCCCCACTTGATGCGCGTGTACGCGATGCGGAATCCCTGTCGCTCCGCGTTGCGCTGGGAGGCGCTGCCGGGTTGCGCGCCCATCATGGCCAGGTCGCAGCCGTGTTGCGCGGCGTACTGCAGGCGGGCCTCGAGCAGCGCGCGCTGCGCGCCGTGTCGGCGCTCGGAGGGGACGGTGCTCGCGCCGGCCAGGAGGGCGATGCCGCCGTGCATGGCCAGCGCGCCGGTGGCGATCGGGCGGCCTTCGCGTTCGGCGATGAAGGCCAGCGTGCCGCGGCTGGCGGTGGTGATGCGGCCGAGGTCCTGGATGAAGTCCGCGATCTCCGGACTCTCGCTCCAGCCTTGCGCGCAGGTCCTGGTCCAGAGCTCCTCTTCGCCCGGCTCGATGATGCGCGTGGCGACGTCGTTCGTCCGCTCGGTGACGCCGATGGGGCGGTACATGATGCTGGTCAGCTCGACCGGCCGGTAGCCGCGGCGCGAGAGGATCTCGAGCATCTCCAGCGAGGCGAGCGGCGACACTTCGTGCGCGATCTCGGCGCCGCGTGACGTGAAGAATTCTTCGATGGCGTCGAGGTCTTCGTCGGCTGGCGTGGCGAAGAGGCCGAGGGCGAAGGTCTGCGTGAGAGGGGAGCCGAGGCCGTCGAAGAGCGCGAATGCACCGGCGCGCTGCAACGACGTGGCGCCGCTCTGCGGCTGCAGACGCGCGCGCGCCTCCACCATGGCCACGTTCGTCTCGGCCTCGCAGCGTTCCAGGCGCTGCGACAGCGCGAGATCGGACTTCGGATACTCCATCACTCCTCCTCTTCCAGCGCGTTGTACGCGCGGATCAGGTCCACGCGGAAGCGCAACTGCTCGTCGTACTCTTCGTCCGAGTGCGAGAGCCGCAACTGCACGATCAGCTTCGACGCCGCGCGCCGCGCCTCCGCGTGCGTCGGAAACGCGAGCACCGCCGCCTTCTCCGGTTCGGTGAGAAAGCGCGCGATGACCTTGCGTCCCTCGACCCGGACCAGCCGGCGCAGAAAGATGGAGCGGCGAAGACTCATGTGCGGCGCACATTCTACGAGTGCGACCGAAACGCGCTGCGCGTCAACCCTTTGCGGGATGTTGCCGGCGAGCCCTACTCGGGCTCCTTCGTCACTGCGACGAAGAGCATCAGGATCACTGCGATTACGCCGATGCCAGCCACGACGATTCTCCTTGTGCGCCGGTCAGCTCTTCGAGCAGCTCGGCTCCATCCCGACTGCCGCAATGTAGGGAGGTGTGCTTACGGGGTGCTTACGGGGTTAGGCGAAAGGGAAAAGGTGAAAGGTGAAAGTGGCTTCGCCGGTGGGTCAGGTGGGCGCGGGGGACTCTCAACGTTAGTACGCGCCCTCTTCGCGAGCGCCGCCCCTCACCCTAACCCTCTCCCCGCTCTTCGCGGGGAGAGGGGACTGGTTGTCGCTAGACGCGCCGGCTGTACTTCGCCTTTTACCTTTTCCCTTTTACCTTTTCCGCCAGCGCAATCGTTTCCGGGTCCGGCTCGACGTCCAGTTCGCGACGAAGCGCGTCCACGAGTCGTTTGTACACGCGGCCGGCGCCGGCGGGGTCGCCGAGGGCGCTGAGGGTTTTCATGAGGTTGCGGGCGGCGTCTTCGTCCGTCGGGTCGAGGTCGAAGAGTTTCTGCCAGACGTCGGGGTCGTTGTTCAGTCTGGCCAGCGCGCTCAGCGTCTTCGCGTAGAGCTCGCGGAGGCGGGCGCGGATCTCGAGGTGCCATTCGCTGGTGCCGGCGGCGTTGGCGAAGAAGTCGCCGCGGTAGAGCGCGGCGGCGCGGGCGAGGCGGGCCCCGTCGCGGGCGCGGAGGGCGGCGTTGGCGTCGCGTTCGAACGTCCCGGCGTCGAAGTCGATGCCGGCCTTGAGCACGTACGTGTCGCCCTGCGCCAGCACCCATTCGCTGCCGCCCAGCGACTTGCGCAGGCGGTGCACGGTGACGTGGAAGTTGTTGCGCAGCCTGGCCGGATCGGCGTCGGGCCAGAGCGCGGCGCCGATCTGTTCCTTCGTCGCGCCGCTCGGATGCATGAGCAGGAAGAGCAGCAGCTCGCGCTGCGAGCCGACGTCGAGGAGCGTCTCGCCGCGCCGGACCTCGACGGGGCCGAGGGCGCGGACGCGCATCACCGGCTCGGCCGCGGTCTGCTCGACGCGCTCGCGCGCCAGCGCGAGCATCTGTTCGTACGTCATGGCGGCGCCGGAGGCGAGCACGATGCGCAGCCGCTCGTTGCCGAGGGCCTCGCGGATGCGCTCGTCCTTCTCGCGCTCGGAGTCCTCGTGGCGTCCGGGGCGCGCGCCGAGTTGCAGCCAGGCGGCCGAGGCGGCGGCGAGGAGGCGCGTGCCGGTCTCCGCGTCGCGCGTGTCGAGGAGGGCCAGGCCGATCCCTTCGACGACCTGCGTCAAACCCCAGCGGTCGCCGATCTCCGAGAAGATGTCGAGCGCGCGGCGGAAGGCGTTCAGTGCCTCGTCGAGCTTCCGCTCGCGCAGCGCGAGGTGGCCGAGGACCGTGAGCGGGTGGGCGATGGCGGGCGGGTTGCGCGTCTCCTCGCCGACGTCGCGCGCTTCCTCGAACGCGGCGCGCGCGGATTTCAGGTCGCCGCGAAGCTGCGCCGCGAGGCCGGACCAGTAGAGCGTCAGCGCGAGTGCGACGTCGCGGCCGTTCTTCCGCGCCAGCTCCTCCGCTTTCGCGAACGCTTTCCGCGCCGCCTCGTGATCGCCTTCGGAGAACGCTAGCGCGGTGCCGAGGAGCGTGTGCGCGTTGCGGACGTTCAGCCGCACCGCTTCATGGATGTCGGGAAGGAGTGCCGCAAAGTCGCCCTGCCACACGGCCGCATCTCCGGCGGCGACGATGGCCTTCGCGCGGATCAGCGGGTCGGCGTCGTCGCCGGCGCGCTGCAGTGCCACGTCGATGCGGCGGCGGGCCTCGTGAAAATGACCGCGCGCGAACCAGTACCAGTGCAGGGCGTAGACGAGCCGCAGCTCGAGCTCGGGCGCCGGCGACCAGTCGAAGACCGCGCGGATGTTGCCGATCTGCTCGTCGAGCTTGGCCATCGTCTGCGGATCGCCGGCGCCGGCGAAGATGCGCGGCTCGGCCTCCTCGACCAGCGTGACGAACCACTCCGCGTGCTTCCGGCGCAGTGCGTCCTGCTCGCCGGATTGCTCGAGCTTTTCCGCGGCGAACTGGCGGACGGTGTCGAGCAGGCGATAGCGGTCCTGTTCGAAGAGGACCAGCGATTTGTCGACGAGCGCGGAGAGTAGCTCCAGCACGTCGTCGCCGCAGATCGCCTCGGCCGCGTCGAGCGTGAAGCCGCCTCCGAAGATGCCCAGGCGGCGGAGCAGCGTCTGTTCATCCTCGGAGAGGAGGCGATAGCTCCAGTCGATCGTTTCGCGGATCGTGCGATGCCGCGGCAGGGTGCGCGATCCGGCGGAGAGGAGGCGGAACGCGTCGTGGAGCCGCTCCGCGATCTGCTCGACGGTCAGGACTTTCACCCGCGCCGCGGCGAGCTCGATGGCGAGCGGGATGCCGTCGAGACGGCGGCAGATCTCGGCGACGACGTCCATCGACTGGAAACCCGGTGCAACGGCGCGTGCGCGCTCTTCGAAAAGCTGCACCGCGTCTTCGGTCGACAGCGGCGGGACGAGCCAGGTCTGCTCGCCGGTGATGCCGAGGGGCTGGCGCGACGTGGCGATGATCTTCACCGCCGGGCAACTGCGCAGCACTTCCTCGGCGATCATCGCCGCCGCGTCGACGACGTGCTCGCAGTTGTCGAGCACGAAGAGGACGGCCCGGTCGCGGATGGTATCGATGACGACGCGCGTGACGTCCTGCGTCGGCAGCTCGCGGACGCCGAGGGCGGTGAGGAGCTGCTGCGCGATCAGCTCGGGATCGGTCAGTGGTGCGAGCTCGACCCAGGCCGCGTCGTCGTAACGGTCGCGCACGCGGCGCGCGAGCTCGAGCGCCAGGCGGGTCTTGCCGCTGCCGCCGGCGCCGGTGATCGTGAGCAGGCGGGTGGTCTCGAGCAGGCGCTCCGTCTCCTCCAGCTCGCGCGTGCGGCCGAGGAGCGGCGTCAGCGCGACCGGGAGACGATCGGTGCGGGACGGGCGGCGCATTCGGGCGCGATTCTACGCGGAGAATGGATGAGCCTATGCGCCCTGACGTCGTCGACTTGCTGACCGGTCATGCATCCAGCCGTCGGCCCGCCGGAGGCCCCGGTCGTCTTTCTCGCGTGGGCGCGATGAAAGCGTTCTGCTCAGGTCTGCGGCGCGCCGGTGCCCGCGCTCGGTGCGGTGCCGGTGCTGGGCGTGGTGCCGGTTCCGCCGGCCGGTGTGCCGATCGTGATCTTCGCCTCTTCGCCCTGCTCGCGGTGATTCAGCACGGGGCAGTAGAACGTGTACGTGCCCTGCTTGAAGAGCACGTCCACCGTCGAGCTGCTGCCTTCGGCGATCGTGTCGCCGGCCGCGCGCGAGATGCCTTCGCCTTCGATGAAGAGGTTGTGCACTTCCTTGCCGCGGTTCTCGACCGTGATCACGGCCGGTCCGGCCGGAATGGTCTGCCCCTGCACGGCGATGCTTCCTTCGGTCAGCACGACGATGACCGTCGAGCCGGAGCTGACGTCGGGAACGAGAGCGGCGCCGCCGGGGGAGGCGGGATGGGCGGCGGAATCGGTGGCGCTCTGCTGCGGCGGGAGGAGCGCGGGGGCCGTGTCGGTCGCGGCGTTCTCCTTCCTGCAGGCGCCGAGGGTGACGAGCGAGACGGCGAGGAGCAACGTGACTGCGTGTTTCATCATGCGGACGTGTGTGTGCAAAACGCGTTCACTCCTGCGTGCCGACCTTCACTTCGTCGCCGACCACGTCGTTCACGTAGAGCATTTTGGTCGTGACGAGCACGGCCGCCAGCAGCGGCTCGGCGATGAGCATCCCCACCACGCCGAAGACGACGCCGAGCGCGGCCACGGTG
Organism: Thermoanaerobaculia bacterium; assembly: GCA_036387915.1. Taxonomy (GTDB): domain Bacteria; phylum Acidobacteriota; class Thermoanaerobaculia; order Gp7-AA8; family Gp7-AA8; genus QHVT01. The sequence continues at coordinate 10,873 of DASVSV010000482.1, forward strand.
AGGACGGTGAGCACCGGCGCGATGTCGAGACGCTTTTCGAGCAGCAGGGGAGTGATGACGTTCCCTTCGAGCTGCTGCATCACCAGATAGAGGATGAGCACGTAGAGCGCTTTCTGCGGTGAGTCGAGGAGAGCGATTCCGAGGGCGGGCACGGCGGAGGCGATCGGACCGAAGAACGGGACGAACTCGAGCAGGCCGGCCAGCACGCCGAGGGCGGCGGCGCCCTTGATGCCGAGGAGGGCGAGGGCGCAGCCGGTGATCGTGCCGATGACCACCATCGCGATGAGCCGCGCCATCAGCCACTGGCGCAGCGTCTTCGCGAGCGTCGTGAGCACTTCGCGGGCGCGGTCGCGCGAACGGTGCGGGACGAGATGCAGCATTCCCTCGCGATAGAGGCCGGGATCGATGGCGATGTACATCGCGATGAAGATCACCAGGACCAGCCCGCCGATCCCGCCGAAGACGGAGGAGACGATCGGGAAGAGGAACTTGAACGATCCCTGCGCTTCCTTGCCGAGCTGGGCGCGGAGGCCGCCTGATTGTTGCTGCTGCTCTTGCTGCTGCGGTTTCTGGGGTTTCTGCTGCGTCTGTTGCTGCGGCTGCGACTGCCGCGGCTGCGGCCTTTGCTGAGCTTGCGGCTGCTGGACCAGCGCTTTCGCGGGCGTCTGCTGCACCCACTCGTCGATGGAGTCGAGGAGTTTCGGCAGCTCTTTCGTCAGTTGCCGGGTCTGCTGCTGAAGCGACGGCGCCATCAGCGCGCCTCCGCCGACGAGGATCCCCAGTCCGAGCAGGACGATCAGCGGCGCACCGATGCCGCGCTTGACGTGGAATCGCTCCAGGAAATCCGTGGCGCGGGCGACGGCCAGTCCGAGGAGGATGCCGAGGAAGGTGACGATGAAGATGGCGTGTGCAATCCAGAGGAAGCGCAGCGCGACCAGCACGCCGAACACGATCACTGCGACGCGCAGTGCCGCCGCGGAAGAAATCGAGCGAATCTCCACCGCTGGCGGGCAGAGCAGATCGCGTGCCTTACGGCGTTGAGCGCCGCGCGAGCACTCCGTCCATCGTCAGATACATGCTGAGCAGGCGCTCGCGCACCGCCGGATCGCCCGCGGCGATCAGCGCCATGATCTGGTCGCGCTGCTCCGCGTAGCTCTCCAGCGCCACGCGGGTGCGAGGCTCCTCGGCGAACGCATCGCTCTTCGCGAGCTCGGCGCACTCGCTGAAGAAGCGTCCCGCGGCCTCGCCGGCGCTGCCGTAATTGTTGCGCTGCACCTCATGACTGGCCACGCCGAGGAGGCGGTGGAGGTTCGCCAGCTCGAGCTGCGTCTCGGTGGTCGCGAGAGTGGTCCGCAGCGTGCGTACCTTCATCCAGTTAGGTACGAATCCGCCGAGAAACGCGGCGGCCAGCAGGAAAACGACGATCAGAAACGTGCGTCCGCGGTTGCCGCGGCGCGGGAGAGTTTGTGCCGATGGTTGCATGGTGCTCATGGTAACGGGATTGCAAATCGTCGCGCCGGGACCGAGCGTGACCACAGGGACAGAGCGGTTGCCGGCGGCGCAGGAAGAAATCGCGCGCCGGACACGGCAGCAGGCTGCGTTGGCCGAGCTCGGTCAGGCGGCGCTTGCGCGCGTCGACGTGGCGTTGCTCGTGGGGCAGACCTGCGCGGTCGTGGAGTGGGCGCTGGGCGCGTCTTACGTCAGCATCGTGCAGGCCGAGGAGAACGACCTGTCGCTGCGGTTCGGCGTCGGGACCAATCCGACCTTCAGCGCGTGCAACGACACGGCGATGGAACATCAGCCGCTGCTCCTCTGCACGCTGACCAACGGCGATCCGGTCGTGTTCCGCGGCATGGTCGCGGACGCGCGGGTGAACCGCGATCACCTTCGCGACATGCATGGCATCGAGGCGGGGATCTGCATTCCGGTCGCGGGACGGGAGCGGCCGTTCGGCCTGCTCACGGTCTACGACGTTCGCGACCGCACGTTCGCTCCGGACGAGATCGACTTTCTGAAAGCGGTCGCCGACCTGGCGGGCGCGGTGATCCTGAACGCGGAGAGCGAGCAGGCGCGGCGTCAGGCGGAGGAGCGCTTCCGCGCCCTCGTCGAGAATGCGGCCGAGGGGATTGCGCTCGTCGACTCGCAGGGACTGTTGCTCTACATGGGCCCGTCCACGGAGCGCGTGCTCGGCTATCAGGAGAATCTCGAAGGGGAGAACCTGCTGTCGCTCGTGCACGCCGAGGATGTGGAGATGGTGCGGCGCACGCTGCGCACGCTGATCTCCGCGGACAACACGGAGCTGTCGTGCGAGCTGCGCCTGCTGCATGCGTGCGGCGAGTGGCGGTGGATCGAGGCCACGTACAAGAACCTGCTCTTCAATCCCAGCGTGCGCGCGATCGTCATCAACTACCGCGACGTCACCGAGCGCAAGCTCGCCGAGGAAACGCTGCAGCACCTCGCGTATCGCGACACGCTCACCGATCTGCCGAATCGTTTTCTGTTTCACGATCGCCTGGAGCACGCCATCGAACAGGCGCGCCGCCGCAATACCTGCGTGGCGGTGATGTACGTCGACCTCGACCGCTTCAAGGTCGTGAACGACACGCTCGGACACACCATCGGCGACCGGTTGCTGCAGGTCGTCTCCCGTCGCCTGCGCGACGTCCTTCGCGCCGACGACACCATCGCCCGTCTGGGCGGCGACGAGTTCGCGGTGATCATCCCGGAGGTCGGACGCGCGGAAGAGGCGGGGAGCGTGGGGCGGAAACTGATCGGCGCGTTGCGCGAGCCGATCATGATCGACGGGCACGAGCTGCACGTCACGGCCAGCGCCGGCATCAGCCTCTTCCCCTCGGACGGCACGGACGTCGAGACGCTGCTCAAGCACGCCGACGCCGCGCTGTATCGTTCCAAGGACGTCGGCCGCAACACGGTGCAGTTGTTCGCGTCGACGATGAACCGCCGCTATACCGAGCGGCTCGAGCTGGAGATGGCGCTGCACCTCGCGCTCGACCGTCACGAGCTGGCGCTCGTCTATCAGCCGCTGTGCGATCGCGAGAATCGCACGGTGCGCGGCTTCGAGGCGCTGGTGCGGTGGAACCGGCCCGGACATGGCTGGGTCAATCCCGCGGAGTTCATCGGTGTCGCCGAGGAGTCGCGGCTCATCCTGCCGATGGGCGACTGGATCCTGCGCACGGCCTGCGCCCAACTGCGCGAGTGGCGCGACGCGGGACTGGACGATTTTCACATCGCGGTGAACCTGTCGCCGCATCAGTTGTCGCAGCCGCACTTCATCCACTTCGTGCACGACACGCTGCTGCAGTACGGGCTGCAGCCGGAGGATCTCGAGCTGGAGATCACCGAAGGGGCGGCGCTGCAGAATCTCGAATGGACGCTGAGCGTGCTCGATCAGCTCCGCAACCTCGGCGTGCGCATCGCCGTCGACGATTTCGGGACGGGGCAGTCGTCGCTGGTGTACCTGAAGCGGCTCCCGCTGACCACGCTCAAGATCGACCGCGAGTTCCTCCGCGACGTGCAGGACGCGAGCGATGCGGCGATCTTCGCGTCGATCGTGCAGCTCGGCCACAGCCTCGGCCTCTACGTCATCGCCGAGGGGATCGAGACCGAGGAAGACCGCCGGCTGGTCGAGGAGCAGAAGTGCGACGGCATGCAGGGCTATTACTTCGGACGCCCCATGGCCGGCGCCGACGTGGCGTCGTGGCTGCGCCAGTTCCGGTATCCTGCCGCCGTGGCCTGATGGATAAGAAGCGCGTTCTGATCGTCGACGACGACCCGGCGATCCGCCAGATCGTGCGCGTGCTGCTCGAGCGCGACGGCGTCCAGGCCGACATCGCCGAAGACGGCGAGCGTGCGGTGTCGATGCTGCGCAGCGGCACCTACGCCGTGGTCCTGCTGGACCTGCTCATGCCCCGCCTCGACGGCCGCGGCGTGATCGCCTTCATGCGCGAACAGGAGATCGCCACGCCGGTGATCGTGCTCTCCGCCGTCGGCGACGCCGCCGAAGACCTCGATCCCGCGCTGGTGCGCGTGGTCCTGCAGAAACCCTTCGAAGCCCGCGACCTCCGCAAGGTCGTCACGGCGGTGCTGGAGAAGGTGTAGCGCGAGGCCGGTGTTACGATTGTGCGTATGAAGGCCACGGTGAAAAAGAAGAAGTATAAGAAGATGCCGCTGGGGACCAGCACCGGTGAGGACATTCTCCGTTCGCACAAAGTGACACCGGCCGAAAGGCGGTTAGCCAGAGCGGTCGTCGATGCGGTGACGAAACGCCGCTCCGCTGCAAAGTGACGGCGCCGGTTTTCGACAACGGCATCTTTTTGAACGTGCCGTTCGATGCGGCTTACGACTCTCAGTTCGTCACGCTGCTCGGGACGCTCATCCTCCTGGGAAAGGATCCGCACTGCGTTCTCGAAGTCCGAGAGCAGGGAGCGGGGCGCCTGACGCGCATCTTCGATCTGATGCGGCAGTGCCGCATGTCGATTCGCGCGCGCGATCGTTAGGTGCGCGCAAGGTGGTCACGGCGGTGCTGGAGAAGGTTTAGCGGGAGGCCGGTGTTACGATTGCCCGTATGAAGGCCACGGTGAAAAAGAGAACGGCGAGGACGGCGAAGAAGAAGTACGAGAAGATGCCGGTCGGCAATCTCACGGCCGAGGACATCTACAAGTCGCACGGAATCACCATGGCCGACAGGCGGCGGGTTCAGGCGGCTCTCGATACAGTCAGGAAGCGGCGCTCTGCTGCCAAGTAACGGAGCGGCTGTGCCGAAACCGGACGCCGTCTTTCTGAACGTGCCGTTCGATGCTGCTTACGAGGAGCTGTTCGTAACGCTCGTCGGCACACTCGTCTTTCTCCGTCAGGATCCGCACTGTGTTCTCGAAGTGCGTGAGCAGGGAGAGGGGCGCCTGACGCGAATCTTCGAGCTCCTGCGCCAGTGCCGGATGTCGATCCACGATCTCAGCCGCGCCGGTACGCCGGCGCGGTTCAACATGCCATTCGAGCTCGGTCTGGCTTGTGCGCTGCGGATCACGAATCCTGCGGACTACGAAGTTTTCGTGCTCGACTCGCGTCCGTATCGAATCGACCGGAAGCTGAGCGATTACAAAGGACGCGACCCGCTGATCCATAACGGCACCTCGGAAGGCATGCTGGCGAGTCTGTTGGACATCTTTGCTTCTGAGCGGCCACTCGCCGAGGTTCGCAGCGCTGCCCGAGAGCTGCGAAGTGGCGCGAGACAGTTGAAGCGCGATATGAGAGTGACCTCGTTGTTCCGTCCCGCGTTGTTCCGGCACATTCTGACCGCCGCGACCAACATCGCCATCGACCGCGGCTTTATCCCCGCGCGCGATCGTTAGGCGACCATCTCGCGCAGCGTCCCGGCGAGGGTCATTGGGTCGACTGGTTTCTTCAGGAACGCGTTGAAGCCGCTGCTCAGCGCGCGCTCGCGGTCTTCCGTGCGGCCGAAGGCGGTCAGCGCGATGACGGGTGTGGTCGTGTCGCGGGTGCGGAAGGCGCGGAGGAAGGCGTAGCCGTCTTCGCCGGGCATGGCGATGTCGCAGACCACGATGTCCGGCGCCTGCTCGGCGATGCGCGCGTGTGCTTCGCGCGGCGACTCGGCGGTGGCGACGGTGGCGCCGCAGCGGCGGAGGATGGCGGCGATCACGTCGCGCGTCATCGGCTCGTCGTCGATGACCAGCACCGACATCCCGGCGAGGCTCGGCAGGTCGTTCGGCTGCAGCGGAGGGAGCTCCCGCGCGCGCGATTCGAGGGCGGGGAGGACGACGCGGAACGTCGCGCCGCGGCCGGCACCTTCGCTCTCGGCCGTGATCTCGCCGCCGTGCATTTCGATCAGGTAGCGCGCGATGGCCAGCCCGATGCCGATGCCGCCGTGCGCGCGCGTGGTCGAGCTGTCCTGCTGGCGGAAGCGCTCGAAGACGTGGGGCAGGAAGGCGGGGTCGATGCCGACGCCGCTGTCGCGCACCGTCACCGACACGCCCTCCTCGCCGCAGGCGATGCGCACCAGCACCGTGCCGCCCCGCGGCGTGAACTTCAACGCGTTCGTGAGCAGGTTCCAGACGACCTGCTGCAGCCGGTTTCCGTCGCCCGCGACCGGCGGCAGGTTCGGCGCGTAGCTGGTGACGATCTCGATGCCCTTCACCGACGCCGCCGGCCGGACGGCGGTCAGTGCGGCCTCCGTGACGACGCGCATGTCGACCGGAGTCGTGTCGATGCGCAGCTTGCCGGCCATGATCCGGGACATGTCCAGGATGTCCTCGATGAGCTGCATCTGCACCGTGGCGCTTTTCTCGATCGCGTCCACGGCCTCGACGCTCTCGTCCGCGGTCAACCCCATCTTGAGCATGCGCGCCCAGCCGACGACCGCGGTCATCGGGGTGCGCAGCTCGTGGGAGAGCGTGGCCAGGAACTCGTCCTTCGCGCGATTGGCTTCGTTCGCGGCGCTGTAGAGCTGCGCGTTCTCCATGGCCACGCCCGCGCGGCGGGCCAGCTCCTCCGCCAGGCGCACATCGCTCTCGCTGAACGTCCGGCCCGATTCGAACGAGAGGACGAACGAGATCACGCCGCGAACCTGGCCGTGCGACGTCAGCGGCACGGTGACGAAGGAGCGGAGCCCGAGCTCACGCAGCAGGCGGCGGTGCTCGTCGTCGTGGGCCGCGGCGTCGATCACCTCCGGCGGGATGTTGCGCATCCACTCCGGCTTGCCGGTACGGATCACGCGCGCGATGGTGTCGTCGTCGGGCCGCGGCGGATAGCGGCGCTGCAGCTCCCGCGCGACCTCGACTTTGGCCGGATCGACGTGCGCCACCGCGACGCGGCGATAGCCGCCGGTCTGGTCGTCGACGACGTCCACGGCGCACCAGTCGGCGATGGTGCGCACCGCCAGCTCGGTGACGTTCCGCAGGGTGGTCTCGTAATCGAGCGACGAGGCCAGCACCTCTCCGGCCTCGGCCAGGAAGCGCAGATGATCGTCCGCCACCCGTTCGTCGTGCACGTCCGTGGTCGTGCCGACCCACTCCGCGGGCGTCCCGTCGCCGCGCAGCATCGGCACGCCACGCACCTCGTGCCAGCGATAGCCCCCACTCCCGCTGCTCATGCGGAACTGTTCGCGAAACGGCGCGCGCGACTCCGTTGCAGCAGCGACCACGGCAGCCGCGTGCTCGCGGTCGGCGGGATGAACGGTCTCGAGCCAGTCGAACGCTTTCTCGGGCGCGCTCGTCCAGATGGCCTGCCGCGTCGACGCCGCGAGCGCCAGCGATCTGTAGCGCGATTCGCTCCGGGTCAGCGCGTCGTACAGCCGCGCGTTGTCGATACCGACCGCGGCCTGTGCGGCCAGCGAGACGACGATCTGTTCTTCGTTCTCCGTGAAGACGCCCTCGTCGCTGTGCCCGAAGAACAAACCGCCCAGGACTTCGCCGGAGCGGGACACGACCGGGACGGCGAGGTAGCTGACGACGGGCAGGTGGCCGGAGGGCATGCCGTGATACGGCGCGTTGTGGCCGTAACGGGGGTCTTTGCGGATGTTGGCGCTGCGCACGATGCCGCTGCCGTCGAAGGTCGGCGCGAACACGGCCGTGTTGCGCGGCATCGGGAACTTCGAGAATGCCTCGCGCGGGACGCCCGAGATCGAGTAGAGCGTGTAGGCCTCACCCGCGTCGTTGACGACCTTGTAGAAAAACGCGCCGAACTGCGCGTTCGTCATCTGCGTTGCCGCGTCGGTGACGGCCTGCACGAGACGATGCACGTCGAGCTCTCCGGACAGCGTGCGCGCCACTTCCGCCAGGCGGTCGAACTTCCGCGCCGACATGGCGGCGGAGACGATGTCGGCCAGCACGCGCGAGATCTGCATCTCTTCCTCGCTGATCTCTCGCGGCTCGCGGAAGTAGCAGGCGATCGTGCCCGCGGCATGCCCGCCGATGTGCAGCGGCAGGACAAACAGCGCGCGGAGCCCCTCGGCTTCATAAAGCTGACGCCGCGCTGCCAGGAGCGGGGAGGTCAGGACGTCGCGCACCACGAACGGCCCGTGCAGAAGAGGGCCGTCGTCGTGCGGCTCGGCGACCGTGTGGCCGACGTAGTCGCGCGACAGGCCGGCGCTGGCGAGGATGTGCCATTCTTCGGCCCGCACGTCGTAGCGCCAGATCGCGTAAGCATCCGCGGGGACGATCTCCGGCATCGACTCCAGCACACTGCTCAGCGTCTCGCGCGTGGGGCGCGAAGTACGCAACAACTCGGCGACGCGCGCGAGCGCGCCGAGGCGGTTCGTCGATGTGGTGGTGGTCATACCGTACTGTTCAGGCGTGGAGGATGCAGGCACTATGCCCCATCTGCGGCTCTTGACTGTGGCATTGCTCGTCAGTCTTTCCCTCGCGGCGGAGGAACGGCGGGGAGGCATCGCCTTCCACTACGCCACCCCGCTGTCTCCGCGCGAGTTGGAGTGGTACTCGCGCTTCAACGTGCTGGTGACGCACGACCCGCTGCCACGCGCGCAGGTCGACGCGCTGCACGCGCGCGGCACGCGCCTGGCGCTCTACGAATGGTCGGTCGCGTATTACCACTCGCTGCGGACGCTGTGGCACAGCCGTCAGCCGCGTTCCATGGTTCTGAACGAGCGCCCTCTCCGCGGCCACCTCGGCGCGGCCGATTCCGACGCGTACTACTACGATCCGGCCACGCGCGAGCACCAGCGCGGACGCGCGGAGATGCTGGCCCGCCGTCTGCGCGCGCTCGGCTACGACGGCATCTTCTTCGACACGACCACTTCGCACAGCGTGCATCCCGAGGCGCTGGCCGAGTACAAACTGCGGCATCCGGAGCTGCCGTACGACGAGGCCTTCGCCGGCTTCCTGCAGAACCTCCGGCGCGAGGGCGTGCGCCTGATCGTCACCAATCAGGGCTATCGCGAGGCGGACCACGTGCTGCCGCACGTCGACTGGGACGTGACCGAGAGCCTGATCACGTTTCCGCGCGAGGGGAGGTTCGTGCTCCGTCCGTGGAACGACTCCCGCGATCCGTGGAACAGTACCGTTTACCTGATGCGCAACCTGATCGGCCCGGCCCGGCGGAAGTTCCCGGACGTCCGCTACGCGCACATCAGCTATGTCGACGAGCCGCAGCCGGCGCGGATCGCGGAGATCGTGGCCATCTCGCTGCTCTTCGATGCGCAGCCCGTGATCGCGAAGCACGACGTGGCCACGACGATCGAGAGCGACTTGCTCCTCCTCGACTTCGGCGAGCCAAAGTCCACATTCACCGGCACGCACCGTTTCTTCGAGCGCGGCTTCGTCGCCTACAACGCGTCCGCGAAAACGCTGCGCGTCCCCAACGACGATGAGTATGAGGATGCGGTGACGGGGAAGCGCGTGCGCGGCACCATCGTCGTGCCGCCGCGTACCGCGCGTCTCCTGCGGCGGGTGCGATGATCGCGCTGCGCGAGACGACGCCCGCCGACGCGGAAGCGATCCTCGCATTGCGCCGGCGCTGCTTCCCGGAGGACGACGTCGCCAAGGACTTTCCGGCCTCGCGGGCCTTCATCGCCGAGGCGGATGGGCGGCCGGTGGCGCATCTCGCGTTCGTCGACAAACAGTACGTGCTCGAAGGACGCGAGTACTCCGCCGCGCTGGCCGTCGACGCGATGACCGATCCGGCGTACCGGCGGCAGGGACTCTTCTCGCGCGTGGCCGGCTTCGCACGCGACAGCATTCGCGGCCACTACGCATTCAGCACCGCCTGGCAAATCCGCCCCTCGGTCCTGCCGGCGATGGTCACGAATGGATGGGCGCCCATCCTCCGCGCGCCCGTGTTCGTCCGTCCTTTATGGAGTGCGGCGGCCTTAGCCGCCGCTTTCGAATCCCGTGGCAATGACGCGACATCGGCAAGATTCGCAGCGCCTTATTACACGACTCTCCGCACCGAAGGTGCCCACATCGTCACAAGGGAAACGACGCTCAAGGGCTACCGCACCCTCGCCATCGCCGATCTCGCCGGCCCGGCGCGCCCGCTCCTCAAACAAGCCTTCGCGCAGGCCAGACGCCACGGCATCAACCTCGCCGCGGCGCTGCTCTCCTGGCGCCATCCGTCGCTGCCGCTGCTGCTGCGCATGGGATTTCTTCCTTCGCCGCATCGCTTTCGCTTTCTCGTGAACGTGTTCGACCCGCGCTTCGACCCCCGCCGCGTGCGCTGGGCGCTCTCGTGGGCCGACACCGACCATCTGTGATGCACGCGCTCTTCGTGTTCGCGCATCAGGACGACGAGATCGCGGCCGCGGCCCGCATCACGTACCTCGTGCGGAGCGGCGCGACCGTCACCGTCGCCTTCCTCACCAACGGCCAGGGACGCGACGCGCCGTCGCACGTCCGCGACGAGGAAAGCCGCCGCGTCCTGACCCTCCTCGGCGTCGACCTCGCCCGCGTGCACTTTCTCGGCTCCGAGAGCTCGATTCCCGATGGCGCGCTGCACCGCCATCTCGACCGCGCGCTCGCATTGCTCGAAGCGCGCGTCAGCGAGCCGGTCGACGAAGTCTGGTGCCTGGCGTGGGAAGGAGGCCATCAGGATCACGACGCGTCGCATCTCCTCGGCGTCGCATTCGCGTCGCGCCGCGGATTGCTCGATCGCTGTTTCGAGCTGCCGCTGTATCAGGGCCATCGTCTGCGCGGCTCGCTGTTCCAGACGCTCGCACCGCTGCGCGTCGGCGCGCCGTGGACTGGCCGCCGCATCGGCATCCGCGAAGGCCTCGGCCTGCTGTGGCTCTGCCGCTTCTATCGGTCACAGCGCAAGACGTGGCTTGGCCTGCTGCCGACAGCGTTTCTGCGGATGCTGATCGGGCAGCGCGAGTGGACGCGCCGCGCCGACGTGTCACGCCTCGCGTCGAAGCCTCACGGCGGCGTGCTCTTTTACGAGCGGCGGTTCGGCGTGACGTGGGAAGAGTTCGAGCGCCACGCGCGCGAGTTCAGAGCGACCGCAGGTGTTCCGCAAACACCTCGTTGAACAGCGCGCCGGGACGCCGCGCGCGCAGCCGCTCCACGACTTCCGGTCCGGGCATGCCCAGGCGGTGCAGGATGCGGCCGGCCACGAGCGCGGAACGGTTGAAGCCCATGCCGCAGTGCGACAGCACGCGATGGCCGTTGGCCACGAGGTGCGCGCCAAGCTGCACCACCGCCTCGAGTTTCTGCAGGTCGGGGAGCTCCTCGTCGTAGATCGGAAAGTAGACGTACAGGCAGCCGTTCGGTACGGAAGGGATGCACTCGTCGAGACCTCCTTCGAGGTCGATGACCGTGTCGACGCCGTACGACGACACGACCTGCCAGTCGGTGATCACCGGCGAGATGTAGAGGCAGCCCGCGTCGTCGACCTGATGGAGCCTGGAGAGATCGAGAACCATCCGCCGAAAGTCTAATCCGGAAAAGTGCGCGATGCGGACGCGCGCGTCTCTTCTTCCGCGGCGGCGACGGGGCGGATCGCGCCGCCGTTGATCGGCTCGCGGGGGATGCTCTGCAGGTCGAGGTTCACCGCGGAGATCAGCAGTTGCGTGCCGAGGGTGATGAAGAGTGCGGAGAGGACGACCGTGCCCGTGGGCGCGGCCAGGTTCCGCGTCGCATACCACCACCAGTTGTAGCCGCCGTACAGCAGTCCGGTCAGCAGCAGCGGCACGCCGGCCAGGATGTGAAACGACTCGAGATTGAAGTCGTAGACGAAGTTCTTCAGCACCAGCCGGCGGATCAGCGACCAGGCCAGCTTCCCCGGAAACTGCCGCACCACGCGGGTGATGGAGAGGCTGGACGTCTCGCCCGCGTAGCGCGCCGGCATCGGCACTTCCTTGACCACCGCGCCGAGGACGTAGAGATGACTGAGCATTGACGTCTCGAAGAAATACGTCTCGTCCACTTTCTTCAACGGCAACTGCGTCAACACGTCCGCGCGAATGGCCACGAAGCCGTTCGTCGGATCGAAGCACTGCCAGTAGCCCGTGGCCGCTTTCGACAGGAAACTCAGCGCGACATTGCCGATACGGCGGATGAACGGCATCGCCCGCACGGCCTGGAAATCGCGGAAGCGGTTGCCTTTCGTGTAATCGGCGACGCCGTCGATGAGCGGCTGCACGAGCTGCGGCGCCAGCCAGAGCGGCATCTGCCCGTCGCCGTCGACTTTCACGATGATGTCCGCGCCGGCCTCCAGCGCTTTCGAATAGCCGGTGATCATCGCGCCGCCGACGCCGCGATTGACGTCGTGGCGGACGAGGATGATGCGCGGGTCGAGCTGCGCGTAACGCTCGGCGACGGCCACCGTTTCGTCGCGCGAGGCGTCGTCGACGATGATGACGGTCTTGAACAGCACCGGCATCTGGCGCAGCACTTCGCCGAGGTTCATGGCCACGTTGTAAGCCGGGACTACCGCGGCCACATGGACCTCGGGACGTCGGCGCAGAAGGAGGCGGGTGGTGGTCATCGCGAGCTGACCTGAAGATTACGATGAATCATGTAGACGCGCACGTTTTCGTCGTCTCGAAAAACGCGCATGTCGCGGTGCGTGCGCTGGTAGAGAAAGCACCAGGTCGCCAGGCGGCGCTGGATGTCGGCGCGCGAGAACCGCGCCGCCCACGTGTTGATCTCGAACGGATGGGGCGTTTTCTCGACGGCGATGAAGATGTACGGCGTCGGGATCTCCAGCCGCGCGCTGACCGGATCGTAGCGCTCCAGGAAGTCGACGGCGGTCAGGTGGAAGCCGCGGCCCAGCACCATAGGAAATTCCTGACCGTAGGTGATGAGCGTCCAGGTGAACGGCTCCAGGTCGCGCTCGATCTCCAGGACGGCGTACGCCATCGAGCTGTAACCGGAGTAGTCGATCAGCCGGTCGTGCGCACCGGTCACCGGTACGCGCCACAGCCATAAAACGGCGATCGCCATCGCCGCGATCTTCGTGACGCGCGTGCGCAGCAATTCGACCGTGGCCACACCGAGCAGGATGGCCATCGCCATGGCCAGCCACGCCGCGTTGCGCCGCACTTCCACGATCTCCGGCAACCGGAAGCGCGACGCGACGTGCGTGTACGTGAAGACCAGCACGACCAGCGACGCCCACACATAACCCAGTTGTAGCACCGGTGCCTGTGGTGCCGGCGCCCCGCCGGCCGTTCCACCGGCGCCTCGCCGGTGCTTCCGCATGAACCCCGCGCGAACGAGCAGGATCAGCGCGATGACCGCGCAGGCAACCAGAAACGGCGTAATGGCGACGTACGTGACGATGGTCGCGTCCGCACCGCCGCGGAGGAACGGAAAGTAATACGCGGCCGCGGAACCGGCATCGCTGGCGCGCTCGGCGTCGCCGCGGTCGCTGGTCGGATACGCGATGAACGCGAGCATCCACGTCGAGCCGAGGACGACGCCGGCGGCTCCGGTGAGCATCGCGGTGCCGATGTCCCGCCATGGTGCGAGCGTGACCAGCACGGTGATCCCGCTGAGGAGCACGAGCGGCACGAGGACGCCGGGATGAGTCGCGGCGATGGCGGCCGTGCAGAGCAGATAGCCGCTCAGTTGCCAGCGGCTGCGCTGCCGGATCCAGGAGAAGAGGAACATCGCCGCGGGAAAGAGGAAGACGATGGCCAGTTCCTGCGGCAGCGTGGCGGTCTGGCGCTGGAACACGGTCGCCAGCACGTCGAACTCGCTGCGCGTTTCGGGGATGTCCTTGTACGAGAGCTTCACGAAATCCGCCGCCTCGGACACGCGATCGGTGGCCATGCTGCCGCCGAGGAGAAAGTACTGCGACGCGCCGCCGAGCATGGTGGCGAAAAGCGCGCCGGCGACGATGCCGGCGGTGACGTTGCGGGTCAGGCGGCGCGCGGTGTCGGCCACGGCGAGCGTCATCAGCACGCCGGCCGCCGGGCCGAAGAAATTCATCAGCAGGATGGCGTCGACGTTGGTCAGCTCGCGAATGGCCATCAGCAGGAAATGCATGCCGCGCGGATAAGGTCCCCAGGCCGGGTCGACCTGCTGCCCCTGCTCCATGAGCCGCACCAGATAGAGGTGCACGTAGGTGTCGGAGAAGCCGAGGTTCGCGGTGATGAAGGGGCGGTAGAAGCGGGCGATGGCGGCCACGAGGATCAGCACCGTCCAGGCGATCGCGTGCCGGCGCGAGCGCGGCTCGGCGTTCGCCAGCGATGCGCGCATGCGGCGGAATCCACGGCGGAGGCGCCGGCGCACGTTGACGCGCCCTTCCAGGGTATGCAGCGAAATGAGAACGACGTCGCGATACCAGGCGCGCAGCAGCGTGGCCGGCGGGCGGCCGCTCATCCGCGCCCGCACCGTGATCACCAGCGCCGCAATGACCAGCAGCAGCGTCGCCGACGAGAACACATTGAGCAGCATCAGCAACTGCCCGAGGACCGTGACGCCCACGAGCGCCGCCGCGGCGCTCCACCAGAACCATTGCATGCGGTCGAGCGCGGCCGGACGTTTGCGAGCCAGCGCCGGCACGGCCAGGAACAGGAACAGCAGCGCCCCTGTAATGCGCAGAACCGTGTCGATGCCGAGCAGCGCGTACATGGTCAATAGGCGGCGTAATAGTGATAATCGAGGTCGTTCAGCACCGTGCGCATCGCGCGGCCGGTGAGAAAGGCCAGCGCGATCGCGCCGGCGAGCAGTCCGAAAACGGCGGCGGAGTAGTGAATGGCGCGGCTGCAGACGAAGCCGACCGCCACGTTGACGGCCAGCGCGATGCCCACCGCGCGCACGACCAGCTCCACGCGCGACAGCGTCAGCAGGATGAGGATGTTCTGCAGCGCGAACATGAACACGACGTACGCGACCGCGGCCACCATGAAGACGTTCGTGGTGGTCGTGGTCTGCATGGCGGCGTGAATGGGCAGCGACGACGCCTCGCGCAGGAGCACAGCCACGATGACGGTCGTGGCGAAAGCGACGATCGACGCACCGGCCAGCGACACGACGCGATGGCGGACGTCGCGGCGCGTGCTGTCGAGGAAGCGCCCGGTGTCGACGCTCTTGACGCGTTTCTCGCGCGGGATCAGCTCCTCGGAAAAACGCCGCGTGGCATGTTCGACGACACCGCTGAGCAGCATCACCACGACCAGGGCCAGGTCCATCCCCAGCTCATAACGGACATTCAGCCAGAAGCCGTACGGCGGAAAATCCTCGCGGCCGGTCGACGAGGTCCAGGCCATGATCCGGTCGGCGAACAGAAAGCTGTTGTAGAGCAGGCCGTAAAGGAAAAAGCGCGAGGTCGAATAGACGAGGACGGTCAGCCGCGGCGGATTGACCACCGAACGCCGCGCGTCAATCTTGACGCGGTTGAGGTGGAACAGCGCCAATCCGAAGCTGAGCGCGTCCGCGGTCACGAGTCCGAGCGCATTGGCGGCGATCGGCGTCGCATTGAACGCTTTCGCCGCGATCAGTACGACCACCAGTGCGACCGCCGTCGTCAGCAGAAAGAGCCACGTCTTGCGTACGAGGTACAACAGCGCCCAATTGAGCCAGAGAATCGACAGCGCCACGTAATACGCGGCCGCGGTCAATACGATGGACCACGGTAAGATCGAGAACAGCGCGTTGAGCGCCAGCGCCGGGATCAGCAGGGCCAGCACGACGCGCAAGGAGATCGACCAGGCCCGCAAGGCCGTCCAGCGCGCGAGCCATTGTTCCTGCTGATAGAGATAGAAGAGGCCGCGGCGGACGATGGTCTGCATGAAGCCGCCCGTGACGATGTAGCTGGCGATGAAGCCGAGGGCGATGGCGCTGCCGGTGCGCAGGTCCATGTCGATCGCGCCCCACACACCATAGCCCCACACCAGCATGGTCACCGCCTGTAATGCCATCGGCAGCGAGAAGGTGAGGCCGGTGAGGTAGTTCCGCAGGAAGCGCAGCAGCGGCGACCCTTCGCGCGGGTCTTCTCCTTCGACATACCAACGGAAGCGGCCCGCCTGGAAATCGGCGTACATGCGCGCCGCGAGATCGAACACGTCGCGCGCGCCGTAATCGCTGCGCGCGTCGGCGTCGCGTACGCCCAGCACCTCGAGCTGCGCCGCGATCTCCCAGTGGTCTTTCGGAATGCCGATCAGGTCGATGACCTGCTGCCCTAGGTCGTGCGCGGCGCCGGAGGCGACGGCGTCGGCGCTCACCGCGCCCCCCGGGAAGTCTCACAGGCACATAGGCTCACAGCCTCACAGGCGGCACTCATCACCTGTGAGCCTATGAGCCTATGCGCCTGTGAGACTGTCTTCACGCGGCCAGGCTCCGATACAACTCCAGATACTTCCCGATCGTGTGATCGAGCCGGAAATCCTCCATCACCCGCGCGCGTGCTTTGGTGCCGAGGCGGAGGCGGAGCTGGTGATTGTCGAGGAGCCTGGCCACCTCGGCGGCGAAGCGTTCGTCGTCGCGCGGCTTGACCAGGACGCCGCAGCCTTCGAGTGCCTCGCTGACGCCGCCGACGTCGCTCGCCACGACCGCCTTCTCGCACGACATGGCTTCGATGACCGAGTACGGGAACGCCTCCGAAATGCTGGTCAGCAGGACGACGTCCGCATCGCGGTACGCGGCCACGACGTCGTCCGTCGCGCTGCCGATCGTGACCGTGTCTTCCACGCCGAGGTGACGGCGGAGGGCGAGGCAGCGCTTGTAATACGTCTCGTCGGCGACGGCACCGAAAACCGTGAACTTCACGCGCGGGTGCGTCGGCTTCATGCGCGCCGCCACGCGGAGCAGCGTCTCGATGTCCTTCAATGGATCGATGCGGGCCGTGGCCACGACGTGCGGGTCGCCGTGCAGCTTCGGCGACGCGGCGAAGAAATCAGGATCGACGCCGTTGTGGATCACGCGGATCTTCTGTTGCGGCGTCGCGTGCGCCACTTCCCAGCGTGTGTTGTAGTGACAGACCGGCGCCACGATGTCGGCGAAGTGATAGTTCGCGCGCACGACCGCCG
This sequence comes from Thermoanaerobaculia bacterium, assembly GCA_036387915.1. GTDB lineage: Bacteria > Acidobacteriota > Thermoanaerobaculia > Gp7-AA8 > Gp7-AA8 > QHVT01. The sequence continues at coordinate 27,833 of DASVSV010000482.1, forward strand.
TAATCAGGTTCAGCAGGAACTGCTTGCAGAAGAAGAGACGGCGGAAACGGGAGAGAAAGAGGTACTGCTCCCGCAGGTAGACGCCGTGCTCGGTGAGGATCATTGGCGTGTTGTTGCGCACGCGGGCCGTAATGCACGGGATGCCGCAGAACGCGGCCGCGGTCGAATGCGTGACCGAGGTCTTCGGCACCTTCACAGTGAGCACGATCAGGAAGTGGTACAGCCAGCGCAGCGTCTCGGTGAGGTCGAAGATCGACGGGAGCTGATGGTCGGGACCGGGACGGGGATGCTTGAACGCCAGCGCGCGGCTGTACTCCTCGACGTTCTCCTTGAACGCGCGCCAGACCGGCTGCGACTTCCAGGTCTCGTTGTAATCGTGCGTGCGGAAGTAGTCCTCGAGCTGCACGAAGACGCGGCCCAGCGTCGCGGAGTCGCCGGGGTCGACGCAGATGATGCGCAGCAGCTCACGGAACGGCGGCAGGAATTCGCGCTCGACGGTCTCGGCGGTCGTGTGGCGTTTGCGGTCGTAGAGCTGGCCGAAGGGAATGTCGCTGCTGAACTCCGCCGGCTCTTCGATGCCCCACAGCGGCACGTTGATGATGCGCCGCACGTTGGAGGGAGGATCGAACTGCTGCTCGACGTGCGGATTCATCATCAGCGGGAGCAGCGTCCAGCGGACGTCGGGCGTATTGCGCAGCAGCGCGTCGCACCAGGTGCTGACGCCGCCTGCGCTGTACGGATACGTGCCCTCGGTGGTCATGAGGACGGAGAGCATCGTCACCAGCTCGCGGTCTGCAGCGGGGTGGGCGCGCGGTTCTCCCCGGCATAGCGGACTCGCTGCTGCAGCTTCCAGCGGTCGACCCGCACGGCCAGGAGATCGCTCTCGCGTCGGGCCACGGCGTTCGACGTCTCGACGAGATCGGCCTCGGCGCGCACGCCGGCGAGGACGAGCCGGGTCACCGACTCATGGCGCTCCTTCGCGACCTTCACCGCGTCGGTGAGCAGCTTGATGCGCTTCTCGGCGGCGGCCATGGCCAGCCACAGCAGGTCGATGCGATTGCGCGTGGCGGTTTCGGTGAGGTTCCGCACGCGATTCGCTTCCTCCAGCTGCAGCCGCGCCTCGGCCAGACGGCGCGCGGCCGCGGAGTCGAACATCGGCAGCGAGAGCGTCATGCGCATGCCGTAGATGCCGAACGCGCCTGCCTCGGAATCGCTGCGGAACGAGCTCGGGACCGCGGCGACGCCGCCGAACGCGGAGAGCAGCAGTTGCGGCCTCCGCAACGCGACGGCTTCCTGCAGCGCCAGCCGCTGGCGCTCCTGCATGAGCGACGCGCGCGCAACGGCGGCGTCGGTCTCGACGATCGCGTCCACTTTGATCTCGCGGAGGAACGGCTGCTCGTCGTCGAGCGTCAGCGTCGCGCGCAAGCCCTCGCCCGAGGTATCGCCGATGAGCTGCTTGAGCCGCGTCTCCGCTTCGAGGCGCTGCAGTTCGAGGTCGACGAGCTGCGACTCGGTGGCCAGCGCCTGGTCCTGCCACTGCGTGGCGGTGATGTTCGAGATCTCGCCGGCGTCGAGCATCGTCCGCGCGCGCTGGCGCAGCGTGGCCGCGCGGGCAGCGCCGTCGTGCAGCAGGTTGATACGCTGCTCGGCCGTGTAGAGCTGCGCGAACGCCTCGAGCGTCTCGCGGAACACGTCCTCCGCTTCGTCGACCGCGCGGCGGCGGAGGATCTGCGCGTCAGCGCGCAGCGCGGCCACGCGGCGGCGCTCCGAGCCGGCATCGAGCAGCGGATAGTCGACCGACACGACGGCCGTGAAGGCGTCGATGCGGCCGACGCTCTCGGAGAGCAGGTTCAAATTCTCCGCGCTGCTGAACGACGTCTCCGCGCGCACGGTCGGCAACGTGCGGAACGGCAACGCGTCGAGGATCGCCGCGTGATCGGCATACGTCGTCGTGGACGCGCGCGTGCGCATGGCCCGCTCGATGGCGGCGGGGAAGGTCATCGTTACTTGCGCGTGGGCCGGGAGCGTGACGAGCAGCGCGAGCAGGAGAGCGGTTGCTAGTTGCTGGTTGCTGGTTGCTGGTGCCTTTTCGCGGAAACGCCCCTCTGCCGAGCAACGAGCAACGAAAAACGCGTTGCTCGGCCGATGTGCCTTCTCGCGAGTCGGCACCCCTGCCGAGCAACGAGCAACGCTTCCACCGAAACGCACTAGTAACCAGCGACCAGCAACCAGCAACACGCTTCTCATTTGACCGTCACCACCGCGGTCTGCCCTTCCTGCAGCACCCCGTCGGGGTTCGGCAGCTCGACGATCAGCGTCGCGCCGCCGGCGGCGGGGAGGACGTTCTTGATCGGAACGGTGAAGCGGCGGGGAGGGACTGTAAAGACTTTCGCTTCGACCGGCATGCCGCGGCGGACGTAGCGCGTGAGCTCCGGGGCGATCAGGCCGCGCACCTCGACGGTGGCGGTGTTGGCGATCTCGACGACCGGGTCGCGCGTGAAGATGCTCTCGCCGATGCGGGCGTGGACGCGGGTGACGACGCCGCCGATCGGCGCCTTGACGTCGAGCAGCGCGCGGCGCTCGGTGGCGAAGGCCACCTCCGCCTTCGCGCGCTCCAGCTCGAGCTGCAGCACGCCGGTGTCGGTCTGGATGACCTTCTGCGACGCGCGCTCGCGCTCGACCAGCCAGTCGCGCAGCGCCGAGGCGTACTCGTTCTCCGCGTCCTCGAGCTCCTGCTTGGAGATGTCGCGCGAGGCGTAGAGCTCGCGATAGCGGTCGCGTTTGGACTCGCGGTTCTTGAGGATCTCGGCGGAGGCGCGCTCGCGGGCGCCGGAGTCGCCGAGGATCAGTGTCTGGGCGAGCGGGCGGCGGGCGTCGCGGAGACGGAGCTCGGCGGCGGCGACCTGTGCCTTCGCGTAAGCGAGATCGCGCTCGATGACCGCGTTGACGATGCGCGCGACCAGCGTGCCGGGTTGGACCGGCGCGCCTTCCTGCACGAACACTTCCGCGACGCGGCCGTCGATGGAAGCGGCGGCGACGGCCATCTGCGCGGGAGCAACGGCTCCGCGGACCTCGAGGGCCGGCGTCTCTGCCGCGTTCGCGTCGGGTTTCTCGCCGCATCGCGAGACCAGGGCAAACACCGCCACACAAAAAAGCGCACGTGCCGCGCGCGTACTGTTCATTGCTGGTCGACCCCTGAGGCGAACTTCTTGCAGACGCGTCTGCAAAAAACGTGTCATGCGTCCGATCGAGAGAATAGCTCCACTCGTCGTTGCCGTCGTCGCTTTGCTCGCCGCGCTTCTGGCCGCCGCGGCGGCGGTCTGGATGACCGTGCGCGACGCCCGCGCCCAGGCGGCCGCGCATGCGCCGGAGTACATCGCGTCGACGAAGACGTACGACACCGCGGGGAAGCTGCTGTCCGAGACGCGCGGCGAGAATGTGGCTCGCCCGACCTTCGGCGCGCGGCTGCTGCCCGGCGAAGTGAGCTGCGCGACGACGGCCACGGGGACGACGTGCGTGGAAGTCACCTCCGCGCCGCTCGAGCGGAAGCTGCGCGCGATGTTCCCGATCCTCGGCGCCGCCGCGGTCGCCGCGACCATCCTCGGCGCACTCGCGGGGATGCTGCTCGCGCGCACCGCCACCGCGCCGCTGCGCCGCATTGCCGACGTGGCCGGCAAAGCATCGCGCGAGAACGCCTATTCGCTGCGCGTCGATGCGGGAGGCGGGGTGGCCGGTCGCGCGGCCGCGTCGATGAACGACCTGCTCGCGCAGATGCAGCAGCGCGACGTCGAACTGCGCCGCCGCTCGGTCGAGCTCGAATCGGTGAACAAGGACCTGGAGTCGTTCGCATACTCCGTCTCCCACGATCTCCGCGCCCCCCTCGGCTCGATCGACGGTTTCCTGCAGGCCGTCGAGCTCGATTACTCGCACCTCTTCGACGCGACGGCGAAGGAGTACTTCGGCTGGATCCACGAAGGCTGCCGCCAGATGCGCGATCTGATCGACGGGCTGCTGCAGATGACGCGGCTCACGCGCGCGGAGATCAAGCGCGAGTCGGTCGACCTGAGCGGCATCGCGCAGAGCATCGCCGACTCGCTGCAGCAGTCGGACCCGACGCGCAGCGTGCGCTTCGAGATCCGCAAAGGCGTGCAGACCGTCGGTGATGAGCGCCTCCTGCGCGCGGTGCTGGAGAACCTGGTCAACAACGCGTGGAAGTTCACGCGCCACAAAACGGAGGCGCGGATCGAGTTCGGCCAGAACGCCGGCGCGTACTACGTCCGCGACAACGGCGCCGGCTTCGACCCCGTGCACGCCTCGAAGATGTTCCGTCCGTTCCAGCGCCTGCACACGACGCGCGAGTTCGAGGGCACCGGCATCGGCCTGGCCACGGTGCAGAAGATCATCGAGCGCCACGGCGGCCGGGTCTGGGCGGAAGGGGAGATCGAGAAGGGGGCGACGATCTACTTCACGACCGGCGCGGATGCGATGGTGCACGCGTGAAGAAGCCGCTGCGCCTGCTGCTGGTCGAGGACTCCGACCTCGACGCCGCCCATCTGCTCCTCGAGTTGAAGCGCGGCGGCTTCGAGCCGGACGTGACGCGTGTCGAGACCAGCGACCAGATGCGCGACGCGCTCTTCGAGAAACAGTTCGACGCCATCATCAGCGACTACCACCTGCCTCGCTTCAGCGCGCCCGAGGCGCTGGACATCTATCGGATGAGCGGGATCGACGTGCCGTTCGTGGTCGTGTCGGGCGCGATCGGGGAGGAGACGGCGGCGGAGCTGATGCGCGCCGGCGCGCACGACTATCTGTTGAAACATCGCCTGACGCGCCTGGCCGTCGCGATCGACCGCGAGCTGGAACAGGCCGAAGCGCGGCGCGCGAAGCGGCGGGCGGAGAGTCTCTTCGAGTCGGTGCTGCGCGCGGCGCCGGCGCCGTCGGTGCTGATCGACTCGGCCACGCGGCGGGTCGTCGACGGCAGCGACTCGTTCCGCCGGCAGTTCCTGGACACGATCGGCTACACCGCCGACCGCGGCCTCTTCGACCTGGTCGAGTTCACGCAGCCGGAGCGCATCGAGCAGCTCATCGCCCGCGGCTCCGGCACGGCCTGGTCGGCCGTCTATCACGCGCTCGGCGCGGCGCGCATGGCCAACGTGCGCTGCTACTCGTTCGAGCACGAGGGGACCTCCCACGCGTACCTGATCATGGAGGACGTCACCGAGCAGCATTACCTGAAGGCCGCGTTCGACGCGGTGCCGGACCCGCTGCTGATCGTCAGCGCGATGCAGCAGTTGCTGTATGCGAATCGCGCGGCGGAGGAGCTCTTCGGGACGCTCTACTTCGGGATGGACGTGAGTCCGCTGCTCCGGCAGGAAGGGGAGGCGGAGGGGTGGTGGGCGCGGCTGGATCGTTTCGAGGAAAAGCGCGTCGAGATCGCGACGCAGCCATACGACGCCAACGCGGTGCCGTTCCGTTTCCCGGGGGAGGTCGAGACGTCGACCATCCTCACGCTGCACAACGTCGCCGGCGAGGAGGAGCTCCGCCGCCTGGCCACGCACGACGCGCTCACCGGCGTCTACAACATCCGCCACTTCGACGCCGTGCTGCGCGACGAGTTGGCCGGCGGCGGCACGCTGGCGCTGCTCGACCTCGACCACTTCAAGCCGATCAACGACGAGCTGGGCCACGCCGCCGGCGACGCGGCGCTGATGACGTTCACGAGCCTGATCCGCAACGAGCTCCGTTCCTCGGACGTCTTCGCGCGCGTGGGCGGCGACGAGTTCGCGGTCTTCTTTCCACGCACGCCCGTCGAAGGGGCGGTCAAAGTCGTGGAGTCGATCTACGAACGGATGGCCCGGACACCGTTCCGCTTCAACGAGGCGGCCCGCAAGTTCAGCGCGTCGTTCGGTCTCGCCTCCGCGTCCCCCGAGGACTCGCCGGACACGTTGAAGCGCCGCGCCGACGAAGCGCTGTACGAAGCGAAACGCCAGGGACGCGGACGCTACGTCATCGCACAGTAACGCTTTGCGTGTTGTTGTGAGCGGGCCGCATCGCACGACAATGGCCGTTCCGCCGTACGGCGTCCACCCTGCATGCTCAGGGCAACTCTACTGATTCCTGGACGTTCGTGCTCTGCCTCACGTACCTGACCACAGTGGTTCTCGAATGGTGTCTATACAGCGGCTCATACTCGTCACCGCAGGCAGTTCACGAGCCGTTCCGGCCGTGGGGTTCGAGGAGAGATGATGAGTGGATATCGATCCGCCTATGCGGCTGGAGTGTTCGTGCTTTGTAGTCTCCTGTCGATTGTTTCCGCACGCGCCGATTGCCCGGTTTCGGTTTCGGTAGGAGGTCGTGACGCACACGGGGTGATGCCGGTGACGGTATCCACGCAGGGCGGTTGCGGCGCATCGAGTGTGTCACTGCTGGTGGACGGCTATACAAGCACACAGTCGTGTAGCACGCCCGCCTGTTCGGCGACGTTCAACGTTCCTACGAGTTGCTGGGGAAGTGATCCGCACACGATCGAGGGCAGCGCCAGCTGCAGATTCACGGAATCGGACGGTCACTGCTGGCCACAGACCGGCCAGAGTGGCCCGCAATCCGTCTCGCAAAACAACCAGCCGTCGGTTTCCTTCAATGCATCGGCCCCCGACGCGTTTGGCAGCGTAACCATTACCGTCAACGCACAATTTATGACGTTGACGAACGGCTACCAGCACATCCGAGTGTTCCGGGAGGGAAACCTCTACGACGTTCTGGGCTCCACTGCTCCGCCTCCGAATGTGCAGAACCACACGTGGACATTCACGACGAACATCAACTGCGTCGCCGGTCCGCTGGTTCTTGAAGCAGCGGCGATGACGTGCGGAGCTCCGTCGTCCGGGAGCGGAAATCCAGTGCCGGCCGATCCGTCGTTGATTGCCTATTCGGGTCCCAAGACCATCGACACCGAACAAAAACCGACCGCGACATTGGCAATCGGACCGCCGGACCCCGCATCAGGTGTCGCCACGGCGACCGTGAGCGGCACGTTCAAATACCTGAAACCGGGCCATCAATACCTTCGGCTCTTTCGCAACGGCAATATCCGCGACGTCGTGCATGAGGAGCGGCCGGCCGACGGCGCAACGTCGCATACCTTCACGGTGGACCTCCCGAACGTCTGTGGGACGCCGACCGTCTACGAGGCCGCGGCCATGACCTGTGGCGCGTCGTATCTGGTCATTGGTGGCGATGCAGTGCCCACGAACTCCGCCTTCATCGGCTTATCCGGTCCGCAAACCCCCGCAAAGACCTATGAACCGTCCGTGGATTTGACTGTGCAAAAGTCGATGCTCCCGGCCGCGACCGGCGTTCCTGCAGTAACGGCCACGATCGCTTTCGATTTCAAACGGCCGACCGGCAACCTCTACCTCTATCGCAAGGCATGGGTCGACGCCGACGGCACGACACATCCCGAGGTGGAGGTTGCACGGTGGATGGGGATCAACAACACGTTGTCACCAATCGTGACGGAAGTTCCCCGCCCGTCCGGATCCCAACAGATCACACTGATCGTGAAAGCCGAAGCCTGCGGGACTGCCACCGATGAGGCGTCCATCGGCTGTGACGGTCCGGGATGCTGCAGTCTCGACCCGGTCTACTTCACCGACGGCAACGTGAGAGTGACGGACGTCGATCCGCTGCCTCCGATCAGCAATCAGCGACTCGTTCGCACGTACAACAGTGACGAACAGGTGATTGCACTGTTCGGACGCGGATTCACGACGCTCTTCGAGCGGCGATTGATGGCTGGCATCGACAACGGCGAAACGGTGGTTTCGGTGGTCAGCGCGGAAAACGAGGTGGTGACATTTCGTGGCGGTGGAAGTACGTTCCGCCAGACTTGGCCCAGCGCCACCGACGCCCGCGGCACGCTCCGTTACGACGCCGGAAGCGCCACGTATTCACACCGCGCTGCCGGGTCCACCGAGGTTGCCGTGTTCCGGGCATCGGACGGCCGCCTCACTGCTCTACGGGATGTCGCCACGGGCCGGGAGGCGCAGATCGCGTACGCGGGAAGCTCGTGCGTACCAGGACCGCGCTCCAGCCGTCGGGTTGCGATCCAGCGACAGATTCGTTGCGTTGCCGCCAGACCACCGAAGGCCTTTCCGCCATCACCCTGCTGCCGACGCGGGCGACCCTGACCACCGATTACCAATACGGCGACGCGAACTGGCCCGACCGTCCGACCGCAATCGTCTCCGAGTCGATCGCCGCCAGCGGCACGGCGGTCGAGCAGTCGCGAACCCGCACCTTCGTGTACGACGCGTTCACCGGGACCACGCTTTCGCAAAGCGCGACCGGCTGGTCCGGCGGCGTTTACGCAACGCGCACGACGACGACGACGCTTTACAACGGTACGGAAGCCGCGGCATTCACTCCCGGAGGCAACTTCGACGCCGCATGGCTGACCCTGCCGCAGCCTGGCGGTCGTCCGAAGTCCTCCGACGGCCCCCGTACGGATGCCAGCGACATCACGCGGTTCGTCTATTACCCCATACATCCGACTGTACCGGCACTCCTGCGAGGCAAACTGGCGGCCACGAAGAACGCGGCCGGCCATATCAGTCGGCTCGAACATTACGATGTCTTCGGTAATGTTCTGCGGACCAGCGATGCAAACGCCGTCGCCCACGAATTCACCTACGACACCCTGGGCCGGCTGCTGACCTCCACCGTCAAAGCCGTCCCCGGATGCGATGTCGCTCTCGATGAATGGTGTGCGACGGATCTCACGCACGCCCGCACCTATGCGTCGGCGGGACCACTGGTATCCGAGACGCTCCCGCGCGGCGGCCGGACGACTTACGTGTATGACTCGCGCGGACGCGTACAGTCGCTCACCCGCGGGCAATTGGACGAGCCGAGGGAACGGATCGAGTACGGTTATGATCCGCTGACCGGCAACAAGAGTCTCGAGCGGACACTGGCGCGCGAAAACGGCTCGTGGGTCGAGAAAACGCAGCAATCGTTCACGTATGACGCCCTCGGCCGTCTCACGCGGACGACCCACGCTGACGAGCATTACGTTCAGTACGCGTACGACGCCGCGGATCAAATGGTTTCAATCCGCGATGAGAACCACGCCACCGCCACCTTGCCGAACACGACCTACGCTCACGGCCCGTCCGGCCTCCTGGAGCAAGTGACGCAGGCTCTGGCCGGTGCGCCGAATGGGGTCATCAGCACGACGTACAGTTATGACGTCCATGGGAATCTGGTGAGCGTGACCGATCCCAATGGGAACGTCACGACGTACCTCTACGACGACTTCGATGAGCTCGCGCAAACCGTCAGCCCGGTTACGGGAACGACCGCTTACATGTACGATGCCGTCGGGGCAACTCCTGTCGATCACGGATGCCAACGGAGCGATGACCACTCGGACGTATGACGCACTGGGCCGCGTGTCGACCGCCACCTCCACTCGGGCGGGCGCGACCAGCGAAACCGTGACATGGACGTATGACGAAGGGACGTTCGGAATCGGGCATCTCACCAGGATGGGCGACCCCGCCGGGCAGACTCGATACGCATACGAGCGCCGAGGCCTGCTGCGGGAGGAAGTCCGGTCGTTCCCGAACCTGCCTCACGAATACACGACCAAGTACGGGTACAACCGCGATGGTAACCGCAAGTCGATCGCCTACCCCTCGACCCTGCTTACGGTCACTTACACGAGCGATCACGCCGGCCGCCCGACCGCTGCTAGCGGGATCATCGCGGCGGCCGAGTATCTCCCGTTCGGCCCGTTGACTCGCCTTCAGTTCGCCAATGGGATGACCCAGAAGTTCGAGTTTGACGCCCGGTACCGCCGCGGAGTACGAACCCTTCGGCAACGT